>NZ_CP109178.1:7135000-7449156 GCF_036248255.1 Streptomyces sp. NBC_01717 | reverse complement strand
CGGACTGCGGGGCCGGCGAGGCCGAGCATCTGGTCGCGTACCCGAAGCAGTACGCCCGCGCACTGGTCATCGGGTTCAACTACGACCGGCCGGTGCGCGGCCGGGGTGCGGGGATTTTCCTGCATGTGAACGGGAGCGGTGCGACCGCCGGCTGCGTCTCGGTACCGGCGCCTTCGATGGATCGGATCCTGGCCTGGGCGGACCCGGCCCGCCGACCGCACATCGCGATCGGGACCCATTCGGGCACGACCGCGATCACCCGCTACTGATCCGTCTCTCCGGGCCGCTCAGCGACTGTTCTGTGCCAGCCGCAGCAGGTGGTCGGCGAGCCCCTGACCGCCCGCCGGGTCCCGGCTGATCAGCATCAGCGTGTCGTCGCCCGCGATGGTGCCGAGGACGTCGTGCAGCTCCGCCTGGTCGATGGCCGAGGCCAGGAACTGGGCCGCGCCCGGGGGCGTACGCAGCACCACGAGGTTGGCCGAGGCCTCCGCCGAGATGAGCAGTTCGGAGGAGAGGCGCCGCATCCGCTCCTCCTTTGCGGACTCGCCGAGGGGTGCCTGCGGGGTGCGGAAGCCGCCCTCGCTCGGCACGGCGTAGATCAGCTCGCCGCCGGTGTTGCGGATCTTCACCGCGCCCAGTTCATCCAGATCGCGGGAGAGCGTCGCCTGGGTGACGCTCAGTCCGTCGTCGGCCAGGAGCTTCGCCAGCTGGCTCTGCGAGCGCACCGGCAGCCGGTTCAGGATGTCCACGATCCGGCGGTGGCGTGCCGTGCGGGTCTGCGGCACGGACGGCCCGCCGAACTCGGATTCCTGCGCCTCGGTCATCGTCGTCGCCTCATTCTCCGGAGCGCTTCTCTCCGGATTGTCCGTCCCCGTGTGCCGCGTCGAGAGCGCCGGACAGTGCCGCCAGGAACGCATCCACCTCTGCGTCACCGATGATCAGCGGCGGCATGAGCCGTACGACATCGGGGGCGGGCACGTTCACCAGGAGTCCGGCTCCCTGAGCCGCCTGTTGCACCTGCGGCGCAAGGGGCTCGGTGAGCACGATACCCAGCAACAGACCGGAGCCACGGACGTGGGAGACCAATGGGTGCCCCAGGGCCTCGACACCGTCCCGGATCCTCTCGCCGAGCCGCTTCACCCGGTCCAGGGCGCCGTCGGCGGCGAGTGTGTCCAGAACGGCGAGACCGGCGGCGCAGGCGATCGGGTTGCCGCCGAACGTCGTGCCGTGCTGGCCGGGCTTCAGCAGGTCGGCCGTCGCGCCGAAGGCGACGGTGGCGCCGATCGGCAGCCCGCCGCCGAGCCCCTTGGCGAGGGTGACGATGTCGGGCTCGACGCCCTGGTGGGCCTGGTACTCGAACCACTGGCCGCACCGGCCGACACCGGTCTGCACCTCGTCGAGGACGAGCAGGGTGCCGGTGGCCCGGGTGATCTCCCGGGCCGCCTCCAGATAGCCCTTGGGCGGGACGACCACACCGTTCTCACCCTGGATGGGCTCGATGATCACCAGCGCGGTGTCGGTGGTCACGGCGGCCCGGAGGGCGTCGACGTCGCCGTACGGCACATGTGTGACGTCGCCGGGCAGCGGAAGGAAGGGCTCCCGCTTCTTCGGCTGGCCGGTGAGGGCGAGCGCGCCCATGGTCCGGCCGTGGAAGCCGCCGTCGGTGGCGACCATATGGGTCCGCCCGGTGAGCCGGCCGATCTTGAAGGCGGCCTCGTTGGCCTCGGCGCCCGAGTTGGAGAAGTAGACGCGGCCGGTCCGGCCGAAGAGCTGGAGGAGCCGTTCGGCGAGCGCGACGGGCGGTTCGGCGATGAAAAGGTTGGAGACATGGCCCAGCGAGGCGATCTGGGTCGAGACGGCCTCGACGACGGCGGGGTGGGCGTGGCCCAGCGCGTTCACCGCGATGCCGCCGACGAAGTCGAGGTACTCGGTGCCGTCGGCGTCCCACACACGGGCACCTTCGCCGCGGACCAGGGAGAGCTGCGGGGTGCCGTAGTTGTCCATGAGCGAGCCCTGCCAGCGCTGCGAAAGCTCGGCGTTGGTCATGCTTCCCCCTGTGCGTCGGGTACGTCGGCCGCGTCGGGCACGACCATCGTGCCGATGCCTTCGTCGGTGAAGATTTCCAGCAGGATCGAGTGCTGGACCCGGCCGTCGATGACCCGGGCGGTCTCGACACCGTTGCGTACGGCGTGCAGGCAGCCCTGCATCTTCGGGACCATGCCGCTGGACAGCTCCGGCAGCAGCTTCTCCAGCTCGGTCGCGGTGAGCCTGCTGATCACGTCGTCGCTGTTGGGCCAGTCCTCGTAGAGGCCCTCGACGTCGGTGAGGACCATCAGCGTCTCGGCGTTCAGCGCGGCGGCGAGTGCGGCGGCCGCGGTGTCGGCGTTGACGTTGTAGACGTGGTTGTCGTCGGCGGAGCGCGCGATGGAGGAGACGACCGGGATCCGGCCGTCGTCGAGCAGCGCCTGGATGGCCCCGGTGTCGATCGCGGTGATCTCGCCGACCCGGCCGATGTCGACGAGTTCGCCGTCGATGGTGGGGCGGTGCCGGGTGGCGGTGATGGTGTGGGCGTCCTCGCCGGTCATGCCGACGGCGAGCGGGCCGTGCTGGTTGAGCAGGCCGACGAGCTCGCGCTGGACCTGTCCGGCCAGCACCATCCGTACGACGTCCATCGCCTCGGGCGTGGTGACGCGCAGCCCCGCCTTGAACTCGCTGACCAGGCCCTGCTTGTCGAGCTGGGCGCTGATCTGCGGGCCACCCCCGTGCACGACGACGGGCTTGAGGCCGGCCTGCCGCAGGAAGACGACGTCCTGGGCGAAGGCCGCCTTCAGCTCCTCGTCGATCATGGCGTTGCCGCCGAACTTGATGACGACGGTCTTGCCGTTGTGCCGGGTCAGCCAGGGCAGCGCCTCGATGAGGATCTCCGCCTTCGGGAGTGCGGTGTGTTTCCGCGCCGCGCTCATGAGCTGTACGCGCTGTTCTCGTGGACGTAGTCCGCGGTGAGGTCGTTGGCCCAGATGACGGCGGACTCGGTTCCGGTGGCCAGGTCGGCGGTGATCTCGACCTCCCGGTAGCGCATGTCGACCAGGTCGCGGTCCTCGCCGACGCCGCCGTTCTTGCAGACCCAGACGCCGTTGATGGCGACGTTCAGCTCGTCGGGCTCGAAGGCCGCCTTCGTCGTGCCGATCGCGGAGAGGACCCGGCCCCAGTTGGGGTCCTCGCCGTGGATGGCGCACTTGAGGAGGTTGTTACGCGCGATGGAGCGGCCCACCTCGACGGCGTCGTCCTCGGTCGCGGCGTTGATGACCTCGATCCGGATGTCCTTCGAGGCGCCCTCGGCGTCACCGATCAGCTGCCGGGCCAGGTCGGCGCAGACGGTCCGTACGGCCTCCGCGAACTCGCCCTGTTCCGGGGTGACACCGCTCGCACCGGAAGCCAGCAGCAGCACGGTGTCATTGGTCGACATGCAGCCGTCGGAGTCGACCCGGTCGAAGGTGGTGCGGGTGGCGGCGCGCAGCGCGGAGTCAAGACCGGCCGCTTCCACATCGGCGTCGGTGGTGAGGACGACCAGCATGGTGGCGAGTCCCGGCGCGAGCATGCCCGCACCCTTGGCCATCCCGCCCACGGTCCAGCCGTTGCCGCCCGCGACGGCGGTCTTGTGGACGGTGTCCGTGGTCTTGATCGCGATGGCGGCCTTCTCGCCGCCGTGCTCGCTCAGCGCCGCGGCGGCGGTCTCGATGCCGGGCAGCAGCTTGTCCATCGGGAGCAGCGTGCCGATCAGCCCGGTCGACGCGACGGCGATCTCACCGGCACTGTGGCCGACGAGGACCTCGGCGGCCTTCTCGGCGGTGGCGTGGGTGTCCTGGAAGCCCTGCGGGCCGGTACAGGCGTTGGCGCCACCGGAGTTGAGAACGACGGCGGTGACTTGGCCGCCCTTGAGGACCTGCTCCGACCAGAGGACGGGGGCGGCCTTCACGCGGTTCGAGGTGAAGACTCCCGCGGCGGCGCGGCGCGGCCCGTTGTTGACCACGAGGGCCAGATCCGGGTTGCCGCTCTCCTTGATCCCCGCGGCGATACCCGCCGCCGAGAACCCCTGTGCTGCCGTGACGCTCACGGTGCCACTCCGATCGTGGAAAGACCAGTGTCCTCGGGGAGTCCGAGGGCGATGTTCATGCTCTGCAGGGCGCCGCCGGCGGTGCCCTTGGCAAGGTTGTCGATGGCGCTGATGACGATGATCCGGCCTGCCGCCTCGTCGTAGGCGACCTGAATCTGTACGGCGTTGGAACCGTAGACGGACGCTGTGGCGGGCCACTCCCCCTCGGGGAGCAGGTCGACGAACGGTTCCTCGGCGAACGCCTTCTCGTACGCGGTACGAACCGACTCGGCACTCACACCCGGCTTCGCCTTTGCGCTGCACGTGGCGAGGATGCCGCGGGGCATCGGCGCCAGGGTCGGCGTGAAGGAGACCGTGACCGGCTCGCCGGCCGCGGCGCTGAGGTTCTGGATCATTTCCGGGGTGTGCCGGTGGACACCGCCGACGCCGTACGGGGACATGTTGCCCATCACCTCGGAACCGAGCAGATGCGGCTTGGCCGCCTTGCCCGCACCGGAGGTACCGGACGCGGCGACGATCACGGCCTCGGGCTCGGCGAGCTGGGCGGCGTACGCCGGGAAGAGCGCGAGGGAGACGGCCGTCGGGTAGCAGCCGGGCACCGCGATCCGCTTGGACCCCGCCAGCGCGGCGCGGGCACCGGGCAGTTCGGGCAGACCGTAGGGCCAGGTCCCGGCGTGCGGCGACCCGTAGAACTTCTCCCAGTCCGCGGCGTCCGTCAGCCGGAAGTCGGCGCCCATGTCGACGACGAGCACCTCGTCACCGAGCTGCTGCGCGACGGCGGCGGACTGCCCGTGCGGCAGGGCGAGAAAGACGACGTCGTGCCCGGCGAGGATCTCGGCGGTGGTCGGCTGCAGGACCCGGTCGGCGAGCGGCCGGAGATGGGGCTGCAGGGCGCCGAGCTTCTGCCCCGCGTTGGTGTTGCCGGTGAGGGCCCCGATCTCGACCTCGGGGTGAACCAGCAGCAGACGGAGCAGCTCCCCGCCGGCGTATCCGCTCGCTCCTGCTACCGCTGCACGTACCGGCATCGAAATCCTCCTCGTCGATGGCATGACTATACGCATCGCTGCACTTTTATGCAAAGGCCACACGAGCCGATCGGCCGCGTACACGAGCCGATCGGCCGCGCCGCCGAGTCCGAGCGTGCCAGTCGGCCCTTTTGGCGCGGACGGCACACCCCTGCAGTTCCGCCGGCGCCCGATGACGAGCACCCCGCCCGCAGGGGTCCCACCTGGCCGCCCCCGGCCGATCGGGCCCTCGGGCCACCCCTTGCGGTGGTGGCCGACAGCCCGGATGTCAGGATGGAACCATGACGACCAAGGTTTTTTTCGACATCACCATCAATGACGAGCCCGCCGGGCGGATCACGTTCAACCTGTTCGACGACGTGGTCCCGAAGACCACGGAGAACTTCCGCGCGCTGGCGACCGGCGAGAAGGGCTTCGGCTACAAGGGCTCTTCCTTCCACCGGGTCATCCCCGACTTCATGCTCCAGGGCGGCGACTTCACCAGCGGCGACGGCCGCGGCGGCAAGAGCATCTACGGCGAGAAGTTCGCCGACGAGAACTTCAAGCTCACGCACGACAAGCCCGGTCTGCTCTCGATGGCGAACGCGGGCCCGAACAGCAACGGCTCGCAGTTCTTCATCACCACGATCGTGACGTCGTGGCTGGACGGCAAGCACGTCGTGTTCGGCGAGGTCGACGGCCAGGAGAGCATGGACCTGGTCAAGAAGATCGAGAGCTACGGCTCGCAGAGCGGCAAGACCCGGGCGAAGGTCACCATCGCCGACTGCGGCGTCCTCTGACCGTACGAGGGACTCGCGGGCGCACCTGAGGTGCCTGGCCGGGATGGACTACACCGCCTGACCCCCTCCGGACGCGACACCACTCCTCCCCTCGCGCACCGCACCCGAGCGCGTCGGGCCGGCCACCTGCCGGTCCGGCGCGCTCTGCGTGTCTGCGCACACCTTCCGTCTTCCATGCAGTGTCAACCGATGATTGACACTGCATGACCGTCAACCTACGGTTGACACATGACGAAACCCGTACGCATGACGAACCCGGTTCGGCTCGACGACCTGATCGAGGCCATCAAGAATGTCCACTCCGACGCTCTCGAGCAGCTCTCGGACGCGGTCATCGCCGCGGACCACCTCGGTGACGTGGCCGACCATCTGATCGGCCACTTCGTCGACCAGGCCCGGCGCTCCGGGGCCTCCTGGACGGAGATCGGCAAGAGCATGGGCGTCACCCGGCAGGCGGCCCAGAAGCGCTTCGTCGCCAAGGCTCCCGGCGAACCGTCGGACCTCGACCCCGGTCAGGGGTTCAGCCGGTTCACCCCGCGGGCGCGGAACGTCGTGATGGCCGCACAGAACGAGGCCCGCGCCGCAGACAACGACGAGATCCTGCCCGAACATCTGGCGCTCGGACTGCTCAGCGAGCCGGAGGGGCTCGCCGCGGCATTCATCAAGGCGCAGGGCATCGCCCTGGACTCCGTCCGCCAGGCCGCGACCGAGGCGCTGCCACCCGCGGCGGACGAGCTCCCGGAGCTCATCCCGTACGACGCCGGGGCCCGCAAGGTGCTCGAGCTGACGTTCCGGGAGGCCCTGCGGCTGGGCCACAACTACGTGGGCACGGAGCACATCCTGCTCGCCCTGCTGGAGCACGAGGACGGCTCTGGCGTGCTGAGCGGGCTGGGCATCGACAAGGCGACCGCGGAGACCGGCATCGCCGAGGCCGTCACGCTCGCCGCCGCCGGCGCACGCCAGGAGGACTGACCCGGCGCGAACGGCCGCAATAGAGTGGAAGGGAGCAAGGAGGTGCCTCATGCGGAAGGTCACCGACTGCCGGGAGTATCCCAGCGAGACGAAATGCACCCCTGCCCTCTCCGGTGAGCCGGAGGAAGTGGTCCGCGCCACGAGCGATCTGGCCGTGTCGGTGCACGGTCACGCGGACGACCGGGAGATCCGGGAGCAGACCGGGGCCGGACTGCGGGACGAGCCCACCCAGCTCGCCTGAACCCCACCCCGCATCACATACGGACACACGCACGAGCCCGCCGCGGCACACGTCTTCTCGTGGCCGACGCCGGGGGCCGAGCGCCCGGCACCTGTGAAGCGGCCTCGCGGCCGGGCCGGGGAACCGGCCCGGCCGACACGTCAGAGCGCCTCGTACACCGCCTCGATCAGCGCCATCTTGCGCGGGTCGTCTGCGATGTGCGGGCCCATCCGGTTCATGACGTACCCCAGGGCGACGCCCGCCTCCGGGTCGGCGAGGCCGCAGGAGCCGCCCGCGCCGTCATGACCGAAAGCGCGCGGATTGGGGCCGTACGAGGCCTGTGGGCCGCTCAGCCACAGGCCGAGGGCGATCTCCGTGTCGTGGTCGAAGCCGATGCCGAGCACCAGGTCCCGGCAGCTGCCCTGACCCTCGCGGGCTCGCTCGGCGGCCGCCTCGGAGAGGATCCGCCGGTCGCCGAGCCGGCCCCGGCCGGCGAAGATCCCGTAGAGCGCGGCGACGGCGCGGGCGGTGCCGTGGCCGTTGGCCGCGGGGATCTCGGCGGCCCGCCACTCGGGCGTATTGGCTGCGGGCGCGCCGGTCGGCGGGTTGAGCAGCGAAGCGACGGCCACCGGCGCCATCCGGGCGAACAGCGCCGCCTGCTCGCCCGCGGCGGACTTCGGCACGACGAGCTCCGCGACGCGGTCCGCCTCCTTCTCCGGAAGGCCGATGGTGAAGTCGATACCGAGCGGTCCGGTGACCTCCTGCCGGAGGAACTCGCCCGGCAGCAGTCCGGTGATCCGGCGGATGACCTCGCCGACCAGGAAGCCGTACGAGAGCGCGTGGTATCCCGATCGGGTTCCGGGTTCCCACCAGGGCTCGGTCGCCGCCAGCCGGGTGGTGGTCACCTCCCAGTCGTACAGGTCGTCCAGGCTGTGCGGCTCGCGCAGCCCGGCCACACCCGAGCGGTGCGAGAGCAGATGGCGTACGAGAACGGCTTCCTTGCCGGCCGCGGCGAATTCCGGCCAGTACGTGGCGACGGGGGCGTCGAAGTCGAGCAGCCCCCGGTCCGCGAGGATGTGGGCGCAGAGCGCGGTCGGGCCCTTGCTGGTGGACCAGACGTTGACCAGGGTTTCCCGCTCCCAGGGGCGGGTCCGGGCCTCGTCGGCCCAGCCGCCCCAGAGGTCGGCCACGGGTTCCCCGTCGACCAGGACCGTGACGGCCGCGCCGAGTTCGTCGCGCTCCCGGAAATTCGCTTCGAATGCGGCGCGTACACCTGAGAATCGGTCGTCGCAGTGGCCGTGGATCTGCGGCACGGTGGCCTCCCTCGCCTGGACATGCCTGGTGGTGCAGGGTCGATGGGCAACATACCGACTGGTCGGACCGGCGGGAAGATGTCGGGAACTCCCACGGCGGAACGGTTCACCGGATCAGCGGGGTCCCGCTTCGAGCCGCAGGCACCAGCGGCCCGGCCCGCCGATGAGCGTGATGATGGAGAGCGGTCGGACGTCCACGTTCCAGTACGTCGAGGGCGGCACCCCCAGCGCGTAGACGAGGGCTGCCCGGACGACGGCCGGCTCCGCGACGGCGACGATCGAACCCTCGCAGGCGGGGCGGGTGTCCAGCCAGCCCCCTATCCGCGAGATGAACGCGAGCAGGGGTTCACCGCCGTGCGGCGCCGAGCGCGGGTCGGCGAGCCAGGCGTCCACCGCGGCCGGTTCGCGGGCCGCCACATCGGAGAGGGTCAAGCCGCGCCAGCGGCCCATGTCGCAGTCGCGCAGAGCCGGTTGGGCCATCGGGGCGTAACCGAGCGCCTCCCCGGTGGCGCGGCTGCGTGCCGTCGGCGAGCAGTAGCGCAGTTCGGCGGCACCCAGGGGCACCAGGGCCTGCGCGGCGAGCTGCACCTCGTGCCAGCCGGCCTGGTCGAGCGGCCGGTCGTCGTCGAAGCGCTCGGCGAGCAGTGAGGAGCTGCGCGCCGCGGCGACGAGCGAGACTCGAACACTCATGGCGCAGATCGTGGAGCGGAACGCCCGCCCAGGTCAAGGGGGCGCCTGGTCAGACGGATCCGACGGCGTCGAGCCGGAGATGCATCCACTTCTCGGGGCTCCCCAACGGCTTGAAGCCGACCTTCTCGTAGACCCCGTGGGCGTCGTCGGTGGCGAGCGTGAGCCTGCGGAGGCCGGTCGGGGCGAGGTGGTCGCGCACGGCGGCGGCGAGCCGGGTGCCGAGACCGTGACCGCGGGCCGGCCGGTCGACGTACACGTCACAGAGCCAGGCGAAGGTGGCGTGATCCGTCACCACCCGGGCGTAGCCGACCTGTTCCCCCGAAATGGTGTCGTACGCACCGAAGTTGAGCGAGCCGGCGATCGCCAGGTCCTGCTTCTCGCGGGTACGGCCCAGGGCCCAGTAGGCGTCGGTGGAGAGCCAGTGATGGATCCGGGCCGGGTCCAGCCGGGCCGGATCGGACGAGATCTCGTAACGCTGCTGGGGGCTGTCAGTCATGCCCGGAGGATAGATGGTGCGGGCCGGAGGCGGCGAAGAGTTTGTCGCAGGCGGAGCGCAGTCGGCGCACTCCCTCGGTGATCTCGCCCGCTCCGGCGACGGCCGCAAAGCTCAACCGCACCTGGGCGGACGGAGGTTCGGCGCAGTAGTAGGGGCGGCCCGGCGCGATCGCGACGCCCGCGCGCAGTGCGGCCGAGACGAACGCCGCTTCGTCCGCGCTCGTCGCCGCGTCCGGCAGCCGCAGCCAGAGACTGCCGCCGCCCGCGGGGATGTGCGGGAGCGAGAAGTCGGGCAGTTCCAGCCTCAGCGCGGCCGTCATGACGGTCCGCCGGTTCTTCAGCTCCGTCGATACGGACCGCAGATGGTGACCCCAGGCCGGGGAGCCGACCAGTTCCAGGGTGGCTTCCTGGAGCGGGCGGGGGACGAAGAAGTTGTCGACGACCTGGAGGGCACGCAGCCGTTCCCGTACCGGTCCGCGGGCGGCCAGCGCACCCACCCGCAGGCTGGGTGCGGTGACCTTGGTGAGGGAGCAGACGTACACGACGACGCCGTCGGGGTCGTCGGCGGCAAGCGGCGCCGGCAACGGGCCCGCGTCGTCGTGGACGAGCCGGCGGGCGAAGTCGTCCTCGACGACGAAGGCCCCCGCCTCGCGGGCGATCCGGACGACTTCGCCGCGCCGGGCCGGGGCGAGGACCGCACCGGTCGGGTTCTGGAAGAGCGGCTGACATACGAAAACGCGCGCGCCGGTGGCCCGGAAGGCTGCGGCGAGCAGTTCGGGTCGCACCCCGTCGGCGTCGACCGGCACCGGGACCGGCCGCAGTCCGGTGGCGCGGGCGGCCGCCAGCATGCCCGGGTAGGTGGGCGATTCGACGAGGACGGGGGCGCCGGGCGGGGCAAGGGCGCGCAGGGCGGTGGCCAGGGCGCTCTGGCCGCCCGCGGTGATCAGCACGTCGGCGGCGGTGAGCGAGGGCCCGATCTCGCGGGCGAACCAGGCGCGCAGTTCGGTGAGACCGTCGGTGGGCGGGCGGCCCCAGGCGCCGGGGCGGCGGCCGGCCCGGGCGAGGGCGGCGGCGAGGGCCCGTTCGGGCTGGAGCGAGGGGTGGAGGTAGCCGCCGTTCAGTTCGATGACGCCGGGCGGCGGTGCGACGAGTGTGATCAGGACACCGGACGCGTCGACGGTTCGCGGCACGACCTCGGGGCCGCCGTCGCCACTGAGGGAGATCTCCTGCCAGGAGGTGTCGCCGGGCGGGGACACGTCGGTACGGGGCTGCGCCCGGAAGGCGCCGGAGCCGGGGCGGGTGACGACGAGCCCCTCGGCAGCGAGCTGCGCGATGGCCCGGGAGACGGTCACGGGGCTGACCCGGAATCGCTCCACGAGAGCCCGACTCGACGGCAGCTTCCCACCTGGTGAGTAGCGGTTCAGCTCAGCCCGTAGGGAACTGGTCAGTTCGGCGACGCTGCTACGCTCCTGCATGAGAGCAAAGGATAGCGCTACCCGATCCACGCCGATAGCGGTCGCCCCGCCGACGGGCAGGACCGGCAGTCTTCTCGCCGGACTCGGCGTGGTCGCCTTCTCGCTGACGTTTCCGTCCACCGTCTGGGGGCTGGAGAGCTTCGGCCCCTGGTCGCTGGTGATCCTGCGCAGCCTGCTGGCCGCGCTGATCGCGGGCGGGATGCTGCTCGCGGGACGGGTCCCGATACCGGACCGCCGCCACTGGAGCGGGCTCGCGGTCGTCTGCTGGTGTGCGCGGCGGGGTACGCGGAGGGCGGCAGGCTGGCGGGGGTGATGCCGGGGTGGCAGGTGATCGGCTGGGCGCTGGTCCTCGCGGCTCCGCTGATGGTGGCGGGCGCGGCGGTCGCGCTCCCCCTCGAGCCGGTGCGGCTGACCGCGCACGGGATCATCGGCCTGGTGTGGGTCGCGGTGGGTTCGACCTTCGTCGGCCTGTACATCTGGTACCGGGGCATGGCGGAGATCGGCGTTCCGCGGGCCAGTCAGCTTCAGCTCGCGCAGCCGCTGCTGACTCTGGTGTGGTCGTTCCTGCTGCTCGGTGAGGAGGTCTCGGCGGCCGCGCCGGTAGCGGCGGTGGCCGTGCTCGTCTGTATCGCGGCAACCCAGCGGTCGGGGGCTCGGCGGTAGTCCGCCCGGTGCGCAAGGGCATCCGGTCATAGACTTGTCGACAAGGACCGCCACCCGTGAGGAGGTCACTCCCGATGGAGGCACACCCGGGCGACCGGCTGCTGACGCACGGCAGGACCGTGGGACAGCACGACAGGGTCGCAGAGATCGTCGAAGTGCTCGGTGACGGGGGCGCTCCCCCGTACCGCGTCCGCGCCGACGACGGCCACGAACACCTGGTTTCGCCAGGTCCTGACACCGTCGTTCAGCACACCGTGGTCCGGCACCGGGGCCCGGAGACCCTGTAGGGCCCCCGGGCGGACCATCCCCGACCGCACCACCACAGCCAGGTGCGCTCCCCTCCGGCCCCCTCGGGTCAGCGAGGAGGGCGCACCCTGTGTCGATAGTGGTCGGCGACCACCTGCGCCATCGTGCCGATCCGGTCGGTCACGACGTCCTTCCCTGAGAAGTAGACATGGCCGCGCACCTGGTCGTAGGCGGCGGCGAAGTCCAGATGACGGGAGAGTTCGGCCGGGTCCTGCCAGGCGGCCGGCTGGGCCGGGTCACCGGCCTTGTAGAGCGCCTCCCCGACGAAGAGATCGACACCCGTGCCCCGTACGACCTCGTCCCACCAGGGCAGCAGCTTGGCGTAGTCGGCGGCGGCGAAGCCGATGTTCCAGTAGATCTGCGGGCAGATGTAGTCGATCCAGCCCTTCTTGACCCAGCCGCGGGTGTCCGCGTGCAGATCGTCGTAGGTCTGCACACCTGCCTTGGTGTCCGAGCCGAGCGGGTCGGTCGCGGCGTTGCGCCAGACTCCGAACGGGCTGATCCCGAACTGGACGTTCTTCTTGATCTTCTTGATCCGCTCGGCGGTCTCACGCACCAGCTTGTCGGTGTTGTCGCGGCGCCAGGCGGCCTTGTCCGGGAAGTCCGCGCCGTACTTCGCGTACGTGGCGTCGTCGTCGAAGACCTGTCCGGCGACCGGGTACGGGTAGAAGTAGTCGTCCCAGTGGACGGCGTCGATGTCGTAGCGGCGGACCGCGTCGAGCATGGCGTCCTGGACGAAGCGGCGGACCTCGGGCAGTCCGGGGTTGTAGTAGAGCTTCCCGCCGTACGGCAGGACCCAGTCCGGGTGCAGACGTGCGGGGTGGGTGGGGATCAGCCGGGACGGGTCGGTGTGGTTGGCGACCCGGTACGGGTTGAACCAGGCGTGCAGTTCGAGGCCGCGCCGGTGCGCCTCGCGGACGGCCGTGCCCAGCGGGTCCCAGCCGGGGTCCTGACCCTGGACCCCGGTGAGGTACTGGGCCCACGGCTCGTAGGGCGACGGCCAGAACGCGTCGGCGGTCGGGCGGACCTGGAGGATCACGGCGTTCAGCCGCCGGTCGACCGCCTCGTCGAGGTAGTCGATCAGCTCGGCCTGCTGCTCCGCCGCTGTCAGGCCGGGCGCGGACGGCCAGTCGATGTTGGCGACGGTGGCGACCCACATGCCGCGCAGCTCACGCCGGGCGACGGAGTGGGAGCGGGCCTGCTGCTCGGACGACGCACCTGTCCGGGCCTTTGGAACAGTCTGCGTCACGGCGACGGCCTCACCCGCCCCCGCGGTTCCTGCAACTACCCCCGCGACCACTCCGGCCGCACCCGCCACAAAGCCCCTTCGGGCGATTTGCCGCATTCCGTTGCCACCTGCCGTCTCTGTGTCCTCATCCATCACCCTGGTATCGGGCGTAACGCTGAGCATGCCCGCCCCGGCCCGTCATGGTCCATAGGTCGCGGAGTAACGTCGGGGGGTCGAGGCAGGGCCCGGAATCAGACGGGTGTCCGCCGAACGGAGATCAGCGAAAGGCACGAGGTGACGGACTCTATGGCCGACATTGCACGCGTCGGAGTGGTGGGCTGTGGCCAGATGGGCGCAGGCATCGCGGAGGTGTGCGCCCGCAGCGGCCTCGAGGTCAAGGTGGCCGAGACCACCGGCGAGGCGCTGGAGATCGGTCGCACCCGGCTCCACAACTCCCTCTCCAAGGCCGCCGAACGCGGCAAGATCACGGAGGTGGAGCGCGACGAGACACTCGGTCGCCTCAGCTTCACCACCGACCTCGGCGAGTTCGCGGACCGCGATCTCGTCATCGAGGCCGTCGTGGAGAACGAGCAGGTCAAGACCGAGATCTTCCAGGTGCTCGACCAGGTGGTGACCCGGCGGGACGCGATCTTGGCCTCCAACACCTCGTCGATCCCGCTGGTGAAGCTGGCCGTCGCGACCTCCCGCCCGGACCAGGTCATCGGCATCCACTTCTTCAACCCGGCCCCGGTGCAGAAGCTCGTCGAGCTGATCCCCGCGCTGACCACGTCCGACGAGACGGTCACGCGCGCCGAGGCCCTGGTGCAGGACGTGCTCGACAAGCACCCGATCCGCGCCCAGGACCGCTCCGGCTTCGTCGTCAACGCGCTGCTGATCCCGTATCTGCTCTCCGCGATCCGGATGTTCGAGTCGGGGATCGCCAGCCGCGAGGACATCGACAACGGCATGGAGCTCGGCTGCGCCCACCCGATGGGCCCGCTGAAGCTCTCCGACCTGATCGGTCTGGACACCGTGGCCTCGGTCGCCGACTCGATGTACGCCGAGTTCAAGGAGCCGCTGTACGCCGCTCCCCCGCTGCTCCAGCGGATGGTGGACGCGGGCCGGCTCGGCCGCAAGACGGGCTCGGGCTTCTACCCGTACTCCTGACCGCTGATCGGGGCCGCACGGGGCCGGCCGGGGACGCCCCGGCCGGCCCCGCGTGCGTGGCTGTCACGGAGCCCGGGTCCCGTCCGGGCGGTGGTCCGGGCTCACCCCAGCCGTAAGTGATGGAGCATCATCAGCCCGGCCACCATGTTGGCGGCCGGGACCTCGCCCCGGGCGATCATGTCGGGCACCAGCTTGAGCGGAATCCACTCGCGCCGCGACGACTCGAAGTCGTCCTGCGGATGCCCGGTCCAGCTGGCCTCCTCGGCCCAGTAGAGGTGGTGCCGGGCGTCGGTGAGGCCGTTCGACGGCTCCACGGTCAGCAGCGGCCGCAGCGGGCCGGGGCGCCAGCCGGTCTCCTCCTCCATCTCCCGGGCGGCCGCGGCGGCGATGTCCTCGCCGTCCTCGACGACGCCCGCGGCCAGTTCCCACCCCCAGCTGTCGGTGATGAACCGGTGCCGCCACAGCAGGAGTACCTCATTGGCCTCGTTGACGACGGTTGCCGCCGCGACGGGGCGCAGCCGCACGAGGTAGTGGTCGAGGTGTCGGCCGTCGGGGAGTGCGACGTCCGCCAGATTGACCCGGAACCAGCGGTTTTCATACACGGTTTGTTCGTTCAGATTCGTCCACTGCACAGTTCTGCCACCTTCCGACATGTTGGTGGCAACATCGCAGCAGGAGCAGCGCCGGAGGGGAACGTTCAGAGCGGTACGCGCAACGCGCCTTCGATGAGTTCGGCGGCCCGCTCCGCGTCGGCGCAGCGACTCGCGATCAGATCCTGGCGCACCGCGCGCAGCCGGTCCCGCAGCCGCTGCGACTCCATCCCCCGGACCCGTTCCGCCATTTCGGCCGCCGTGCCGGCCGCTCGGTCCGCCTCCCCCTGCCGCAGCTCGATGTGCGTCAGTATGGCCAGCCGGTGTACGCGGCCCCGGTCGTGCGCCGGCGTCCGTACCGCCGCGGCGGCGTGCTCCCGCGCCCCCGGCAGATCGCCGAGGCGGAGCAGCGCCTCGGCCACCTGCACATTGACCAGGCCCGGCTCGACGTACCCCGTCTCGTCGGGCTCGTGCCCGGGACGGATGCGTCCGGCCTCCGACTCGGCGCGCCGGATGCGCTCCAGGGCACTGTGGCCGTCGCCGAGATGGGCGTACGCCTTGGCCTGCATCGCGTACAGATCGGCGGCCAGCGCGGGTGTGATGTCCCGGCCGGCGGCCCGCAGCGCCGCCTCCGCGAACGCGACGGACTGCCGGTACTCCGCCAGGAACAGCGACTGGTTGACGAGCAGAGCGATCACATACCCGCCGAGCCCCCGGTCCCCGCTCGCCTTGGCCAGCCGCAGCGCCTGGTGGAAGTAGCGCTGGGCAAGACCGTGCGCGTCGGAGTCGTAGGCGCAGATGCCCGCGACGGCCACCAGCCCGCCGGTCGCCCGGTGCAGCTGGCGGCCCAGCGCATCGCTGTAGCCGCCGCGCAGCAGCGGGGCGGTCTCGGCGTTGAGGAAACCGACAATGCGGGAACGGGTCGCGATGCCACCTGCCCTGCGGTACATCAGTTCGTAGTGGGAACGGGCCGCACGCAGCATCGCTATGTCGGCCGGGGAGACACGTGTCGTACCGGCACGGGAGACATCGGCGTCCTCCGGCGGGTTCTCCCACTCCCAGACCGGCATCACCGCCGTCGTACCGGTGACGGCCGCCGAGGCGAGGACGTGCGGGCGCTGCTGTTCGTCGGACCGCCACAGCGCGGTGGCCCGCTCGACGAACCCGGTGAGCGTGGAGGCCGGCACGGGTGCACTGCCGCCGGGGCACGCCATCCCGATGTCGGCGAGCGAAACCGGCCGGTGCAGCCGGTCGCCGAGCACCTCACAGATCAGGTCGGGCACCTGACCGCGCGGGCGCTGGCCCTTCAACCAGCGTGCCACGGCGGTGTGTTCGTACCGCAGGGACAGCCCTCGGGCACGCCCGGCCCGATTGACGTGCGCGGCGAGGCCCGCCCGGGAGACGCCCGCCTCGTCGATCAGGGCCTCGAGCAGAATGTTGGGCTCCATTGCCCCTCCTCCGCCGGATACGCCTTGAGGCGTGTCGCCCCAGTGGAGCACGTTTCACACGGGGTGTGAACGGAATGCCCGAACCGTCCCGCTGCGCACTCTGTTGCGCCTGGTCGCCGATCGGTTGAATCAGTCGCCTCGCAAGAGGCGGCCGGGTCGTCTGCTCCCCCTCGTACAGTCGACGACCCGCACCCGCGCCGTTCGCCCTGCCGACCTGCCCGACACTCCGTGGCAGCGCGGGCGGCGCAGGATCGCACGACCCACTGCCCACTGATCGGAGGGTGGCTGCGGGGCCGTACCGGAACCGGGTTCCCCCGGGCCGGGACGGGGCCCGCGTGCGGTCCCCCGCCGTTCGGCGAGCACAGGAGGAGGGGGCGTATCCGTCCACCGGATACGCCCCCTCCTCACCACTTGCCTTCAAGCCCGTCGAGGGATCCCTCCCATGCCGTCGAGGCAGCAGGTGAGATCGCGCCCGGGAAGGCACGCGCACCCGCCGGACGGTCGCCGTGGGCCTACTACGCTCCGCGCAGTACCGCACCGGTCCGCTCGGCGGCCAGGGCGACCGCCGCGTCGCGGGCGGCCGTGGCCTCGTCGACGGTCAGCGTGCGGTCCGGGGCCCGGAACCGCAGCGCGTACGCCAGCGACTTCTTGCCCTCGCCGATCTGTTCGCCGGTGAAGACGTCGAACAGCCGCAGCGATTCGAGGAGTTGACCGGCGCCGGCCCGCAGCGCATCCTCCACCGTCGTGGCGGGCACGTCCTGCGCGACGATCAGCGCGACGTCCTGGGTCGCCACCGGGAAGGTGGAGATCCGCGGCGCCTGGAGCGCACCGTGGACGGCCTGCTCCAGGAGGTCGAGCTCGATCTCCATGGCGCAGGTCCGCTCCGGCAGGTGGAGCTCCTTGATGACACGCGGGTGCAGCTCACCGGCGTGTCCGACGAGCGTCTCCTCGCCGCCCACCGTCACGAACAGCGCGGCGCAGCGGCCGGGGTGCCACGGAGCGTGCTGGTCGCTGCGGACGGTCAGCTCGACGCCGGCCTCACGGGCGATCGTGCGGGCGGCCTCGATGGAGTCCGCCCAGTCGGCCGGGCGGCCCTTGCCCCACCAGCCGGCCTGCTCGCGGGCGCCCGCGAGGACGACCGCGGCGCGGCGCGGCTGACGCGGCAGTGCGGCATTCAGGCCGGCGATCTCGTCGTCGGTGGGACGGCGGTCGACGGTCAGCCGTTCGGTCTGCGTCTCGTCGCCGGTCGGCCTGAAGACCAGACCGGTCTCGAAGAGCGCGAGGTCGTGGCTGCCGCGGCCGTCGTTGCGCCGCAGTGCGCCGAGCAGGCCCGGCAGCAGCGTGGTGCGCAGCGCCGGCTCCTCGTCGGAGAGCGGGTTGACGAGCTTGACCGTACGACGGCGGGCGTCGTCGGCGTCGAGTCCGAGCTGGTCGAGCACGGCGTCGCCGATGAACGGGTAGTTCAGGGCCTCGACATAGCCGGCTCCGGCCAGCGCCCGGCCGAACCTGCGGTGCAGCCGCTGGCGGTCGGTGAGCCCACGGCCGGACGGCGGCGTCGGCAGGGTGGACGGAAGGTTCTCGTACCCCTCGAGCCGGATGACCTCTTCGGCGAGGTCGTTCGGCTCGCTCAGGTCGGGCCGCCAGGACGGCACAGTGACGAGGAGCTCGTCCTGCCCGTAGACGTCGCAGCCGACCTGCTGGAGGCGGCGTACCACGGTCTCGCGGCCGTACGCGACACCGGCCACCCGGTCGGGGTGGTCCGCGGGCATCGCGATGGTGCGGGGCGCGGACGGGGCGGTGACCTCGGTGACACCGGCCTCGGCGGTGCCGCCGGCGAGCAGCACCAGCAGGTCGACGGTGCGCTGCGCGGCAGCGGCCGCGGCCTGCGGGTCGACGCCGCGCTCGAAGCGCTTGGACGCCTCGGAGGACAGCTTGTGGCGGCGCGCGGTCCGGGCGATCGAGATCGCGTCGAAGTGCGCGGCCTCGATGACGACCTCGGTGGTGTTCTCACCGTTCTTGACGTCGGCGATCTCCGTGTTGGCGCCGCCCATGACGCCCGCGAGGCCGATCGGGCCGCGGTCGTCGGTGATGACCAGGTCCTCGGCGTCGAGGACGCGGACCGTCCCGTCGAGCGTGGTGAGCTTCTCGCCCTGCTGGGCGCGGCGCACCCCGATCGGCCCGTCGATGCGGGTGCGGTCGTAGGCGTGCAGCGGCTGGCCGAGCTCCAGCATCACATAGTTGGTGATGTCGACGGCGAGCGAGATCGGGCGCATCCCGGCCTTCTGCAGCCTGCGCTGCAGCCAGATCGGGGAACGCGCCTCGGGCTCCAGGCCGACGACGGTGCGCGCGGTGAACCTGTCGCAGCCGATCGGGTCGGCGATCTTCACCGGGTAACCGAACGCGTTCGGCGCGGGAACGTCGAGGAGCGCCGGGTCGCGCAGCGGCAGCCCGTACGCGATGGCGGTCTCGCGGGCCACGCCACGCATGGAGAGGCAGTAGCCGCGGTCGGGCGTGACGGCGATGTCGAGGACCTCGTCGACGAGCTCGAGCAGCTCGATCGCATCGGTGCCGACCTCGTGCTCCGGCGGCAGCACGATGATGCCGTGCGTACCGTCGTCGCCCATGCCGAGCTCGTCGGTGGAGCAGATCATGCCGTGCGAGGTCCTGCCGTACGTCTTGCGCGCGGCGATCGCGAAGTCGCCGGGCAGCACGGCGCCCGGGAGGACCACGACGACCTTGTCGCCGACGGCGAAGTTGCGGGCTCCGCAGACGATCTCCTGCGGCTCACCGGTGCCGTTGGCGGAGCCGACGTCGACGGTGCAGAAGCGGATGGGCTTCTTGAAGCCCTCCAGCTCCTCGATGGTCAGTACCTGTCCGACGACCAGGGGGCCCTTGAGGCCGGCGCCGATCTGCTCGACGGTCTCGACCTCGAGACCGACGGCGACGAGCTTGGCCTGTACGTCACGGCCGGTCGCCGTCGCCGGCAGGTCGACGTACTCCCGCAGCCAGGAAAGCGGGACGCGCATCAGATCTCCATCCCGAACGGCCGGGTGAACCGGACGTCACCCTCGACCATGTCTCGCATGTCTTCCACGTTGTGGCGGAACATCAGCATCCGCTCGATGCCGAACCCGAAGGCGAATCCGCTGTACTTCTGGGGGTCGACACCGCAGGCGATGAGCACCTTGGGGTTGACCATGCCGCAGCCGCCGAGCTCGATCCAGCCCTCGCTGCCGCAGGTGCGGCAGGGGCGGTCCGGGTTGCCGACGGACTCGCCGCGGCAGACGTAGCAGACCATGTCCATCTCGGCGGACGGCTCGGTGAACGGGAAGAAGTTCGGCCGCAGCCGGGTCTTCATGTCCGGGCCGAAGAGCGCCTGGACCATGTGGTCGAGGGTGCCCTTGAGGTCGGCCATGGTGAGGCCCTCGTCGACGGCGAGCAGCTCGATCTGGTGGAAGACCGGCGTGTGTGTCGCGTCGAGCTCGTCGGTCCGGTAGACCCGGCCCGGGCAGACGACGTAGACGGGCGGCTCGCGGTCGAGCAGGGTGCGGGCCTGGACCGGCGAGGTGTGCGTGCGCAGCACGACGCCGGACTCGTCGCCCGCGGTCGGCTTCCCCTCGGGCGTGGTGCCCTGGACGAAGAAGGTGTCCTGCATCTGCCGGGCCGGGTGGTCGGGCACGAAGTTCAGGGCGTCGAAGTTGAACCACTCCGCCTCGACCTCGGGGCCCTCGGCGACCTCGTAGCCCATGGCCACGAAGACGTCCGCGACGCGCTCCATGATGGTCGTCAGCGGGTGGCGGGCGCCGGCCGGAGTGCGGTCGTACGGCAGCGTGACGTCCACCGCCTCCTCGACCAGCACACGGGCGTCCCGCTCGGCCTCCAGCTCCGCCTGACGGGCGGCGAGGGCCTTGCTCACGGCGCCGCGGGCCTGGCCCACGCGCTTACCCGCCTCGGCCTTGGCCTGCGGCGGCAGGGCGCCGATCTCCCGGTTGGCGAGCGACAGGGGCGAGGTACCGCCGGTGTGCGCGGTCTTCGCCTGGGCGAGCGCGTCGAGGTCGCCCGCGGCGGCGAAGGCAGCGAACGCCTCGTCCCGCATGCGCTCGATCGCTTCCGGTTTCAGTGCCTCGACCTCGACTGGGTCGTACGACTTGTTCGGTGCCGACATCTCTTCCCGTGCTTCCGATTGGCTGATACTGCTCTTACCGGGGGATACCCCCGGACCCCCGTGGCCCCGCTCGACGACTGGAGGACACAAAGGTGCCAAAGGTCGAGTCTAAAGGCCGCGAGGGGTCGAAGAGGCCCGCGGGCTGCTCAGGCCCTCCCGTCGCCCACCGCCACCCTGCCTGATTGCTGCGCAAGCTCGCCTATTTCAGGTAGGCCGGCGCCCCCACGGGCAGAATAAATCGGAACTCGGCACCGCCGCCGGGCCCTCGGCCGACCGTGATCGTGCCGCCGTGCGCCTCCACGATGCCCTTGACGATGTAGAGGCCCAGTCCCGTCCCGCCCCGCTTGCTCCCGCGCCAGAAGCGGGTGAAGACACGGCCCATCGACTCCTCGGGGATGCCGGGGCCTTCGTCGCTCACGGTGACGGCCGTTCCCTTCTCGTCGCTGGTCACGGGTGCGGGTGCGACCTCAATGGTGACGGTTCCCTCGCCGTGGCGCACCGCGTTTTCCAGCAGGTTCCCCAGCACCTGGTCGACCTTGTCCGGGTCGGCCCAGACGGCGGGCAGCGGCTGCCGGGTGCGGACGAGGAACCGGTCGGGGGCCAGACCGGTCGCGGTGAGGGCCTGGATGTGCCGCTCGACGGCGGCGGAGAGGTCGACCGGCTGGCGGCGCAGTTCCAGGCGCCCCGAGTCGATCCGGGAGATGTCGAGCAGTTCGGCGATGAGCCGGGTGACGCGGTTGGCATCGGCGTCGACGGTCTCCAGCATCAGCCGCTTCTGGTCGTCGGTGAACCGCTCCCACTTGGCGAGCAGGGTCGCGGTGAAGCCCTTGACCGAGGTCAGCGGGGAGCGCAGCTCATGGGCGACGGTCGCGATCAGTTCGGCGTGGCTGCGCTCGGTGCGGCGGCGGGCCTCGGTGCCGCGCAGGCTGATCACCAGCCGGCGTACGGGCCCGGTGGGGCGCTCGCGTACGTACCGGGCGGAGACCAGCACCTCACGGCCGCCGGGAAGCAGCAGATTCCGCTCGGGCTGTCCGACCCGGGTGGCGAGGCCGCCGTACGGGTCGGTCAGCGCCCACCAGCGGCGGCCCTTCAGGTCCTCCAGCGGCAGTGCGTGTTCCAGCGGGCGGCCGAGAGCGGCGGCCCGGGGGACGGCGGTGATCCGGGCGGCGGCGGAGTTGAAGCAGATGACCCGGCCCGTCTCGTCGGCGATGACGAGACCGTCGGGGAGGTCGTCGGGGTCGATGGCTCCGTCCGCGTCCGCGACCGTTGTGACGGTCGCGATGCTGTCCGCGCGGCCGATGTGCGACTCGCGCGGCCTGCTCATGCCGACTGCCATATTCCCGTACCCCACCTCTCGAACCGGTGCAGTGGGCCCCGAGTCCGTCACCCTACTAGTCGTCGGTCACGGAGCGACACCCTGCGGCAGCGCACCGCTGTGATGCGCCGGACGGCCGGATACGGGCCTGGGGGCGCGGGACGCTCAGCCGGTGGTGCGGCGGGGGCGTTGGGCGCGCGCCGAGGCGTACAGACAGACGGCCGCGGCGGTGGCGAGGTTGAGGCTCTCCGCCTTGCCGTGGATCGGCACCCGTACGACGGCGTCGGCGAGCGCCCGGGTCTCCTCCGGCAGGCCCCAGGCCTCGTTGCCGAAGACCCAGGCGGTCGGCCCACCCATGGTGCCCGCGTCGAGCTCGTCGTCGAGGTCGTCGTCGCCCGCGCCGTCGGCGGCGAGGATCCGTACGCCCGCGTCCCGCAGCCCCTGCACCGCCTGCTCGACCGGTACACCGACGGCGACCGGCAGATGGAATAGCGAACCGACGGACGCACGCACGGACTTGGGGTTGTACAGGTCCACGGAGGCGTCCGTGAGCACGACGGCGTCGGCACCGGCGGCGTCGGCACAGCGCAGCACCGTGCCGGCGTTCCCGGGGTCGCGTACATGGGCGAGGACGGCGACCAGGGTGGGCTTCGCGGCGAGGATGGACTCGAACGGCGAGTCGAGGAAGCGGCAGACACCGATCAGGCCCTGCGGTGTGACGGTCTGCGACATCTCGGCGAGCGTGTCGCCGTCGGCGAGGTGCACCCGGGCGCCGGCCGCGTGGGCGGCGTCGACGATGCCGGCGTACCGCTCGGCCGCCTCGACGGTGGCGAAGAGCTCCAGCAGCGTCGGCTCACCGTCGCTGCCGCGGTGCTCGGCGGCCTCGCGCACGGCCTGCGGCCCCTCGGCGATGAACCGTCGCTCCTTGCCGCGGAAGTTGCGCCTGGCAAGGCGCCGGGCGGCGGCGACACGCGGCGATCGCGGGGAGATCAGTTCGGGGGTGCCCATGGTCGGCGGCGGGCCTCTCTGCGTGCGGAGGTACGGATCGGGCGGAGGTGCGGAACACCTCGTGCAACGCACCGGACCCGCAGGCGACGAGCGCCTGCGGGTCCGGCTCAAAGCCAAGAAGTGTGCCCTGGATCAGGCGGCCTTCGGGGCGTTGACGTCGCTCGGGAGGGCCTTCTGGGCAACCTCGACGAGGGCGGCGAACGCGTTGGCGTCGTTGACCGCGAGCTCGGCCAGGATCTTGCGGTCCACCTCGATGTTGGCGGCCTTCAGACCCTGGATGAGGCGGTTGTACGTCATGCCGTTCTGGCGGGCAGCGGCGTTGATGCGCTGAATCCACAGCTGACGGAAGTCGCCCTTGCGCTTCTTGCGGTCGTTGTAGTTGTAGACCAGGGAGTGGGTGACCTGCTCCTTGGCCTTGCGGTACAGGCGCGAGCGCTGACCGCGGTAACCGCTGGCGGCCTCGAGGATTGCCCGGCGCTTCTTGTGGGCGTTGACTGCCCGCTTGACGCGTGCCACTTGTTAACTCCTTGTAGCGGGGCCGTGGTTGGACTCACACGGCCCGGAAACGAATTGGTCCCGGTGTGACAGAGGTCGTGCCCCCGGACTCACCGGGGGCCTGGCCTCACTTGCCGAGAAGCTTCTTGATCTTCTTGGCGTCGGCCGGAGCCACGACGACCGTGCCGGTCAGCGAGCGAGTCTTCTTGGACGACTTGTGCTCGAGCAGGTGGCGCTTGCCGGCCTTCTCGCGGAGCACCTTGCCGGAGCCGGTGATCTTGAAGCGCTTGCTGGCACCGCTGTGCGTCTTGTTCTTCGGCATCGCGCCGTTCTCTCCTCGTCAGTGGCGCCCCTCGCGGTGCGGGCACCGGACAGCAGGGGCGTCAGATCTTGGTGGGAATTCCGGGGGGACCCGGGGCCGCCTGGATGGCGCCCCCTGAGGTCACGCCTCGGAAGGTGTATCGGTCGAAGCCTCGGGCTGCGCTTCGGCCGGAGCCTCGGCAGCCTCTTCCGCAGCCTCGGCGTCGGGCGTGTAACCCTGACGCTCCGCCTTGCGGGCGGCCTGAGCCTCGCGGGCCTCGGCCATGGCTTCGGTCTTCTTCTTGTGCGGGCCCAGAACCATGATCATGTTCCGGCCGTCCTGCTTCGGATTCGACTCGATGAAGCCGAGTTCCTCGACGTCCGAAGCGAGACGCTGAAGCAGTCGGAAGCCCAGCTCAGGACGGGACTGCTCACGACCACGGAACATGATCGTGATCTTGACCTTGTCGCCCTGCTTGAGGAACCGGACGACGTGACCCTTCTTGGTGTCATAGTCGTGCGGGTCGATCTTCGGCCGGAGCTTCATCTCCTTGATGACCGTGTGCGCCTGGTTCTTGCGCGCCTCACGGGCCTTCATGGCCGACTCGTACTTGAACTTCCCGTAGTCCATGAGCTTGCACACGGGCGGACGGGCGGTCGCCGCCACCTCGACCAGGTCGAGGTCGTACTCCTGTGCGAGTTCCAGGGCCTTGGCAAGCGGAACAATCCCGACCTGCTCGCCGCTGGGACCGACAAGTCGCACCTCGGGAACGCGAATCCGGTCGTTGATGCGGGGCTCGGCGCTGATGGATCCTCCTCGGTAGCACCACGCGGCCGCCTGGCGGACAGCCACGTAACGTCTGTTTTCCTGAGACCAACCGCACCAGCACATCAAAAATGCCCCGGACGGGACACAGGCGGGGCTCCTGGAAAACCGGAACACCGCCGCGGTCAACCGCGGGGCGCATCGGGCGGCTCCATCGTCCGTACGGAACGATGGGCGCCACCTGACCGGTGACCTGCCGTCCCGAAGGATGGTCAGGTGGGAGATCGGAGCCTCCACTTGTGGGCCGGGCACATAGATGCCCAGCCGGTCGTTACACAAGGTTAGCAGCTCCCCCGGGGTGGTGCGACCCGTGCACCGCTCGCGCAGCTCCCGCGGACGGGGGCAGGCAGGCGTGGGCCTATCGTATGGCTCATGAGTGACGCGACCCCCAGCAGTGAAACCCCCGGCTTCGACGACATGGCCCGCGACATCGCGGAGGTCCCCGCGGTCGAGGTGATCGTGACGGTCGCCGTCAATCTGATGAGCGCCGCCGCCGTGAAGCTCGGTCTGACCGAGGACGGCGACAAGCACAAGGACCTCGACGAGGCCCGCAAGCTGGTGCACGCGCTGGCCGGCCTGCTGGACGCGAGCACCACCGAGATCAGCTCGTTCCACGCGGCGCCGCTGCGGGACGGTCTGAAGTCGCTGCAGCTGGCGTTCCGCGAGGCGTCGCTCGTTCCGGACGAGCCGGGCCAGGGCCCCGGCGAGAAGTACACCGGCCCCGTCTTCGGCTGAGCCCGCCCCGCCCTTTTCCCTCCTTCGACGACCGTGAGCCCCCTGCCCGTCCGGGCGGGGGGCTCACGCCGTTCGCGGGCCGGTCGGGTGATCAGCGTGCGAAGAGCGGCTCACCGGGAGTGATCGCGTCGGCCGGAAGCAGCGCCAGGTCCAGGCCCCGCACCAGCCGGGCGCGCAGCACCTCGTCGGCAGCCAGGGACTCCGCAACCCGGCGGGCCGCGTCGGCAGGGGCCGCGTCGGGCGCCAGGACCAGGGCGAGGGTGCCGCCGTCCCGGCCCGGGACGAGATGGGCGCGGATCACCGCGGGCTCGGCGGCGACCGCCTCGCGTACCGCGGAGGTGACCGCCGGGTCGTCCAGCGGGTCGGCGCTGGTGCGGCCCTCGGCGAGCGCGAGCAGTGCGGAGCCGGTCAGCTCGAACGCGACGGGACCTGCGAGGTCGAGCACCACCGTGTCCGCCTTCTCGTGCGCGGCGGCCTGCAGCGCCTGGTGCAGGGGTACGGCGACGGGGCGGGCCTGCGGGTCCCAGAGCGCCAGCGAGTCGGTCGAGGTGAAGGCGGGCAGGGCGCGACGGTCCCCGGCCTGGAGCGTGGGCACGGCCATGTCACTGGTCTTCTCCCGGCGCAGCCCGGTTTCGTCCTCCTCCACTTCCCCGAGGACGGCTACGACGGGGACCAGGAGGCGGGCGCCCTTGAGCGCCTCGAGGACTGGGCCGATGGCCGTACGGTCCCCGGCCCAGGCGGCGAGTGCCGCGGTCAGTACGGGGTCGGCCGTGCCATCGTCGTCGGAGTAACCGGAGTCCGGAATGTTCTTCTGCGCCACAGGGTGAGCGTAGTCGGTGCGGTTTCTCACGATGCCCTCAGGTGGACCACAGCCCGTTGCCAGGTGCCCTTCCTAGCGTCCGGTTCCATGACCCTGCCGATACCGAAGACAAGTACGAAGATGCGTACGTCCGTACTGTCCGCGTCCGTGGCCACCGTGTTCCTGCTGGCCGGTTCCGTTGCGGGCGGGATGTATCTGGTGGGCCGGTGGTCGGATCCGGGACCCGGCCCCGTCGCCTCCGTGTCGTCGGCCGCGGACTCACCGGCTCCGGGCCCGCCGGCTCCGGTGGTGACGAGCGAGGAGCCCGAGGTGGATCTGGACGCGGAGCTGGCCGAGGCGGTGGCGCCGCTGGCCGGCGACTCCAGCGTGTCGGTCGCGGTGCTGGACGCCGCGGTCGGGGCCGGTGCGGTGTACGGGAACGGGACGTACGCCACCGCGAGCATCGTCAAGGTCGACATCCTCGCGGCGCTGCTGCTCCGGGCCCAGGACCAGGGGCGGGAGCTCACCGCGTACGAACGCAGCCGCTCCGTCACCATGATCGAGAACAGCGACAACGCCGCCGCCACCACGCTGCTGCGGACGATCGGCGGGACGGCCGGGCTCGACACGGCCAACGCCCGGTTCGGCCTGGTCGGCACGACCGCTGCGGCTGCGTGGGGGCTGACCAGGACCACGGCGGCGGATCAGCTGATGCTGCTGAAGACGGTGTTCGGTACGCACTCGAAGCTGACCGAGGACTCCCGCGCCTATCTGCAGGGGCTGATGCGGAACGTGGCGGCCGATCAGCACTGGGGGGTGTCCGCGGCGGGCAGCGACTGGGCGCTGAAGAACGGGTGGATGCCGCGGAGCGCCACCGGCCTCTGGGACATCAACAGCATCGGGCAGGTGAAGAGCAACGGGCACACGTACCTGGTGGCGGTGCTATCCGCCGGGCAGCAGACGATGGCGACGGGGATCGAGCGGGTGGAGTCGGTCGCGAAGGCGGCGATCGGGGTGCTCGACGGGGCGGACCGATGACGTACGGGCCTCGCGGCCGGACGACCGGATCGCCGCCACGGCTTCAGCGGCGTGCGGAGGTTCTCCTGTCGCGCCACAGCAGCACGGCCAGTGCCAGCAGTACGGCTCCCAGGCCGCCCGCGGCCGGGGCGAGCCAGCCTGATGGGCCGTCGTCCCGGTGCTGCGCGGTGGGGCCGGGGCCGAAGTACCGCTTGCGGTAGCCGGCCTTTGCGGAGTCGGCGGAGCCGGCCGACTCCGCCTCTGCCCGCAGACCGGCCTTGCGCAGCTTGCCGCCCGCCTTGATCGCGGCGGCCGGGTCGACGATGCCGTAGCCCCGGGAGTCGTCGCGGCCACCCTCCGGGGAGCTGCGGGCCGTGTCCGTCAGGAGCGTCTTCACCTGGGCGGGCGTGAGTCCCGGATGGGCGGCCCGGACCAGCGCGACCGCGCCGGACACGAACGCGGAGGCGGCCGATGTGCCCCACTCGATGTAGTAGTGACGGTCGGGGGCCGGGACCACTATGTCGACGCCGGGAGCGCTGACGGTGGCGTACCAGTGGCGGGTGGAGAAGGCCGCGTGGGTGCCGTACCGGTCGACGGCGGCGACCGCGATCACGCCGGGGTAGGCGGCGGGGTACGAGATGTGGTCGCCCTTCTCGCCTCCGTTGCCCGCCGACGCGACGACGACGGCGCCCTTCTTCAGCGCGTACTGGATGGCGGCGTCCTCGCCGCCCTCGGGGTGCGCGGACGCGCTGTCGTCGCCCAGGGAGAGGTTGATGACGTCGGCGCCGTGGTCGGCGGCCCAGCGGATGCCGTCGGCCAGGGCCGTACCGCGGGACTCGCGGGCCTTGTCACGGGACGGGTCGGAGGCTTCGAGGATCACCCGGACCGGGAGGATCTTCGCCTCGGGGGCGATGCCGAGCACTCCGTCGGCGCGGCCGACGCCGTGGCCGCGGCCCGCGATGATTCCGGCCATCGCGGTGCCGTGCCGGGCCCACGAACGGTCGCCGCGCCCGGCGCCGAAGCCGATCAGGTCCTTGCCGGGCAGTACCTGGCCCGCCAGGTCGGGGAGGCTGTCGTCGACCCCGGTGTCGACGACGGCGACGGTGATGCCCTTGCCCTTGGTCGTCTGCCAGGCCCGGTCGGTGTGGAGCGCCTGCAGCCCCCATTGCTGCGGCCGGATGGTGTCCGCGCGGGCGGGGACGGCGGGGAGCAGCGTGAACGCGGTGGCGGCGCAGAGCGCGCCGACGGCGCGGCGGTGGCGGCGGCTGTTCATCGCGGCTGCTCCGAGACGTCGGTGACGGTCCGGCGCAGCCCGCGCTCGATCCGGTCGGCGATGCCCTTGGCCTCATGGCCGAGGCCGGCCTGGGCGGCGGCCGTGGTCGCGTCCGCGGCGATCGCCTTCGCGACCGGCTGCGGATCGCCGACCGTACGTCCGTCCGCGAACCCGGAGACGGCGAACACGACGACCGGCACCTCGGTCAGCACATGGACGGTCCAGCTGGCGCGCTGCCGGTCGCCGAATCCGGCCGCGGCCGTGTCCTTGACCGCGTACGTACGGGGCATCAGGTCGGTGCGCGCGTCGAGGTGCTGATCGGAGAATCTGGTGCTCAGCGCTCGCATGGCGTCGGTGGAGCCCTGGGTGAAGATCATGCCGACCGTGGTGACACTGCTGGAGGTGGCGTCCACGTAGGTGGCGCGCAGCAGCCGCTCGCAGCCGACCGGGCGGATCGTCTTGAGCAGCAGCGGGTCCAGGGCGGTCGTGCAGCCGCTGTCCGGGGCGACGGCGATCCGGGTCCAGACCCGGTCCGCGCCGCCGGGCCCCGCGCCGTCCCCTTTGAGGGTGCGGGGGAACAGGGTGTCCACGGGGACGTTGTGCCAGACGGTGCGCCCGGTGGCGTAGGGGTCGCGTGCACCGGCGTCGGCCGAGGAGTCGCTGATGAGCCAGCTGCCGGTGACCGCTCCGCCGATCAGTCCGAGCCCGAGCACCACACAGGCCGCCGCGGCGGCGGTCCGTGCGGGGCGGCGGGTACGGACCGGACGCAGCCGGGTGGTGGTCTCTGCGGGCGTCTCGGGCCTGGGGTACGGCAGGGCGTGGGAGTGCGTCTGCGCGGGCGGGAAGTAGCCGCCGGGGCGCGGCGGGGTCGCGCCGGGACGCGGGGTGAGATCCACCGCCCCCACGGGCCGTCGCCGGGTCGGCGGGGGCGGCGTCGTGCCGAGGCGGGACGGGGTGGTGGGGGCCGGTGCGGCAGCGGCCGCGGGCACGACGCGGAGCCGAGTGGTCGTCTCCACCGGCTCCGGCTCCGACGGGTGCGTGGCCGGGGAGGTCGGGGATGCGGCAGCGGCATGCGGTTCGCGCGTCGGCGCGTCCTGCGCGGGAACGGCGGGTGCGGTGCGCTCAGGTGCGGGCGTGGGCGCGCCGAACGCCGACGCATCCGGAGCCTGGTCGGCCGGGGCCGTTCCCTGGCGGGCCGGAGCCGCCGGCTGCGGCGGCTGGGCCGGGGGCGGGGGCGCCGCCCCGGTCGTACGCCCCGGGTTCCCGTGGGCGTCCGGTGGTGCGGCCGGGCGTGGTGGCGCCGTCGGACGGGGCGGCACGGGAGCGCGCTGCGCCTCGGTACTCATCCGCCCCCCTGGTCCACGTTCCGTACCGCTCGCGGATCACCTTCACAGGCAGGCCTGTTGGTCACCGCGTCCCGTTACTCTACGGGCTGCGACGGGCCCGGCGGGAGTCGGGCGTCGCGCCCCTGGGAGATCTGCCCCGATCGTCCCCCTACCCAGTGGTAAAGGTGTCTGGCAAGCTGCGGCCATGACTGCGCGTGCCGCTGACCGGACCCGCTACGAGCGGGCCACCGCACATCTCGACGCCCCGATCGCCGTGGTCGATCTGGATGCCTTCGACGCCAACGCCGACGACCTGATCCGCCGGGCGGCGGGGAAGCCGATCCGGGTCGCGAGCAAGTCGGTGCGCTGCCGGGCGCTGCTGGAGCGGGTGCTCGCGCGGCCGGGGTTCGCCGGGGTGATGTCGTTCACGCTCGCCGAGTCGCTGTGGCTTGCCCGAGCCGGTTTCGACGACGTACTGCTGGCCTATCCGTCGGCCGACCGGTCCGCCTTCGCCGAGCTGGCCGGGGACCCGAAGCTGGCCGCCGCGGTCACGGTGATGGTGGACGACCATGCGCAGCTGGAGCTGATCGACGCGGCGCGGGCCGGTGGCCAGGAAGAGATCCGGGTCTGTCTGGAGCTGGACACGTCGCTGCGGCTGCTCGGTGGCCGGGTCAGGATCGGGGCGCTGCGTTCGCCGCTGCGCTCGCCCGCCCAGCTCGCGGAGCTGGCCCGCTCGGTGGCGCGCAGGCCCGGTTTCCGGCTGGTCGGCCTGATGGCGTACGAGGGGCACATCGCCGGGGTCGGGGACTCGGTCGCGGGCCGGCCGCTGCGTTCCAGGGCGATCCGGCTGATGCAGGCGACCGCCCGCAAGGAGCTGGCGGCCCGGCGGGCGGAGGTGGTCCGGGCCGTGCGGGCGGTGGCACCGGATCTGGAGTTCGTGAACGGCGGCGGCACCGGCAGTGTGCAGCACACGGCGGCGGAGCCGGCGGTGACCGAGATCGCGGCCGGGTCGGGGCTCTACGCGCCGCGGCTGTTCGACAACTACACGTCGTTCGCGGCCCGCCCGGCGGCGCTGTTCGCGCAGCCCGTGGTGCGGCGGCCCGGCGTAGGGGTGGTGACGGTGCTCGGCGGCGGCTACCCGGCGTCGGGGGCCGCGGGGGCGGACCGGCTGCCCGTTCCGTATCTGCCGGAGGGACTGCGCTACGACCCGCAGGAAGGGCCCGGCGAGGTGCAGACACCGCTGCTCGGTGCCCCGGCCGACGATCTGCTGATCGGCGACAAGGTGTGGTTCCGGCACGCGAAGGCCGGTGAGCTGTGCGAGCGCTTCGACGAGCTGCAGCTGATCGAGGGCGACCGGGTGACGGCGACCGTGCCGACGTACCGCGGCGAGGGGCAGACGTTCCTCTGACCTTCTGGCTCCCTGACCTCCTGACCGGACGTCAGGGAGCCACGGAGCTGCCGACGCCGCCGCCGGTCTCGCTGTCGTCGATCGGCCGGATGGCCCGGGTGAGGGTGTCCATGAGGGAGAGCGGCGGTCCGCCGGGTCCCGCGTCGAAGGCGTAGCGCACGATGACCGGCGATTCGCTGCCGACCGTCGACGGGAAGACGAGCGACTGCACGTAGCCGCCGGGCCCCTTGGCCGTGTGGACCCGCCAGCGCACCTCGTAGCCCGTGCGGCCCGCCACGCTGACCGATGCCGATCTCAGCTGCTCATGGGAGGTGATGCCTCCGTGGATCCGGTCGCCGACGATGTTCTCCTCGTACGCCTTGTCGGCCGCGGTGGTGATGTCCTGCTTGGCCAGGGCCTCGGCGGAAGCGAGGTCCGTCTCGCTCGCCGTACGCGTGGTCACCGTGCCGTGGTAGCAGAAGGCGGAGGAGTCGCCGGGGCAGGCGTAGGAGCCGGCCGTGCGCATGGTGAGGGCCTTGTCAACAGTGCTCTCAGGCTTCTCCCAGCCGTCGGGGATCGGCAGGGTGATGCCGTTGAGCTGGTCGACGAGCAGCGTCGGGTCCGTCGCCGGACCGTCCCCGCCGGCCGTGGCGGTGGCGGTGGCGGTGGGGAGCGGTGCGGAGCGGGTCGGCCCGGACGACTTGGAATCCGTACCTCCGTCGTCCCCGCCCAGCAGGACGGCCCCGGTGACGGCGGCACCGACTACGACCAGGGCCGCCGTCGCGATCGCCACGGTCCGGACGCCGCCCCCGCCGCCGCTGCCTCCGCCTGCGTACGGGGGTGGGACCGGCTGCTGCGGTGCGGGCGTGTTCGGCCGGGTGTGAGCGGTCCATGCCGTGCCGTCCCACCACCGGTCGGTGCCCGGGGTCGCGGAGTCCGGGTACCAGCCGGGCGGTGTCGCGTTGCTCATGCCTCCACTCTAGGGTTCAGCCGTCAACGGGAGCCCAGGGCGGGCGGTTCGACGTGGGCGGGCGTGGAGTCATGAGCTCGCACATGACGAGGCGCCGGTCAGACGGGCGTGACGTACGCGCCGGAGATTCCACCGTCGACCAGGAAGTCCGTGGCGTTCACGAACGAGGAGTCGTCGCTCGCGAGGAATGCGACCGCCGCCGCGATCTCGGTGGCCTCCGCGAACCGGCCGACCGGGATGTGCACCAGCCGGCGGGCCGCGCGCTCCGGGTCCTTGGCGAACAGCTCCTGGAGCAGCGGGGTGTTGACCGGCCCGGGGCAGAGCGCGTTGACGCGGATGCCTTCGCGGGCGAACTGGACACCGAGCTCGCGGGACATGGCGAGCACGCCGCCCTTGGACGCGGTGTACGAGATCTGGCTGGTGGCCGCGCCCATGACGGCCACGAACGACGCGGTGTTGATGATCGAGCCGCGGCCCTGGCGCCGCATGTAGGGGAGGGCGGACTTGCAACAGAGGTAGACGGAGGTGAGGTTGACGTCCTGGACGCGCTTCCAGGCCTCCAGTCCGGTGGTGAGGATGGAGTCGTCGTCGGGCGGCGAGATGCCCGCGTTGTTGAAGGCGATGTCGACGGAGCCGTAGGTGTCGTACGCGGCCTTGAAGAGCGCCTCGACCTGTTCGGGGTCGGTGACATCGGTGCGTACGAAGATGCCGCCGGCCTCGTCGGCCGCGGCCTTGCCCGCGGTCTCGTCGATGTCCGCGCAGACGACGTGGGCGCCCTCGGATGCCAGGCGGCGCGCGGTGGCGAGGCCGATGCCGCTGCCGGCGCCGGTGATGACGGCGGTGCGGCCGACCAGGCGGCGGCAGATGTTCTCGGTGTCGGTGGTCATGCTGGTTCAGGCCTCCGTACTGATGAAGACGTTCTTGGTTTCGGTGAAGGCGGTCAGGGCGTCGGGGCCCAGTTCCCGGCCGAGACCGGACTGCTTGTAGCCACCGAACGGGGTCCAGTAGCGAACGCTGGAGTGCGAGTTGACGGACAGGTTCCCGGCCTGGACCGCTTGGGAGACGCGCAGCGCGCGGCCGACGTCCCGGGTCCAGATGGAGCCGGCGAGGCCGTACTCGGTCGCGTTCGCGAGCCGGACGGCGTCGGCTTCGTCCTCGAAGGGCAGGACGACGGCGACCGGTCCGAAGACCTCTTCGGTGGCCACGGGCGAGTCGGGGCGGGCGTCGGTCAGCACGGTCGGTGGGAACCAGAACCCGGGGCCCTCGGGTGCGCCGCCCCGGATCGCGGTCGCGCCCTCGGGGACGTACGACCGTACGCGTTCCAGCTGGGCCCGGGAGATCAGCGGCCCCATCCCGGTCTTCTCGTCGGAGGGGTCGCCGACGACGACCGAGGCGACGGCCGGGGCGAGGAGTTCGAGGAAGCGGTCGTAGGCGGAGCGCTGGACGAGGATGCGGGTGCGGGCGCAGCAGTCCTGGCCCGCGTTGTCGAGGAACGCCATGGGCGCGGCGGCCGCGGCTGCCTCGATGTCGGCGTCGGCGAAGACGATGTTGGGGCTCTTGCCGCCGAGTTCGAGGGTGAGTCGCTTCACGCGCTCGGCGCACCTGGCCATGATCTGCTTGCCGACCCGGGTGGAGCCGGTGAAGACGATCTTGGCGACACCGGGGTGTTCGACGAGGGCGTTGCCCGTTTCGGCACCGGCTCCGGGCAGCACCTGGAAGAGATGCTCAGGCAGGCCTGCTTCCAGGGCGAGTCGGGCGAGTCGCAGTGCGGTGAGCGGGGTGGTCTCGGCGGGCTTGAGGAGGACGGCATTGCCTGCCGCGAGGGCGGGGGCGACGCCCCAGGCGGCGATCGGCATCGGGAAGTTCCACGGGGCGATCACGCCGACGACGCCGAGGGGTTCGAGCAGGGTGAGGTCGATGCCGCCCGGGACCGGGATCTGCCGGCCGCTGAGCCGCTCGACTCCCCCGGCGGCGAATTCGAGCAGATCGCGGACGTTGCCCGCTTCCCACCGGGCGTTGGCGAGGGTGTGGCCGGCCTCACGGACCTCCAGCCGGGCCAGCTCCTCGCGGTGTTCGTCGACGGCCGCGGCGAAGCGGCGCAGCAGGCGCGCGCGGTCCGCGGGGGCCATTGCCGCCCAGATCCGCTGGGCGGCCGCTGCCCGGCGCACGGCGGTGTCGACCTCGGCCGCGGTGGTGGCCGGGACGATCGCTACGACTTCTTCGGTCGCCGGGTTGAGTACCTGGTGCTCGGTGGTCACGGAGTGCCTCACAGACGTTCGAAGGAGCGACGGAGCTCCCAGTCGGTCACCGCTGCGTCGAATGCTTCGAGTTCGACGCGCGCCATGTTGCGGTAGTGCGCGACGACGTCGTCGCCGAAGGCCGCCTTCGCCAGGTCGCTCTTCTCCCAGAGGCCGGCGGCTTCACGGAGTGTGGTGGGGACGTGGTCGTACGCGGTGGTGTAGGCGTTGCCCTCGCAGGGTTCGGGGAGTTCGAGCTTCTGCTCGATGCCGTGCAGGCCGGCGGCGATCAGACCGGCGACGGCGAGGTGCGGGTTGACGTCACCGCCGGGCAGCCGGTTCTCGAACCGGGTCGAGCGGCCGTGACCGACGACGCGGAGCGAACAGGTGCGGTTGTCGTGGCCCCAGGCGACCGCGGTGGGGGCGAACGAGCCGGGCTGGAAGCGCTTGTACGAGTTGATGTTCGGCGCGTAGAGCAGGGAGAAATCGCGCAGTGCGGCGAGCTGTCCGGCGAGGAAGTGGCGCATCACCGGGGACATGCCGCCCGCTTCGCCCGCCATGACGTTGCGCCCGTCCGCGTCCTGGAGGGAGAGGTGGATGTGGCAGGAGTTGCCCTCGCGCTCGTTGAACTTGGCCATGAAGGTGAGCGCGACGCCCTCCTGGGCGGCGATCTCCTTGGCACCGGTCTTGTAGACGGCGTGCTGGTCGCAGGTGACCAGGGCCTCGTCGTACCGGAAGACGATCTCGTGCTGTCCGGGGTTGCACTCACCCTTCGCGGACTCGACGGTCAGGCCCGCGGCCGCCATCTCGTTGCGGATGCGACGGAGCAGGGGTTCGATGCGGCCGGTGCCGAGGACCGAGTAGTCGATGTTGTACTGGTTGGCCGGGGTCAGATCGCGGTAGTTCCGGTCCCACGCCTCTTCGTAGGTGTCCTTGAAGACGATGAATTCGAGCTCGGTGCCGACATGCGCGGTGAAACCGTGCTCGGCGAGACGCTCCAGCTGGCGGCGGAGGATCTGGCGGGGCGCGGCGACAACGGGTGTGCCGTCCTCCCAGGCGAGGTCGGCGACGACCATGGCCGTGCCGTCGTTCCATGGGACGCGCCGCAGGGTGGTGAGGTCGGGGTGCATGGCGAAGTCGCCGTAGCCGCGCTCCCAGGAGGACATGGCGTAGCCGTCGACGGTGTTCATGTCGGTGTCGACGGCGAGCAGATAGTTGCAGCCCTCCGTGCCGTGTTCCAGGACCTCGTCGAGGAAGAAGCGGGCGGCGAACCGCTTGCCCTGCAGCCGTCCCTGCATGTCGGGGAAGGCCAGGACGACAGTGTCGATCTCACCGCTCTCGACGAGGATCCGTAGTTCCTCGACCTCCAGCGGGGGTGTGCGGTCTGCCACGGGAAGATCCTCCTTCGGTCAGCCGGAAGTCATAAGGTATGGGGAAGAACCATTGTTGGGAAGAGAGGACGGGACGTGGCGCAGGAAAGCGAGTCCGGCCGGCACGGCTCCGTGCGGCAACTGCGACCCGTGCTGCGGCCCGTGCGCGCGGGCAACGGCTTCGAGGAGGCGCTCGAACAGATCCTCCAGGTGGTCAGGCTCGGCCTGGTGCCCGGCGGCGAGCGGCTGCCCGCCGAGCGCGACCTGGCCGAGCTGCTCGGGATCAGCCGGGTCACGCTGCGCGAGGTGCTGAAGGTGCTGCAGGACCAGCGGCTGGTGGAGAGCAGACGAGGGAGGTACGGCGGCACCTTCGTGCTCCCCCGTACCGACAGCCCCGGCGAGGACGAACTGCGCCGCCGGGTGGCGGCCGTCGACATCGAGGACGTCCTGCGCTTCCGTGAGGCGCTGGAGACCGGCGCGGCCGAACTGTGCGCCACCCACGGACTGACGGACGAGGGCGCGGAACGGCTGCGTACGGCTCTGGCGGCGACACACGATGCACCTCTGCCCGACTACCGCAGGCGCGACACCCTTCTGCATCTGACACTGGCCGAGCTGTCCGGCTCCGCTTCACTGACCGCGCAGTACGCGGCCGTCCGGGCCACCGTGAACGACCTGCTGGACTGCATACCGCTGCTCGTGCGGAACCTGGAGCACTCGCAGCATCAGCACACCGCGCTCGTCGAGGCGGTGCTCGACGGGGACGCCGAAGCGGCGCGCGCCGTGATGCGTGAACACTGCGCGGGCACGGCGGCGCTGCTGCGCGGATTCCTGGCCTGACCGCTTGCGCGGCGACCCACCGCAACGCAAAGGTATTCATGAGCACCATTGAACCGAGTCCGCCCGCAGGCGGCCGACCGGAAGGTCCCGCCATGTCCGTACCGCTCATCGGCGTCACCACCTATCTGGAGCCCGTCGCCCGCTGGGGTGTCTGGGAACTGCCCGCCGCGCTGCTCCCGTCCGCCTACCCGCGGCTGGTCCAGCGCTCCGGGGGCCTCGCCGCCCTCCTGTCGCCGGACGCCCCTGACCGGGCGGCGGCCGCCGTGGCCCGGCTGGACGGGCTCGTCATCGCGGGCGGCGCCGATGTCGAGCCCGCACGGTACGGCGCGGAGCCCGGTCCGAGGACGGGGCCGCCGAACCGGGAGCGCGACGCCTGGGAGCTGGCCCTGCTCGATGCCGCCCTGGGGTCCGGCACACCGGTGCTCGGCATCTGCCGTGGCATGCAGCTCATGAATGTGGCGTTCGGCGGCACCCTCGTCCAGCACCTGGACGGGCATGCCGGGCCGGACGGGAAGGCCGGGGTCCTCGGCGAGCACCCGGTGACACCTGTGCCGGGGACGCGCTACGCATCGATCGTGCCCGAGGAGACCGCCGTGCCGACCTACCACCACCAGGCCGTGGACCGCCTCGCACCGGACCTGGTGGCGTCGGCCCACGCGGCGGACGGCACGGTGGAGGCGGTCGAACTGCCGGGGGCCCGGTGGGCGCTCGGGGTTCAGTGGCATCCGGAGATGGGTGACGACCTGCGGGTCATGCAGGCGCTGGTGACGGAGGCGGCGCGCGGCTGATCGTTCACCGTCCGGCGGCTACCGCGTGCGCCGTCCGAGCCTGCCGCGCAGCCATTCCAGCGCCGCCGCCCCCTGCGCGCCCTGGAACGCCCTTACGGTCGGCAGCCCCGGTGGGTCCGGCATCAGCGAGTGCGCGACGAAGTAGCCGGCGAGCGCGGCAAGGACCGCGTTCACTCCGGCCGGGTCGGCGGCGCGCCCCAGGGAGTGCGTGGTGAACACGGTGTCCGGGTCGGGGCCGCCCTGGGCGGCCACGCACGGCAGCATCACCAGCAGATCGAACCAGGGCGCGGCTCGCAGCGCGTGCGGCCAGTCGACGAACACCACCCGGTCGTCGGTGAGCAGGATGTTGTCGGCGCGCAGATCCCCATGGGCGAGGCTGTCGCCGGTGGCGGGCCCGGACCAGCCGGACTCCAGCCCCGCGAGTACGTCGAGGTGGCGTGCGGCCCACGGGTCGAGCCGCCCGGGCAGACCGTCGGAGTCACGCGCGGCAAGCAGGGTCCGCCAGCCGCTGAACGTCTCGGCCTCGCTGTCGGCGACGGCGGGCGCCTCGATCGGGGCCGGAGTCAGGGTCCGGTTCAGCTCGCCGACCGCTGTCAGGACCCGGTCCAGCTCCGCCGACGTCCAGGGGATGCGCGGCTGGCGGCCGTCGATGTCCTGGAGGACGAGGGCGACCCGGGTCCCGTCGTCGTACGATCCCAGCAGCCGCGGCACGGGGGCGCCGGGCGGGAGAGCGGCGGTGTTCCGGGCCTCGGCGCGGTGCAGGTCGGGGCTGCCCGGGTTCGCCTCGGCGCTGACCGCCTTGACGAACGCGCGTCGTCCGTCGGTGAGCCGGACCCGGGCGGCGACTCCCGGTGAGAACCCGCCGCTCTGGCTCTGCGCGTGGACGACGCGGGCACCGAGGATGTCCTCGACGGCGCTGCGTACGGAGTCCGGGAGGTCGGCCCAGTGGTGGCGGACGCCCGAGGCCGGCGGGGCGGTCACTGTCATCTGTGCATCCTTGGCCCCCCGGCACAGGCCGGCCAACCCATTTTCGCGGGGGAAGGCGTCCCTGAGCCCCTGTCCTGACCTTGTGTCCTCAACCGTCGGACGGGCTCGATCGCCCCGTCAGCGACAGCAGGTCGCGAGCCGGGCCCGCCGGCCGGTGTCCCGAGGGCCAGACCGCCCGCAGCTGCCGCCTCAGCCGCACCCCCGCCACCGGGATCTTCACCAGCCGCCGCGAGGACAGCTCCTCCCCCAGCGCCAGTTCGCTCAGCACGCACGGCCCCGCGCCGCTCTCCGCCGCCCCCTTCACCGCCGTCGTGGACGACAGTTCGAGCAATGGCTGCGCCAGCCCGCCGTGCACGGCGAGTGCCGCGTCCAGGACCTGCCGGGTGCCGGAGCCGCGCTCGCGCAGGATCAATGGGGTCGCAGCCAGTTCCTGCGGCGTCAGCGGGGTGCGGCGGCCGGCCCACGCGTGGGACGGGGCGACCACGACGACGAGACGGTCGTGCGCGATCACCGTGCCGTCGAGGCCCTCCGGTATGAACAGTCCCTCCACGAATCCGAGGTCGGCCTCCCCGGCGAGCAGGCGCCCCGCGACCGCCGCCGAGTTGCCCGCGAGCAAGGAGACCGCGGTGTCCGGCCGTGCGGCGCGCAGCGCGATCAGCCAGCCGGGCAGCAGATATTCGGCGATGGTCATGGAGGCGGCGACCCGCAGCCGGGAGTCGCGCCGGTCGCGCAGCGCCTGCGCGCCCACATCGAATGCCTCGGCGGCCTCGACGATCCGGCGCGCCCAGTCGGTGACGAGCGCGCCCGCGTCGGTGAGCCGGGATCCGCGCGGCGAGCGGTCGAGGAGGGCCACGCCGAGCTGTCGCTCCATCGACCGGATGCGGCTGCTGGCGGCGGGCTGGGTGATGCCGACGTCCCGTGCCGCCCGTCCCAGGCTGCCGTGCCGGGCGACGGCCAGCAGCAGCTCCAGCGCTCCGAGGTCGGGGACCCGGTGGGACAGGAGGACGGGTGCGGGTGCGTCGCTGGGCATAAAGCCAGCTTATGACCTCATAGAGACAAGCTCCCTGGTGGGGGACGGCCCCCGGGGCAAGGATCGTGGCATGGCCATCTTTCCGCAGACCCGCGCCCGGACGAGCGCCCCGTACTCCGCCGCTGTGCGGCTTCCTTCTCTGCGGTACATCGGCCCCAACTGGTACGCGACGGTCATGGGCACCGCCATCGTGGCCGGCGCGGGCGCGGCGCTTCCCGTGCACGTGCCCGGGCTGCGCGCTGCCTGCACGGTGGTGTGGGCGCTCTCGGCGCTACTCCTCATGGCGGTTCTCGCCGCCCGCGCCGGGCACTGGTCCGCCCACCGCGACCAGGCCCGCGCCCATCTCCTCGACCCGGCCGTCGCCCCGTTCTACGGCTGCCTCTCGATGGCGCTGCTGGCCGTCGGCGGCTCCACGATGGTGGTCGGCCGGGATGTCGTCGGGCATCGGGCGGCCCTCGCCGTGGACGTGGTGCTCTACAGCGCGGGCACGGCGATCGGCCTGGCCGTCGCGGTCGCCATCCCGTATCTGATGGTCGTACGCCACCGTCCGGCACCCGGGACGGCGTCGCCGGTCTGGCTGCTGCCGGTGGTGGCGCCGATGGTCTCCGCGGCACTCGGCCCGCTGCTGGTGCCGGAGCTGCCCGCCGGTCAGTGGCAGGAGGCGATGCTGCTCGCCTGCTACGCGATGTTCGGGCTGAGCCTGCTGGCGACGCTGACGATGCTGCCGCTGATCTTCGCGCGGCTGGTCCACCAGGGTCCGCTGCCGCTCGCCCTGACCCCCACGTTGTTCCTGGTCCTCGGTCCGCTGGGCCAGTCGACGACCGCGGTCGGTCAGCTCGCCGATGTGGCGCCGGGTGCGATCGGGGCGCCGTACGCCTCCGCGCCCGGGGCGTTCGCCGTGCTGTACGGGGTGCCGGTGATGGGGTTCGCGCTGCTGTGGCTGGCGCTGGCCGTGTCGATGGTGGTGCGGGCGCTACGGGGCGGCATGACGTTCAGCATGACCTGGTGGGGCTTCACCTTCCCCGTCGGCACGTGTGTCACCGGCGCGGCGGGGCTGGCCCGGCACACCGGGCTGACGGCGTTCACCTGGCTGGCCGTCGCGCTGTACGTGCTGCTGGTGTCGGCGTGGGCGGTGGCAGGGCTGCGGACGCTGCGCGGGCTGGTCAGCGGAGCGCTGCTCGCAGCGCCGCAGGCGCCCCGGCCAGTGACGGCCCGTACCACGTGAGGTACCGCCCGTCGACGAGTACGGCGGGCAGTGCGGGGAAGGCCTCGGGTCCATCGCCTGCGGTGAAGCGGTACGGCTCGTCGGGCAGGACGACCAGGTCGGCGCCCGCCGCGTTCAGTTCGTCGAGCGGGATGCGGGGGTAGCGCTCGGTGTGACCGGCGTACACGTTCCGCACACCGAGCCGGGCCAGCAGTTCGCCCGCGAACGTGTCGCGGCCCAGCACCATCCAGGGCCGGCGCCAGATCGGCACGATCGCGCGGCGCGGCTCGTCCGGCGGCGGGAGCGCCGCCCAGGCGGCCTCGGCCTCGTCGAGCCAGCGTGGCCTGGCCAGCCCGCAGCCGGTCACCAGGACACGGTGCAGTTCGGCGAAGGCCTGGTCGAGGCTGCGGATCTCGGTGGTGAGGACCTCGATGCCCGCGGCACGCAGCGCGGCGAGGTCGGGTGCGCGGTTCTCCTCCTCGTTGGCGACGACGAGATCGGGGCGGAGCGCGACGATCGCGGCAACATCGGGGTTCTTGGTTCCGCCGATGCGTGCGGCGGTCAGACCGGCCGGATGGGTGCACCAGTCGGTGACACCGACGAGGAGGCCGGGGGCGGTGGCGGCGACGGCTTCGGTGAGCGAGGGGACGAGCGAGACGACGCGGAGCGCCGGGGCCGGGACGGACACCGATTCGGACACCGGGTCTCAGCGCCTCGGGTCGTTCGTGGCGTCGACATGTTCCGCGACCGCGACGACCAGCAGCCGGGTCTCCGGCATCGTGGCCCGCCAGCGGTGCCGTACGCCACCCGACAGGAACAGGGTGTCGCCGCGCTCCAGCCGGTACGCCTGCCCCTCCGCCTCCACCTCGGCGGCGCCCTCCACGACGTACATCACCTCGTCGTTGCGGTGCTGGAACTCCCGCCCGAGATCCATTTCGCCGGTGAACTCCAGCGCACTGAGCTGATGCCGCCCTCGCACCACTCGGCGTGCCCCGTCGCCCTCGCCCGCCCGGACCAGCTCGACAGCGCGCGCCGAGTCGGCGGCGGCGCGCAGCCGCGCCGTGGTGGTCTCCAGGGCGTCGGCCACCCGGTCCAGCGACCGGGCGCTGGGTCTGGCCCGCTCGTTCTCGATCTGGCTGAGGAACGGCACGGACAGGCCGCTGCGGGTGGCGACCGCGGCCAGTGTGAGCCCCAGAGTTCTGCGCCGTCGGCGGACCGCGGCGCCCACGCGGAGTGCTTCCTTGTCGTCCATGTCCGGCTCCCTCCCGACTCGTCATCCTTCCGGCTGCCAGCACCTTACGCACACGGTTACGCAAGGACGGCCGGTAAAGGAACGTCACACAGCCGGAAGGGGTGGGTCCGCCCATCGGCGGCACCCACCCCTTCCGGCTGTGTCAGGCTCCTGCTACTGGGGAGCCATCTTGTCCGCGATGCCCGGATTCTTGTCCATCCAGGCCTTCACGGCTTCTTCCTCGTGTCCCGTCCCGCGCTTCTGGATCTCGTTCTCCAGGCCGGCCAGCTGCTGCTCGCTGAGCTTGAAGTCCTTGAACCACTTGGTGAGCTGCGGGTAGTTCTTCGGGAAGTCCTTGCTCGCGATCGTACGGATGGTGTCGCCGTTGCCGAAGGCCTTCTTGGGGTCCTTCAGCTTGGTGAGGTCGTACTGGTTGTACGCCCAGTGCGGCGTCCAGAGCAGGACCGCGATCGGTTCCTTCTTGGCGTACGCGCGCTTCAGCTCGGCGAGCATCGAGGGCGTCGAGCTGTCGACGACCTTGTACTCCTTGTCCAGGCCGTAGGCGGGCAGCACGTTGTTCTTCAGGTTGGCCATGGTGGCGGTGCCGGGCTCGATGCCGATGATGCGGTTCTTGAACTCGTCACCGCGGCCCTTGAGGTCCTTGTACGACTCGATGCCCTTGACGTACGAGGGGACGGCGATCTCCAGCGAGGTCGGCCCGTACCACGATCCGAGGTCGGTGAGCTGGGAGCCGTACTTGTTCCAGTAGTTCTTCTGGGTGTACGGCAGCCAGCCGTCGAACTGCACGTCGAGCTGACCGCGGGACATCGCGGCATACATCGGACCGACCTCGAACTGCTTCAGGTTGATCTTGTAACCGCGGTCCTCCAGGACGGCCTTCCACAGGTACGTGGCGGCGATGTCCTCCTCCCAGGGGAACCAGGCCATCTCGACGGTACGGTCGCGCTCGTCCTTGCCGCTCGCGCCCTTCGCCGCCTTGGCGACGGGCGTCCACTTGTCGGCGACGCCCGGGTTGTCCTTCAGCCAGGCACGGACGGCGTCCTGCTCCTTGCCCTTGCCGGTCGTCTGGATCTTCGCCTCAAGACTCGTGAGCTGGTCCTCGGTCATCTTGAAGCTCTTGAGCCACTTGCTGACCTCGGGGTTGTCGCCGGCGAAGCCCTTGCGGGTCAGGGTGTGGATGCCGTCGCCCTTGCCCCAGAGGTTCTTGGGGTCCTTGAGCTTGGTGAGGTCGTACTGGTTGTACGCCCAGTGCGGCGACCACAGCGGGACGACGATCGGTTCCTTCTTGGCGTACGCGCGCTTCAGCTCGGCGAGCATCGAGGGCGTCGAGCCGTCGACGACCTTGTACTCCTTGTCGAGGCCGTAGCCCGGCAGGATCTTGTCCTTGAGCAGGCCCGTCTCACCGGCGCTCGGCTCGATGCCGACGACCCGTCCCTTGAAGTCGGACGCCTTGCCCTTGAGGTCGTCGAGCGAGTCGACGCCCTTCACGTACGAGGGAACGGCCAGCTCCAGGGAGGTGGGGCCGTACCAGGAGCCCATGTCCTCCAGGCGGTCCTGGTACTTCTTCCAGTACGTGGCATGGGTGACCGGCAGCCAGGAGTCGGTCTCGAAGTCGATCTGGCCGCCCGCCATACCGGTGTAGAGCGCGCCGGCCTCGTACTGCTTGACGTCGACCTCGAAGCCACGCTGCTCCAGCAGTTCCTTCCACAGGAAGGTGGAGGCGATGCCCTCGTCCCACGGGATGTATCCCATGCTGATCTTCTTGCCCTTGCCGATGTTCGCGGCGTCGGTGACGGTGCCGGTCTCCGACTTCGACGTACCGAACATGCCCATGCCGCCTGCGACGAGGGCCAGGACGACGACGCCGACGACCGCGACGGCGGGCTGCGGCCGGTGGTTCCAGATCTTCAGTCCGCCGGCCACCGACTGGGCCCTGGCGAGGGCGCGACGGGCCAGCGGGGAGACCTCGCGGCCGAGCGCGCCGGTCATCCGGTCCAGGTACATCGCCAGGATGACGATGGAGACGCCCGCCTCGAAGCCGAGGCCGACGTCGACGTTGCCGATGGCGCGGTAGACGGAACCGCCGAGGCCGCCGCCGCCGACCATGCCGGCGATGACCACCATGGACAGGCCCAGCATGATGACCTGGTTGATGCCCGCCATGATCGTGGGCAGGGCGAGCGGCAGCTGGACCCGCAGCAGGGTGTTGCGCGAGGTGGTGCCGAAGGCCTCGGCAGCCTCCACGAGTTCGCCGTCGACCTGACGGATGCCGAGCTCGGTCATCCGGACGCCCGGGGGCAGCGCGAAGATGATCGTGGCGATGATGCCGGGCACCACGCCGACGCCGAAGAAGATGACGCCGGGGATCAGATAGACCATGGCGGGCATGGTCTGCATGAAGTCGAGGACCGGCCGGGTCACCGCGGACACGGCCTTCGAGCGGGCCGCCCAGATTCCGAGCGGCACGGCCAGCACAAGCGTGACGATGGTGGCGACGAGCACCAGGGTGAGGGTGTCCATCGCTTCGTCCCACAGCTCGACGGAGTCGATGAGCGCGAAGCCCACGAAGGCGAGCACACCCGGGAGCAGGCCGCGCAGCCACCAGGCGATGACGGCGAGGATGCCCGCGAAGAGCAGCGGGGCAGGGGCGGAGAGTACGGCGGCTATGCCGTCGAACATGCCGCTGACGACCGAGCTGATCGCGTCGAACAGCCAGGCCAGGTGGGTCTGCAGCCAGTCGACCGCAGTGTCCACCCATTCACCGAGCGGGATCCTAAACATCGGCGGCCACCTTCTTCATCGTGGTGGCGGCGTCCTGCGGGAGCTCGGTGGGGCTCATCGGCTCGCCGAGGACGGCGAGCAGCCGGGACCGGGGCACGACCCCGACGAGTCGGCCGTCGGCGCCGGTCACGGCGACCGCGACTCCGCTGCGCGAGCAGGGCGTGAACAGCTCGATGATCGGGGTGGACTCGGAGACCGTGGCCGGCGCCGACCGGAGGATGTCGGCGGGCGTACGGAGTTCCGTGCCGTCGTCCGCCTCGGTGCCCAGGACGGTGTGCGGCTCGGCCATGATCGCGCCCGCGGTCAGCACCCGGGAGCGGTCGACGTCCTGGGTGAAGGAGGCGACGTAGTCGTTGGCCGGGGTGACGAGGATGTCCTCGGCCGTCCCGAGCTGGACGATCTTTCCGTCCCGCATCACAGCGATCCGGTCACCGAGGCGCATGGCCTCGTTGAGGTCGTGGGTGATGAAGACGATGGTCTTCTTGAGCCTCTTCTGGAGTTCGAGCAGCTGGTCCTGCATGTCGCGGCGGATCAGCGGGTCGAGCGCGCTGAAGGACTCGTCCATCAGCAGCAGATCGGCGTCGGTGGCGAGGGCACGGGCCAGGCCGACGCGCTGCTGCATACCGCCGGACAATTCGTCGGGCCAGGACTTCTCCCAGCCGGCGAGGCCGGTCAGCTCCAGCGCCTCGGCAGCACGCTTCTCACGCTCGGCGCGCGGCACGCCCTGCACCTCGAGGCCGTACCCGGCGTTCTCCAGGACGCTCCGGTGCGGGAAGAGAGCGAAGTGCTGGAAGACCATGCTGATCTTGGAGGAGCGGACGGTGCGCAGTTCGCGCGGGCTCAGGGCGGTCAGGTCCTGGCCGTCGAACAGCACGCGTCCGGCTGTGGGATCCAGCAGGCCGTTGAGCATCCGCAACAACGTGGACTTGCCGGATCCGGACAGACCCATCACGACGAAGATCTGTCCCGGTTCGACGGTGAACGAGGCGTCGATCACCGCTGCGGTCGTTCCGTCGGCGCGCAGCTCGTCGCGGTCCGTGCCGCTCTCGAGCTTCTGCACGGCTTGATCGGGTCGTCTGCCGAATACCTTGTACAAGTGTTCGGCTTGCAGCCTTGACACATACACCTCACGCGTTGAACCGAAACGGTCTGCCACCCCCTCCGGCAGACCGTGGAGCGGCGCGGATTCTGCCCGCTTGGCACGCGCATGAGTTGCAATTGCGACGTGATCCGCTCCGGTGCCGCGCCTGCCCACACTTACCTGGACCAAACAGAAGAGTGATCCAGTTCACTTCCGGGCCGGTGTCAGTGGCGTGCGGCATGATCGAGGTGTGACGCGACGCCTGATGCTCCTCGACACCGCTTCCCTCTACTACCGCGCCTACTTCGGGGTCCCCGATTCGGTGCGCGCGCCGGACGGCACGCCGGTCAACGCCGTGCGCGGCCTGCTCGACTTCATCGGTCGGCTCGTCCAGGACCACCGGCCGGACGATCTGGTGGCCTGCATGGACGCGGACTGGCGGCCGCACTGGCGGGTCGAGCTGATTCCCTCGTACAAGGCACACCGCGTCGCGGTGGAGACCGCCGACGGGCTGCCCGACGAGGAGGAGACCCCCGACACACTTGCCCCCCAGGTCCCGATCATCGAGGACGTGCTCGACGCGCTCGGCATCGCCCGGGTCGGTGTCGCGGAGTACGAGGCGGACGACGTGATCGGCACGCTCACCGGCCTGTCCCCCGGCCCGGTGGACATCGTCACCGGCGACCGGGACCTCTACCAGCTGGTCGACGACGCCCGCGGGGTACGGGTGCTCTACCCGCTGAAGGGTGTCGGGTCGCTCCAGCTCACGGACGAGGCGTGGCTGCGCGAGAAGTACGGGGTGGACGGCTCCGGCTATGTGGATCTGGCGCTGCTGCGCGGCGACCCGAGCGACGGGCTGCCGGGGGTCCCCGGCATCGGCGAGAAGACGGCGGCGAAACTGCTGGACACCTTCGGCGACCTGGCCGGGATCATGGCCGCGGTGGACGATCCGGCGTCCAGGCTGACGCCTTCGCAGCGCAAACGGCTCGACGAGGCGCGGGACTACGTGGCCGTCGCACCGACGGTGGTCCGGGTCGCCGGTGACGTGCCGCTGCCCGAGTTCGATCCCGCGCTGCCCACCGAGCCGCGCGATCCCGCCTCCCTCGAGGCACTGGCCGACCAGTGGGGCCTGGGCGGCGCCCTGCAGCGCCTGCTCTCCGCGCTCCGGGCATGAGGTGCTAACTTAGGCAAGCCTAAGCATTCGGAGCAGGGAGAACCTCGTGGCAGAACGACCGGCGCGGCAGGCACCCACGGCGCAAGGGGCCCAGGTCCTGCGCACCGAGCGGATAACCCCGCACATGGTGCGCGTGGTACTCGGTGGTGACGGCCTGGCCGGTTTCACGTTGTCCGGGTTCACCGACCACTACGTCAAGCTGTGCTTCGCACCCGACGGCGCGGACTATGCGCACCCGTTCGACATGGCCCGCATCCGCGAGGAGTACCCGCGCGAGCTGTGGCCCACCACCCGCACCTACACGGTCCGCTCCTGGGACCCGGTCACCCGGGAGCTGGCGATCGACTTCGTGGTGCACGGCGACGAGGGCTTGGCCGGCCCGTGGGCGCTGCGGGCGGCTCCGGGCGATCAGGTGACGTTCCTGGGCCCCGGCGGCGGGTACGGGCCGGACGCGTCTGCGGACTGGCACCTCCTGGCCGGTGACGAGAGCGCTCTGCCGGCGATCGCGGCGGCGCTGGAGCAGATGCCCACGGGCGCGGTGGCGCACGCGTACATCGAGGTGGCGGACGCGTCCGAGGAGCAGAAGATCGAGACGGCCGACGGGGTGGAGCTCACCTGGTTGCACCGCGGTGAGCGTCCGGTCGGCGAGGCCGTGACCGCGGCGGTGAAGTCGCTGGACTTCCCCGCGGGCGAGGTCCAGGCGTTCGTGCACGGCGAGGCGGGATTCGTGAAGGAGATCCGCCGGCACCTGCGTCTCGACCGGAAGATCCCGCTGTCGCAGCTGTCGATCTCCGGCTACTGGCGCCTCGGCCAGAACGACGACGCCTGGCGCTCGGTGAAGCGCGAGTGGAACGAGCAGGTGGAGCGCGAGCAGGAGCGCGCGGCGTAAGTCACCGCATCCGGCCGCCTCCTGTGGGCACGTACGCCCCGGTCACCGTCCAGGACGGACGGCGACCGGGGCGTACGCGTGTCACGGGGTCCACGCACCCGGACCGGCTCCGGGACGCGCCGCTGTCGTAGTCCCCGCCGCACCCCCGACCGTCAGACGGACTTCTGGTACGAGCGGAAGGTGCGGGTCGACAGCCAGACCGCCGCCACCGCGAGGGCCAGCAGCGCTCCTCCGCGGCTGAGCACCAGACCCCAGTCGGGGTCGGCGGTCAGCGCCGAACGGCCCGCCACCATCGCCCAGTTGACCGGGTTGAAGTCCGCGATCTGCCGCATCCACGACGGCATCTGACTCGGCGCCATGAACGAGGACGAGAGGAAGGTCAGCGGCAGCAGGAGAAACGTGTTGATGCCGATGATCGACTCACGCTGGCGGACCAGCATCCCCAAGGCGTTGGAGAGCGCGCCGAAGACCGTACCGAGCAGGATCGACGCGACGAGGAGGATCAGCAGTCCGCCCGCTCCGCCCGGGTAGGTGGCACCGGCGGCCCAGCCGAGCAGCACGATGATCACCGACTGCACGGCGGTGCTGATGCCGTTCTGCACGACGTTGGCGTTCATCAGCGCGTTCCGGCTCACCGGGGTGGTCAGGAAACGGTTGAGCGTGCCCCGCTCGATCTCCTCCAGGGTTCCCATCCCGGCCCACATACTCGAACCGAGGGCGCTCATCACCACGATGCCCGGGATCAGGTAGTCCAGATAGGACGTTGTCCCGAAGCCGCCGAGCTCGACGACCTTCTTGAAGAGGTTGCCGAACAGGAACAGCCAGATCACGGGCTGGATCAGGGAGATCGCCAGGAAGACCGGCTGCCTGATGATCGCCATCAGCTGCCGCTGCGTCATGTACCAGGTCTGGGCGAGGGTCTGGCTGCTCATCGGGGGCCTCCTGCGGCAATTGGAGCGGGGGCCTGCCCGTCATCTGCGGCCTCGGCCTCGGAGAAGCGGCGTCCCGCGTAGCGCAGATAGACGTCGTCGAGGGAGGGGCGGGCGACGGTGGCGGCGGCGACCGACGCACCGGCCTGCTCCAGAGCGGTGAGCAGTACGGGGACGGCGGCGGCGCCGTCCTCGGCGCGGACGCTCACCCGGCGCCCGTCGGCCTGCACCTCGTACACCCCGGGCAGTCCGGTGAGGGCGGCGGTGATCGCCGTACGGTCGCCGTCGGCGCGCAGCTCCATGTGGACGGCGTCACCCCGGAGTTCACCCTTGAGCTCGTCGGGGGTGCCCTCGACGACGATCCGGCCGCGGTCGACGATCGCGATGCGTTCGGCGAGCCGGTCGGCCTCCTCCAGGTAGTGCGTGGTAAGCACGATCGTGAGGCCCTCGTCGCCGGCCAGCCGGGAGATCTCGTCCCACATGGCCGTCCGGGCCTCGGGGTCGAGTCCGGTGGTGGGCTCGTCGAGGAAGAGCACCTCGGGCCGGTGGACCAGACCGAGCGCCACGTCGAGGCGGCGTTGCATGCCGCCGGAGTACCCCTTGACCTGGCGCTTGGCGGCGTCGGCGAGATCGAAGCGGTCCAGGAGCTCATCGGCGCGGCGCTGGATCGCGGCACCCCGCATCCCGTAGAGCCTGCCCTGCAGCAGCAGGTTCTCCCGGCCGGTGGCGACGGGGTCGGCGCCGGACTTCTGGGCGACGACACCTATCGCGCGGCGGACCCGGTCGGGGTGGCGCAGGACGTCGTGTCCGGCGACCGTCGCGGCTCCGGAGTCCGGGCGGGCGAGGGTGGTGAGGATCTTCACGGTGGTGGACTTTCCGGCACCGTTGGGGCCGAGGAGTCCGAAGACCGTGCCGGCGCCGACGCTGAGGTCCATGCCGTTCAGCGCGGTGACATCGCCGGGATAGGTCTTGATCAGTTGTCGCGCCTCTACTGCGGGCGCACGGGTGCTCATGACAGAGCTCTCCTGTGGTCAGTGGGGTGTTCGGGCATACCGAACCGATCCACGTGAAAGGAGCCGGGCTATCCTGGGTGTGCCGCACCTCGATCGCCTGGCTCGCCCTCACGGCGTGGCCGGTCCGGGGTTCGAGACCCTGGCGGGCGCTGCTCCAACAGCCCCCTGCCAGGGTCTTTCTTCGTCTCCGGTACTTCTTCTCCGGTAGTGCTCCTGTGCTCGTGCGGTCCTCGTTGCGCTACGTCTTCCGCTCCGGGTCGAGGACGATCTCCTGTTCGTCCAGGTCCTGCCAGTCCTGCGGCACTTCGCCGGTCTCGTGGAAGGACTTCCACTCCTCGATACCGCTGATCGTGGCGTCGGCGAGCTCGGTGCGGAATTTCTTGATCCACTCCAGCTGTGCGTCGATCATGTGGAGCTGGTACTCGGTCTCCACGACGAACACCCGGGGCAGCTTCCCCGTCAGCTGACCGAGGACACCCCGGAGCGCTGCGGACTGGAGCTCCAGTGCCGCCTCCCGGGTCTCCAGCAGTTCCGCCACGTCCTCCGGCGGCAGCACCGGCAGCAGCGAGAGCGCGGTCTCGAAGACCGGGTACTCGGCGGCCGGCGCGGCCAGCAGATCGGAGAGCCAGTCGACCATTTCGACGCGCCCCGCCTCGGTGAGGCCGTAGAGCGTGCGCTCGGGGCGGTTGCCCTGGCGCTGCACACCGGCCACTTCGACGTAACCGTGCTTCTCCAGGTTCTGGACGACGGTGTACAGCGAGCCGAAATTGATCTTGACGCTGTGTTCCTTGCCGCGTCGGCGAAGCGTCTGGGCGATCTCGTACGGATGCATGGACCGCTCCGCGAGCAGCACCATCACCGTCAGCGCCAGTGGATTGGTGAGCTTGCGCCGTTTGGCCACCGCCCCCACCACCCTTCACTCCGCCATCGAATACTCGTGGACGAACATATCGCGAGTGCCACGACACGTCAACCACGATGTATCGCGAATTCGGAGCCACGTGGAAGGATTTCGCGCACTGACCAATCCGCGCTGCCGTCGGCTCCGAATCACCTCACGGAACCGATGCGCATCCTGGGAGGAAGCCCGCGTGAAAGTAGCCGTGCACATCAGCGGAGCACCATCGGCGGGGCCCGATCTCCAGGAGCTCCTGGAGCTGGTGGCCCGGGGCGACCAGGATGCGTTCGCCAGGGTGTACGACGTGGTCTGCGGCCCGGTCCTCGGTCTTGTACGGAGTGTGCTGCGCGACCCCGCACAGTCCGAGGAGGTGGCGCAGGAGGTGCTGGTCGAGGTGTGGCGGACCGCCCCGCGTTTCCAGGCTTCCCGCGGCACCGCCATGAACTGGGTGCTGACCCTGGCCCATCACCGGGCGGTGGACCGGGTGCGCTCCGTCGAGGCGACGACGGCCCGGGAGCACCGGGCGGCGCTGCTGGACCGTACGCCGGAGTTCGACGAGGTCACCGAGCAGGTCGAGAGCCGGCTGGAGCGGGAGCAGGTACGCCGCTGCCTGCGGACCCTGACCGAGCTGCAACGACAGTCCGTCACGCTGGCCTACTACCGCGGTCTGACCTACCGCGAAGTGGCGGAACTCCTCTCCGTACCGCTCGGGACGATCAAGACACGACTGCGCGACGGGCTGATCCGGCTGCGCGACTGCCTCGGGGTGAGCGCATGAGCAAGGTGGATCGCATGAGCGGGGCCGAACTGCACACGCTGACCGGGGCGTACGCCCTGCACGCGCTGCCGGACGCCGAGCGCAGGGAGTTCGAACGCCATCTCGGCGACTGCGAGGCCTGCGCGGTGGAGGTGCGGGAGCTGTCCGAGACCGCCACCCGGCTCGGGCTCGCGGTGTCCGCGGCCGCGCCGCGCGAGCTGCGCGACCGGGTGCTGCGGGAGATCACGGCCGTGCGGCAGGAATCCCCGTCGCACGGCCGGCGCTCCCACTCGGCCCCTTCGGCCCAACGGGCCGGCCGCTGGCCGAAGTTCGCACTTGCCGCGGCTCTGGCCGCCGCTGCCGGGTTCGGCGGGATCGCGGTGTGGCAGAACCAGGTCGCCCGGGACGCGCAGCAGGAGACGCAGCGGGCGCAGCAGCGGAGTGAGCAGATGGCGCAGGTCCTCGCGGCGCCGGACGCGAGGACGAGGTCCGGCGCGCTGAAGGGCGGGGCGAAGGGCACGGTCGTGGTCTCGCAGAGCGAGAACCGGGCCGTGTTCGTGACCTCGGGGATGGCGCCGCCCCCCGGCGGCAAGGTGTACCAGTTGTGGTTCGACGACCGCGGGACCATGCGGTCCGCGGGCCTCATGAACCGGGCGGCGACCAGCAACACCGTGCTGCTGGACGGCCCCGTCGACGAGGCGTCGGGCATAGGGATCACCCTCGAGCCGGCCGGCGGCTCCACACAGCCGACGTCCGCGCCGCTGGCGCTGCTGACCTTCCCGACCGCATGAGGGGCTCCTTGCCATGACCGTCTCGGTGGCGCTGTTCACCTCCGACCTGCGGCTGCACGACAACCCCGTCCTGTCCGCGGCCGTGCGCGGGACGGATGCCGTCGTCCCCCTCTTCGTCGAGGACGACGGGATCCGCCGGGCCGGTTTCGACGCGCCGAACCGGCGGGCGTTCCTCGCCGACTGCCTCGTCGGTCTCGACGCGGAGCTGCGCCGCCGGGGCGGCCGGCTCGTCGTCCGCCGCGGCGACGTCGTCCCCGAGGCATGCGCCGTGGTCGCGGAGACCGGTGCGCGGAGTCTGCACATCGCGGCCGGGGTGAGCGGGTACGCGCGGGAACGCGAGGACCGTCTGCGTACGGCTCTCGGGGCTGCCGGCTGCACCCTGCACGTCCATGACGCAGTGGTCACCGCGCTCGCACCGGGCCGGGTCGTGCCGGCGGGACGCGACCATTTCGCGGTGTTCACCCCGTACTTCCGCCGCTGGGAGGCGGAAGGGGTACGGGGCACACTGACCGGTCCCCGGACGGTACGGGTGCCGGACACCGCAACCTCCGCACCGCTGCCGACGCGAGCGGAGGTCACGGGCGTCTCACCGGGTCTCGCCGAGGGCGGCGAGACGGCAGGGCGCAGGCTGCTGGCATCCTGGCTGCACGGCCCGATGGCCGACTACGGGACCGGCCACGACGACCTCGGCGGGGACGCGACGTCCCGGCTGTCGCCGTATCTGCACTTCGGCTGCCTCTCCGCCGCCGAACTGGTGAACCGGGCACGGGAGAAGGGCGGACCGGGCGCCGACGCGTTCGTACGGCAGCTGGCCTGGCGGGACTTCCACCACCAGGTCCTCGCCGCCCGGCCGGACGCGGCATGGGCCGACTACCGTCCGCGGGGCGACAGTTGGCGGTCCGACCCCGGCGAGATCGAGGCGTGGTGTGCCGGACTCACCGGCTATCCGCTGGTCGACGCGGCGATGCGACAGCTGGCGCACGAGGGCTGGATGCACAATCGGGGCCGGATGCTGGTCGCGAGCTTTCTCACGAAGACGCTGTACGTGGACTGGCGCGTCGGCGCCCGTCACTTCCTGGATCTCCTGGTCGACGGGGATCTGGCGAACAATCAGCTCAACTGGCAGTGGGTGGCGGGCACCGGTACGGACACCCGCCCCAACCGGGTGCTCAATCCGGTGGTCCAGGGCAAGCGGTTCGATCCGCGGGGCAGGTACGTACGGCGCTGGGTGCCGGAGCTGGCAGGCGTGGAGGACGCTGTGGTCCACGAGCCGTGGAAGCTCACCGGCCCGGACCGGGCGCGGCTCGGCTACCCGGATCCGGTGGTGGACCTGGACGAGGCCCGCGCCCGGTTCGAACAGGCGCGCGGCCTCGGCTGACGGCCGGCTGCTCAGCGCTTCCACGGCGGCCGGTGAAGAACCCGCCGATCCGGGTCCGGCGGGTGCCGACCCGTGCCGGATGGAGCCCGGTGCGCGCCGAACGCGCCCTCGCGCAGGGCCCCTCGAAGGTGATCCGTAGCCGGCGCCCCGAGGGATTGGCCGATGACCGTTTCTCATTCGATCGGGTGACGGACCAATCCGCAGGCCGACCGGTGACGAACCCCAGATGTGAGCGAAGAACAGAACGATGTGCAGGAGCACGGGGCCACCGGGTCCCGGCGATCCCGCTGGACACGTGCCGGTTTCGCCGGGCTCAGCGGTCTGATCGCCGGGTTCTGCGCCCTGGCCGTGGCCGAACTGGCCTCGGCTGTCGTACGTCCGGAGGCGGGGCCGATCGCGGCGGTGGGCGGGGCGGTCATCGACCGCACTCCCCCAGCCGTGAAGGACTTCGCCGTACGGCACTTCGGCACCGCCGACAAACTGGTGCTCCAACTCGGCATCCTGGCGCTGCTGGCGGTATTCGCGGTGGCGGTCGGGATCCTGGCGTCGCGGCACCGGCGGCTCGGCTCGGCGGCCGTTCTGGTCTTCGGCGTGGTCGGGGCAGTGGCGGCGGTGGGACGGCCGGAAGGCAGCCCCACCGATGCCCTGCCCTCGGTGGTGGGTGCCGTGGTGGCCGCAGGAGTGCTGTATCTCCTGGCCGGACGGCTCGGCCCGGTGCTCCGTCCCTCTCCCGCGGCTGGAGTGAGGGACGGGCAGCGGGACGGCGCCTTCGACCGGCGCGGTTTCGTGATCGCGGCGACCGCTGCGGCGGCGGCCTCGGCCGGTGCGGGGTTCCTGGGACGGCGACTGACGTCCTCCGTCCAGGCCGGTGCCGCCGCCTCACGGCGTGATCTCGTCCTCCCGGTACCCGAGTCGCCGGCGCCCGCCGTGCCGCCCGGGGCGGATCTGCGGATTCGCGGGCTGAGCTCGTTCATCACCCCGAACAAGAGCTTCTACCGGGTGGACACCGCCCTGGTCGTGCCGCGCGTCGACGCCGATTCGTGGCGGCTGCGGATCCACGGCAGGGGAGTCGCCCGCCCTCTCACGGTCAGCTTCCAGGACCTGCTGGGGCGGGAGATCATCGAACGCGACATCACCCTGGCATGCGTCTCCAACGAGGTCGGCGGCCCGTACGTGGGCAACGCCCGGTGGATCGGTGTGCGGCTGGCCGATCTGCTGCGTGAGGCCGGGGTGAAACCGCCTTCGCGGGGCGGTCCCGCCGACCAGATCGTGGCGCGTTCCGTCGACGGCATGACGATCGGCACGCCGGTCGAGACGGTCATGGACGGGCGCGACGCGATCCTCGCCCTCGGCATGAACGGCGAACCCCTGCCGTTCGCGCACGGCTTCCCGGTCCGCATGGTCGTGCCGGGACTGTACGGGTACGTCTCGGCCTGCAAGTGGATCAAGGACATCGAGCTGACGACGTTCGCCTCGTACGACGCCTACTGGGTCAGGCGCAGCTGGTCCCGGCAGGCGCCGGTCAAGACGGAGTCCCGGATCGACACACCGCGTCCGTTCGCCTCGCCGAAGCCCGGCGTCGTGCCCGTCGCCGGGGTGGCCTGGGCCCAGCACCGGGGGATCTCCCGGGTGGAGGTACGGGTCGACGGCGGCGCGTGGCATCCGGCCCGGCTCGCGGCACAGGACAACCGGGACACCTGGCGCCAGTGGGTGTGGGAGTGGCCGGCCACCTCCGGCCATCACACGCTGGAGGTCCGTGCGACCGACGGCACCGGGGCCACCCAGACCGGCGAACGCGTCGGCACCGTCCCGAACGGTGCGACCGGCTGGCACTCGGTGGTGGTCGACGTGTCCTGACCTGAACACCCCCCACACGCAGCCGCATTCACTTCTTCGTTCCCACCCGTCTCGCGCGCCTCGCGCATCTCTCCCCAGGAGAATCACATGCCCCCTCTGCACCTTCGCCGTGCCGCCGTCGCCGTCTCCGCCGCCGCGCTTCTGCCGCTGGCCCTGACGGCCTGCTCCAGCGATTCCAAGGACTCCTCGTCCGGCTCCACCGCAAGCGCGGCCAAGACATCGCCGTCGGCCGCGGCGAGCGACTCGATGGATATGAACGAGGCGTTCGGACCGGCCTGTTCGTCCGTGCCGAAGGACGGTGCGGGCAGCTTCGCAGGTATGGCGAAGGACCCGGTCGCCACGGCAGCCTCGCACAACCCGGCGCTCTCCACGCTGGTCGCCGCGGTGAAGAAGGCCGGTCTGGTCGACACCCTCAACAACGCGCAGAACATCACCGTGTTCGCCCCGACCGATGACGCGTTCGCCAAGATCCCGCAGGCCGACCTGGACAAGCTGCTGGCGGACAAGGAGCAGCTCACCAAGGTCCTGACGTATCACGTGGTGGGGCGGAAGCTGGCGCCGCAGCAGCTGGACAAGGGGTCCTTCGCCACGCTGGCCAAGAGCGAGCTGACGACCTCCGGCTCGGGCCTGGCGTACACGGTGAACGACAACTCGAAGGTCGTCTGCGGCAATGTCCCGACCGCCAACGCCACGGTGTACATCGTCGACACCGTGCTGATGCCCCCGCAGTAGCGCCACAAGGTCGCCATCGGCCGGCCGGGGCTGCGTCACCGCCCCGGCCGGTCTCTGCCGTGCCCGACCACAGTGAGCACTTCGGCGCCGCACGGACACGGCCGTGTCATTCAGCGGAAACAGGCTCTCCCTAATTTCTGTCATCCGACAGGAATGCGGCTCCGGCCGCTGCGCCGCAAGGGGCCGCCATGTCCGCGAAGCCGCACGCCCTCCCGCCGTCCGTCCCCGAACTGACCGGTGTCTGGCACCGTTCGCTGCTCGTCGACGCGGACGGGCGCCGGGACACCACCACTGCCGTGACCTGGGTGCAGGGCCCTGCCCGGTACGCGGATCTGCGGCAGCCCGCGAACCACCCCCGCCACCCCGGCGTCACCTCCCTGTCCGACCTCCGTTTCGAGGAACTTCTGGGGCTCACCCGCCAGGAGGCCTTCGCGGGGCGGCTGCGGCAGCGCTCCGACGTGTTCCACTGGGCCCGAACCCTCGACTTCGGGCCCGTCGGACTCCCGGACGCCGGGCGGCTGCGCCGCGAGGGCGCCGTGCTCGTCGAGACGGGCGTACACGTCGCATACCTCGAACACTGGCGCCCGGTGCGCAGCGCCGGACCGTCCGCCGCCGTCGAGCTGTTCGATCCGGAGACCGGCTGCACGGGGCTGCTGATCCGGGCCGGCGACCGGTTCGCCCAGGTGCGCGACCGCGCCGAACCGCTGCCCGCCGATGCCTCGCTGGCCGAACTGGTACGCGGCGCCGCCGACATCGGCCGGGCCCGTGCCCTCCTCGACTTCGAGCTCTCCCTCGGGCGGATCGACCACGGCCGGTGGACCGTCGAGCGCTCGACGCTGCCCCACCGTGTGGGCGCCGTACCGGCCCCGGCGCTCGACGGCTGCGCGGGACTGGTGGTGAACGACGCGCGGCCCGACGGCACCTCGTACACCCGGGCCTTCGAGATCACCGCCGCCGAGGGACTCCTCGCCGCGCTCCACTCCACCGCAACCACTGCCCTCGCCGCATCCGCGACCGCGTCCGCGCCCGCACCGGAAGGCCTCCGCTGATGTCCCCGACCTCCTTCACCGAGCTACCGGTCGTGGACATCACGGCCCTGCGCGTCGGCCCGCCCGAGGAACGCGCCCGCGCCGTGGCCGAGTTGGGCCGCGCCGCCCGCGAGACCGGCTTCCTCTACCTCTCGGGTCATGGCATCGACCCCGCGCTCTTCGACCGGCTGCTCGACGCCGCGAAGGCGTTCTTCGCCCGGCCCGTCGAGGAGAAGATGGCCTGCTGGATCGGGAAGTCGTCCAACCATCGCGGTTACGTCCCCGAGGGCGAGGAAGTCTTCGCCGGCGCCACCGCCGACCGCAAGGAGGCCTTCGACCTCTCCCTCGAACTCCCCGACGCCACAGGTCCGTTGCTCGGCCCCAACCAGTGGCCGGCAGTGTCCGGGTTCCGTGAGCCGGTCACCGCCTGGTACGACGCCGTCCTCGCCCTGGGCCACACCCTGTTCGGGGGTTTCGCCGAGGCGCTCGGTCTGCCCCGGGACGCGTTCGCCCCGTATCTCACCCGGCCCACCAGCCAGCTCCGGCTGATCCACTACCCGTACGACCCGACAGCGGAGGACCGCCCCGGCATCGGCGCCCACACCGACTACGAATGCTTCACCCTGCTGCGCCCCACCGCCCCCGGTCTGGAGGTGATGAACGGCGCCGGCGAGTGGATCGACGCACCGCCGCTCGACGACTGCTTCGTCGTCAACACCGGTGATCTGCTGGAGCTCTGGACCAACGGCGAGTTCGCCGCCACCTCCCACCGGGTCCGCAAGGTCACCGAGGAGCGCTACTCCTTCCCGCTGTTCTGCACAGTCGACTACGACACGACCATCGCTCCGCTGCCCGCCTTCACCGGTCCCGGCCGGCCCGCGCGCCCCGGGGTCGTCGCCGGCGAACACCTCTACGCGCAGACCGTCCAGACCTTCCGCTATCTCGGGCGGCGGCTGGCCGACGGCGAGACAGCGCTGCCCGCGGGGGCCCTACCCCTCTCCTCGTTCGGCCAGGAAGCCCGCCACGCCCCTCGTTCCTGAACTCCGTCCGTTTCCCCTCCTCGCCCCTGAGAGCAGGTGCTGCCATGTCCGTCACCGCGCCCACCGACGTACTCCCCGATCCACCCGTCCCCGCCGAATCGGGCCCTCTCCTGCAGGAGTTCGGCTACCGCCAGGAGCTCCACCGCAGCCTCGGCCGCTACGCCTCTTTCGCCGCGGGCTTCTCGTTCATCTCGGTGCTGACGACGGTCTTCCAGTTCTTCGCCGTCGGCTACTCCTTCGGCGGCCCGGTCTTCTTCTGGGCGTGGCCCGCAGTGCTGATCGGCCAGCTGCTCGTCGCCGCCTGCTTCGCCGAACTCGCCGCCCGCTACCCGATATCCGGCGCGATCTATCAGTGGTCGTCGCGGCTGTCCAACCTGACCTTCGGCTGGTTCGCGGGCTGGATCATGGTCATCGGCCAGATCGTGGTGGTCGCCGCGGCCGCGCTGGCCCTGCAGATGGTCATGCCGCCCATCTGGTCGGGGTTCCAGCTGATCGGCGGCGACCCGGCTCCGCTGTCCCCGACGGGTGCCACGAACGCGGCGCTGCTCGGCACCATCCTGCTGGTCCTCACCACGCTGGTGAACATCGTCGACAACCGCGTGATGTCGATCATCAACCGGATCGGTGTCACCGCCGAGATCATCGGCGCCGCGCTGATCGTTGTGCTGCTCCTCACCCACTCGGAACGCACCCCGTCCGTCACCTTCCACACCGGTGGCGCCGGGACGGGAGTGTTCGGCGCGCTGCTGGTGGGTTCGTTCACGGCCGCGTACGTCATGATCGGCTTCGACAGTGCGGGCGAGATGAGCGAGGAGACCCGCGACCCGCGCCGTACCGCGCCTCGCACCATCCTCTCCGCCCTGGGCGCCGCCGGTCTGCTCGGCGGACTGCTGGTGCTGGGCGGGCTGCTGGCGGCGCCCAGCCTGACCGACGGTCATCTCGCCGTCGACGGCATGAGTTACGTGCTGACCAGCAGTCTCGGCGACGGAGTCGGCCGGGTGCTCCTGGTCGACGTGGTGATCGCCATCGCCGTGGCGACCCTCGCCGTGCAGACGGCGGCCTGCCGGATGCTGTTCTCGATGGCCCGCGACGGCCAGCTGCCGTGCTCCGCCCTGCTGTCCAAGGTAAACGCGCGTACCGGAATGCCGACCGCCCCGGCAGTCGTCGTGGGCGTGCTCTCGGCGGTCCTGCTGCTGCTCAACTTCGCGTCGCCCGACGCGTTCCTGGCGATCGGCACCACCTGCATAGTGATGCTGTACCTGGCGTACTCGATGGTGACGGGCCCGCTGCTGGTCCGCCGGCTGCGCGGTACGTTCGCCGCTCGGACGGACGCCGTGGACGAGACGGGCCGGCCGCTGTTCTCACTGGGCCGCTGGGGCATTGCCGTCAACGCGCTCGCGCTGCTGTACGGGCTGGTGATGACCGTCAATCTCGCCTGGCCGCGGGCCGCGGTGTACGACCCCGCGGGCGGGCACTGGTACTTCCAGTGGTTCACGGTCCTGTTCCTGACCGCGACGGTCCTGGTGGGCGCGGCATATCGGGTGTACCGGAGCAGGTCGTCGGTCTCCCTACGCTGACTCCATGGACCAGGGGAGCAGGCAGGACCGGGTGGTGGGCGCCGTCGTCGGATCGGCGGTCGGGGACGCGCTCGGGGCGCCGTTCGAGTTCGGTCCTGCGGGTGTGTACACGACCCGGTTCCCGGAGGGCGTCGGAGCGATGTGCGGGGGCGGTGGCTGGGATCCGGGCGAGGCGACGGACGACACCCAGATGGCCGTCCTGGTCGGTGAGTCCCTGCTGGAGCGGGACGGCCTCGACCTCGCCGACATGTTCGGCAGGTTCCGGCGGTGGGCGGCGGGCGAGCCGAAGGACATCGGTCTGCAGACCGAGTACGTCCTGACGAGCGGCGATCCCTGGGATGTGGCCGCCGCACTCCACTTCCAGGTCGAGGGGCGTGCGGCGGGCAACGGTTCGCTGATGCGGGCGGCGACCTCCGCCGTGTACTTCGCACGGGCCGACGGCCCGGAGCCGGCGGCGCGGGCGGCGACGATGGACGCCGCCCTCCCGGGCGCCCTGGCCGCCGTACACGACGACCAGCGCGAACGCTGGGCGTCGGTCCTCACCCCCGACTGGCACCCCGGCCTGGCGACGGAGTTCAACGGGGCGGTGTGGCCGTGCCTGGGCACCGCGGTGTGGGCGCTGCGTACGACACATACCTTCGAGGCCGCGCTGGCGGCCGCCATCGACGTGGGCGGGGACACCGACACGGTCGCGGCCGTCACCGGCGGCCTGGCCGGGGCGGTGCACGGGAGGGGGGCGATCCCGTCGCGCTGGACGGAGCCGCTGCATGTCCCGCTGCCGGGGTTCGGGGACCGGGTCCTGCGAACGGCACAGCTGACGGCCCTGGCCCGCAACCTGGATTCGCACCGTTCCTAGGGGACGAAACATGCACATAAGGCCCAGATAAGCGCAGAATGGTGGGAGGAGGCGCCTACCGCACTTCACCCTCACCCTCCGCGGTCGGGCCTGCAGGATCGAAGGAGACGACTCTCATGTCCAACGTCTCACACACCCGCGCTGACATAACCAGTCACCCGGATGTTTCCGAAATGCGGGAACGCTATGCCCGCATGCTCGGTGGTCGCGATGTGGCACTCGTGGACGGACCGGTGTTCCTCGTCGGCCTCTACTGCGCCATCTCGCCCTGGGTGCTCCACTTCACCGCGAGCCAACCCACACTCGTGCAGCACAACCTGATCATGGGGATCGCGATCGCGGTGCTGGGACTCGGGTTCACCGTGATGCCGGCCCGGATGTACGGCCTGAGCTGGGCCATCTGCGCCATGGGCATCTGGATGATCCTGTCGCCGTGGATCGTCGGCAGCAGCCCCGACATGGGCGTCATCCTCAACAACGTCATCATCGGCGGTCTGGCGCTGGTGCTCGGGCTGATCTGCGTCGGTGCCTCGATGAAGAGCAGTCGGACCTAGCACCTGCCCGGCGGATCGCCGCCGGGACGAACGGAGGACGGAAAGCCGTCGGCCGGTCCGCACCGAGCGGGCCGGCCGAGGCGTGCCCCGTCCGCACCGCGCGTGCCGGCCGGGCGCCGGGCCGACCGAGGCATGGTCCGCCGCAACGGCACACACCCCCTGGCCGGGCGGGCAGGTCCTCAGTCGGACCGCGCCCCCACAATTCTCAGCGCCGCATCCGCCGTCGCCGCGGCGAACGCGGCCACCGGCCGTTCCGGCCCCGAACGCCGGACCAGGATCACACCCTCGATGAGTCCGAAGACCAGATCGGTACGGAGGGCCAGCTCCTCCTCGTCCAGCGCCGCCCCCGCCCGGGTCGCCGCCAGCAGCGTCCCGTACGCCTCCTTCAGCTCGTCCCGCACCCGGTGGAAGCCGGCGAACCGCTCGGCCCGCACCTCGGGCAGTACGTACAGGGCGCCCAGGTTGTACGGCCCGCCGCACAGCAACGCCACGTCGGAGCGACAGAGTTCCCACAGCCGGTCCTCGGCGGCCGTCGCATCGTCGGCGAGCAGCTTCCCGGCCAGCGCCAACGACGGAGTGACCGTGGATTCCAGGAGCTCCGCCAGGAGGTCCTCCTTGCCCGCGACGTAGTGGTACATCGTCGCCTGCCGCATGCCTGCCCGTTCCGCGACGGCCCGGGTGGTGGTCGCGGCATACCCGCGGGTGGTGAACAGCTCGGCGGCGGCAGTCAGCAGCTCTTCGCGCGCGGACAGTCCGCTGTCCGCGCGCTGCTGGGCGCGCGGCCGGCCGACCCGTCTCCCGGTGGTGGACATGGGCCGATCGTCGCACATCCGTGCCCGACCCGATCTTGGTGAGCACTCGGTAACTCCCGTGCAACGGACGGGCAATGGCCCCGACTCGCCCGCGTCCTAATTTCTGTCACGCGACAGAAATAAGCGACGGAAATGCACCACAGAGGTGCGCGACAGCAGTGCGCGATCGACACAGGCACGTCGAGCCGGAGGGTCCAGCCATGGCGACAGCGACGACACACGGAGCCCGGGACCACGCCCGCGCCCAGCACGGCATCCGTACCGAAACCATGCCGGTGGTACCCGCGAGCGACTGGCCCGCGGCCGTCCCCGGCACGCCGGTCTGGGCCGAGACCGTGGCAGGGGGCAACTACACCCACCGGGTACTCGCCCGCGGCACCGAGCTCCGGCTCACCGATCTCGCGGGGGACGCCTGCGCCCATCTGCTGCTGTACGTGGACGGGCGCCCCTGGGAGCGGCTCAACACCGCGGACACCGTCAAGGTCCAGTGGAACGCCTACCTCGGCGCCGACCGGCTGCTCCTCTCCGACCAGGGGCGGGTCCTCGCCTCGGTGGTCGCCGACGGCTCGGGCCGGCACGACGCCGTGTGCGGCACGTCGACCCTCGTACGCAACACGGAGCGGTACGGGGACGGCGCCCCGCAGTCGCCGTCCCCGGCGGGCCGGGAGCTGCTGAAGCTCGCTGCCGCGAAGAACGGGCTCGGGCCGCGCGATCTGCCGCCGTCGCTCTCCTTCTTCCAGGGTGTCGAGGTACGTGAGGACGGGGCCCTGGACTTCACCGGCTCCGCCGGGCCCGGCGCGTCGGTGACGCTCCGCGCCGAGCAGGACCTGACCGTGCTCATCGCCAACGTCCCGCATCCGCTGGACCCGCGCCCCGACTACGTCTGCACCCCGTTGGAGGTGCTGGCCTGGCGCGCCCGCCCGACCGCGCCCGGGGACCCGCTCTGGGACGCCACACCGGAGGGCCGCCGGGCCTTCCTCAACACGCTCGACTTCCTCACCGCCAGGGGGCTCGCATGACCGTCGCCACCACTGTCACCGGCACCGTCCGCAGCTCGGACGTGATCCCCGCGCGGGCCGCCTGGTCCGCCGTCGTCCGTGCCGGCGAACAGCTCACGCTGACCGATCTGCACGGCAATCAGGCCGTGGACTTCCTGGTGTACGACGCCCAGGACACCGCCGTCCGCTACAGCGCCCCGGACACCGTCCACGCACAGGGCAGCATCTTCCTCACCACCGGCAGCGTGCTGCTGTCCAACGAGCACACCCCGCTGATGACGGTCACCGAGGACACCTGCGGCCGCCACGACACGGTCGGCGGCGCCTGCTCCAAGGAGTCCAACACCCTGCGCTACGGGCACCACACCTGGTCGCAGCACGCCTGTGTGGACAACTTCCTCGCGGAGGGCGCCCGGCACGGGCTCGGCAAGCGCGATCTGGTCTCCAACATCAACTGGTACATGAACGTCCCCGTGGAGAAGGACGGCACGCTCGGCATCGTCGACGGCATCTCCGCCCCCGGTCTGCGGGTCACCCTGCGCGCCGAACGGGACGTCCTGGTCCTGGTCTCCAACTGCCCCCAGATCAACAACCCCTGCAACGGCTTCGACCCGACGGCCGTCGAAGCCACCATCGGTGAGGCCACCGCATGACGAATTTCGACACACTGCTGGTGGCCAACCGGGGCGAGATCGCGGTACGGATCATCCGCACCGCCCGCCGCCTCGGTCTCCGCACGGTCGCGGTCTTCTCCGACCCGGACCGCTCAGCGCCCCATGTCCGCCTCGCCGACACGGCGATACGGCTGGGTCCCGCGCCCGCCAAGGACTCGTACCTCGACGCCGACCTGGTCCTGAAGGCCGCCAAGGACACCGGGGCCGGAGCCATCCACCCCGGCTACGGCTTCCTCTCCGAGGACGCCGGGTTCGCCCGGCGCTGCGAGGACGCGGGGATCGTCTTCGTCGGCCCGACCGCCGAGCAGCTGGAGCTGTTCGGAGCGAAGCACACCGCTCGCGCGGCCGCCGAGGCCGCGGGCGTACCGCTCGCCCCCGGCACCGGGCTGCTCCCCGACCTGCCGTCGGCGGTGGCGGCGGCAGACCGCATCGGCTATCCCGTGATGCTCAAGGCGACCGGCGGTGGCGGCGGGATCGGCATGTCGTCATGTCGATCCGTCGACGAACTCGCCGACGCCTGGGAGCGGGTGCAGCGGGTCGCCGCCGCGTCCTTCTCCTCCGCCGGTGTCTTCCTCGAACGCCTCGTGGAGGACGCCCGCCATGTCGAGGTTCAGGTCTTCGGCGACGGCCGGGGCCGGGTGGTGACCTTCGGCGACCGCGACTGCTCCCTGCAGCGCCGCAACCAGAAGGTTTTGGAGGAAGCCCCCGCCCCGGGGCTGCCGCCGCACGTCCGTGAACAACTGGCCGCGTCCGCCCAGGATCTGTGCGCGGCGGTCGACTACCGCTCGGCGGGCACGGTGGAGTTCGTCTACGACGCGGCGCGCGCGGAGGCGTACTTCCTGGAGGTCAACACCCGCCTCCAGGTCGAACACCCGGTCACCGAGGAGATCTACGGCGTCGACCTCGTCGAGTGGATGCTGCGCCTCGCCCAGGGCGACACGGACGTCGTACGCGAACCGGATACGCCGCGCGGCCATGCCGTCGAGGCCCGGGTCTACGCCGAGGACCCGACCCGCGACCACCGCCCAGGCGCGGGCCTGCTGACCCGGGTCGCGTTCCCCGAGGGAGTCCGTGTCGACACCTGGGTCGAGACGGGGACGGAGGTGACGACGTCGTACGACCCGATGCTGGCGAAGGTCGTCGCGTACGGCACCGACCGCGCCGACGCCCTCGCACGGCTGGACACGGCACTCGCCGCCACCCGGATCGACGGCATCGAGACCAACCTCGGACTGGTACGGGCCGCTCTGGCCGATGACCGGGTCCACACCGCCACGCACTCCACGGCCACGCTCGCCACCGTCAGCGACCCGACCCCGCGCATCGAGGTGGTCTCCGGCGGCACCCTCACCACGGTGCAGGACTGGCCCGGCCGCACGGGCTACTGGCAGGTCGGCGTCCCGCCGTCGGGCCCGATGGACGACCTGTCGTTCCGCCTCGGCAACACCGCGCTCGGCAATGACGCGGGCGCACCCGGTCTCGAATGCACGCTCCAGGGCCCGGCCCTGCGGTTCACCCACCCGACCACGGTCTGTGTCACGGGCGCACCCGCCGCCGTGACGGTCGACGGCGAACCGGTCGCCCTGTGGGAACCCTTCACCGTCCCGGCGGGCTCCACACTCGCGGTCGGCGCACCGGACGGACACGGTCTGCGTACGTACGTCCTCTTCGCCGGCGGCGGCCTGGACGTGCCCGGCTTCCTAGGCAGCGCGGCGACCTTCACCCTCGGCGGCTTCGGCGGACACGGCGGCCGGGCCCTGCGCACGGGCGACGTCCTGCACGGCGGCGCGGCGCGTACCCCGAGCGCCCCCGTACCGGAGTCCGACCGTCCGCACATCGGTGGCAGCTGGCAGATAGGCGCGGCCGAAGGCCCGCACGCCGCACCGGAGTTCTTCACCGAGGAGGACATCCACGACTTCTACGCCGCCGACTGGAAGGTCCACTTCAACTCGGCCCGCACCGGTGTCCGGCTGGTCGGCCCCAAGCCGCGCTGGGCCCGCACCGACGGCGGCGAGGCCGGACTCCACCCCTCGAACATCCATGACACGCCGTACTCGGTGGGCGCCGTCGACTACACGGGAGACATGCCTGTGCTGCTCGGCCCCGACGGGCCGTCGCTGGGCGGCTTCGTCTGCCCGGCGACCGTGGTGACGGGCGAACGGTGGAAGCTGGGCCAGCTACGGCCCGGCGACACGGTCAGCTTCACACCGGTGACGATCACCGGCGAGCGGCGCCCGGACATCGTCGACGGCGGCATCCTGTACCGGAGCGACGATGTCACGTACCGCCGCAGCGGCGACGACAACGTGCTGGTCGAGTACGGCCCGATGCAGCTGGACCTGGCCCTGCGGATGCGGGTGCACGCCCTGATGGAGGCGCTGACCGCGGCGGCCGTACCCGGCATCACCGGCCTCACACCCGGCATCCGCTCGCTCCAGATCCAGACGGATCCGGAACTACTCCCCCAGCACCGGCTCCTGGCACTCCTCCACGCCACCGAGGCGGCGCTCCCGCCCACGGACGCTCTGACCGTGCCGTCGCGGACCGTGCATCTGCCGCTGTCCTGGGACGATCCGGCGACCCGCGAGGCCATCGCCCGCTATATGGCGGGGGTACGCGACGACGCCCCCTGGTGCCCGTGGAACATCGAGTTCATCCGCCGGGTCAACGGCCTGGACTCGGTCGACGACGTGTACCGCACGGTCTTCGACGCCGAGTATCTGGTGCTGGGGCTCGGCGACGTCTATCTGGGCGCACCGGTAGCCACCCCGCTCGACCCCCGGCACCGTCTGGTCACCACCAAGTACAACCCGGCCCGCACCTGGACGGCGGAGAACTCGGTCGGCATCGGCGGCGCCTATCTCTGCATCTACGGGATGGAGGGGCCGGGCGGTTACCAGTTCGTCGGGCGCACCACCCAGGTGTGGTCGGGGTGGCAGCAGCGCGGCGCTTTCGAGCCCGGCTCACCGTGGCTGCTGAGGTTCTTCGACCGGATCAAGTGGTACCCGGTGGAGGCGGACGAACTCCTGGAGCTCCGCGCGGACATCGCGTCGGGCCGGTTCGTACCGCGCATCGAGGAGGGCGAGTTCTCCCTGGCGCGGTACGAGAAGTTCCTGGCCGACAACGCCGACTCGATCGCCGGGTTCCGCACCCGTCAGGGCGCCGCCTTCTCGGCGGAACGGGACGCCTGGGAGGCGGCCGGCGAGTTCGCGCGGGCGGAGGCCGCCACGGAACCCGCGCCACCGGCGGCCGAAGTGACGGTGCCGTCGGGCGGCCGGCTGGTGGAGGCCGAGTTCGCGGCGTCGGTCTGGCAGCTGAACGTCGCCGCGGGCGACACGGTGACGGCGGGTCAGCCTCTTCTCGCACTGGAGGCGATGAAGATGGAGTCCCGGGTCCACGCCCCGGCGGACGGCATCGTCGTGGAGATCCTCACCCGGCCGGGTGCCCAGGTGGAACCGGGCACGGCACTGCTGGTCCTGGCCCCGCCCCCCACGAACTGAGGAGCACACATGACCACGTCCACACCCGTACTGGCCCGGGTCCGCGCCGCCCACGCCCGGATCGAGGCCGTCGACCGTCCGGAGATCTGGATCGACCTGCGCCCGCTGCCCGAGGTGGAGGCCGAGGCCGGAACCCTCGATGCCCGCGTGGCCGCGGGGGAACATCTCCCCCTCGCCGGCCGCTTGCTGGCCGTCAAGGGCAACATCGATGTCGCCGGCCTCCCCACCACCGCGGGCTGCCCTTCGTACGCGTACAAGCCGACGGCCGACGCCCCGGCCGTGGCCCGCCTCCGTGCGGCCGGAGCCCTGGTGATCGGCACGACCAACCTCGACCAGTTCGCCACGGGGCTGGTCGGCACCCGCTCCCCCTACGGAGCGGTCCGCCACGCCCATGACCCGTCGCGGATCAGCGGAGGCTCCAGCTCCGGTTCCGCGGTCGCCGTCGCGCTCGGCATCGCCGACCTGTCGCTCGGCACCGACACCGCGGGCTCCGGCCGGATCCCGGCCGCGTTCAACGGGATCGTGGGCCTGAAGCCGACCCGCGGCCTGGTCCCGACCGACGGTGTGGTCCCGGCCTGCGCAAGCCTGGACTGTGTCACCGTCTTCGCCCGTACGCTCCCCGAGGCCGAGCAGGCGCTCGCCCTGATGACCACGGCCACGCCGCGGTCCGCACCCGCCCGGACACCGGGTCCCTGGCGTATCGCGGTCCCGGCGACCGGACAGCTGGGCGAGCTGGACCCCGGCTGGGCGGAGGCGTACGAGGCAGCGGCCGTCCGCCTCCACGCGGCGGGCGCGCATCTGCAACCGGTGGACCTGGCCCCCTTCCTCGAAGCCGCAGCCCTGCTGTACGACGGAGCATTCGTGGCCGAGCGCTACACGGCGGTCGGCGCATTCGTCGACACCGCCCCCGCCGCCGATCTCGACCCCACCGTCGCCCACATCATCACGGCGGCCCGGGACATCCCGGCACACCGTCTGTTCGCCGACCGGGACCGGCTGGCGGTTCTGCGTGATGCCGCCATGGCGGCCCTCTCCGACGCCGACGCCCTTCTCCTGCCCACCGCACCGGGTCACCCCACGCTGGCGGAGGTGGCCGCGGACCCGCTGGGCGCCAACGCACGGCTGGGCCGGTTCACCAACTCCACCAACCTGTTCGGCCTGTGCGCGGTGGCCGCCCCGGCCGGCGACGTGGCCGGACACCCCTTCGGCGTGATGCTGATCGGCCCGGCCCACACGGATGAACGCCTGGCACGCATCACCGCGCTGCTGACCCCGCCCACCAGGCTGGTCGTCGCGGGCGCCCATCTGACGGGCCAGCCCCTGAACCCTCAACTCCTGTCCCTGGGTGCCCACTTGCTCCGCACGACGACCACGGCCCCGGTGTACCGCCTGCACGCCCTACGCACCGACCCGCCCAAGCCGGGCCTGGAACGGGTGGGCGAAGGCGGCGCTGAGATCGAGGTGGAAGTGTGGGAACTGCCCCCTGAGGGTCTGGGCCGCCTCACGGCGGAGCTCCCGTCCCCCATGGCACTGGGCCGGGTGGAACTCTCGGACGGCACAACCGCGCCCGGCTTCCTGTGCGAGCCCTACGCCCTGCGCAGCGCAACGGACATCACGGTGCACCGCGGCTGGCGCGGCTACCTCGACCACTGACCGGGAGCACGGTTGGCGCAGTACCGACCCCCGGCCCTCTCCCCGGACGGGCGGCCGATCCACCCGGCCCCACCCCGTCCGGTCAGTGATCCAGCCCTCCGGCGCTGAGGACCGGGGTCGGGGCAGAGGCCCCGTCACCCCACCGAGCTGTAAGCCACAACCCCCCGCAGCACCGCGTCCATCGCCTTGCGCGCATTGCGAGCCACGGAGCTTTCCCCGCCCCCCGGTACCGCAGCAGCGATCTGCCCCAGCACATCGATCACCTGCTTGCACCACCGTACGAAGTCCCCTGCCGGCATCTCCGCCTCGCGCAGCACCTCGTCCAGCGTCCGCCCCGACGCCCACATGTAGACCGCCCAGGCGAACCCGAGATCGGGCTCCCGCTGCCCGACCCCCTCCGCCTGGTTGATCTTGAAGTCCTCCTCCAGGGCATCGAGCCGCCCCCAGATGTGGACCATCTCGGCCATCGCCGTCTTCGCCGGCCCGGACGGCAGCTTCGGTGCCACCGCGTCGTCCGCCTGCCGCGCCTCGTACACCAGCGCCGACACACAGGCGGCGAGCTCCGCCGGGTTCAGCCCCTCCCACACACCGGCCCGGAGACACTCGCTCGCCAGCAGGTCCAGCTCGCCGTACAGCCGGGCCAGCCGCCGCCCGTGCTCGGTGACCTCGTTGCCCCGCAGATAGTCCAGCTCGGTGAGGAGCGCGACGATCCGGTCGAAGGTGCGGGCAATCGTGTTCGTCCGCCCCTCGATCCGCCGCTCCAGCTGCTTCGTGTCCCGCTGCAGGCGGTGGTACCGCTCCGCCCACCGCGCATGGTCCTCGCGCTCGGCGCACCCATGGCAGGGGTGCGCCCGCAGCTCGGCCCGGTAGCGGGCGATCTGCTGGTCGTCGGCGGCCTCGGCCCGGCCCCTGCGGTGCCGCTCCGGCACGATGTGCCCCGCCTTCGTCCGCAGCGCCGACGCCAGATCCCGCCTCGACTGCGGCGACCGCGGGTTGAAGGACTTGGGCACCCGCATCCGCTCCACGGCCTCGACCGGCACGGGGAAGTCGATCGCGGCGAGCCGCTTGACCTGTCGCTCGGAGGTCAGCACCAACGGCCGCGGCCCGTCGTTGTATTCGAGCCCCCGGTACCCGTTGACCCGCCCGGCCGGCAGCCCCGGGTCCAGCACGAGCGCCAGCCCGGCGAACTTCCCGGTCGGCACGTGGATGACGTCGCCCGGCTTCAGCTTCTCCAGGGACGCCGCAGCCGCCGCACGGCGCTGCGAAGCACCGTGCTTGGCGAGCTCCGTCTCCCGCTCCTTGAGGTCGCGGCGCAGCCGCGCGTACTCCTCGAAGTCACCGAGGTGGCAGGTCATGCCCTCGCGGTAACCCGCCAGGCCCTCCTCGTTCTTCTGCACCTGCCGGGAGATCCCGACGACCGACCGGTCGGCCTGGAACTGTGCGAACGAGGTCTCCAGCAGCTCGCGCGACCGGTGCCGCCCGAACTGGTGCACCAGGTTGACGGCCATGTTGTACGAGGGCCGGAAGCTGGACCGCAGCGGATAGGTGCGCGTACCCGCGAGTCCGGCCAGCGCCCCCGGGTCCATGCCGCGCTGCCACAGGACCACCGCATGGCCTTCGACATCGATCCCGCGCCGCCCGGCACGACCGGTCAGCTGGGTGTACTCGCCGGGGGTGATGTCCGCGTGCTGCTCGCCGTTCCACTTGACGAGCTTCTCCAACACCACGGAGCGCGCGGGCATGTTGATGCCGAGGGCGAGGGTCTCCGTCGCGAAGACGGCCTTGACCAGCCCGCGTACGAACAGCTCCTCGACGACCTCCTTGAAGGTCGGCAGCATGCCCGCGTGGTGGGCGGCGATACCCCGCTCCAGCCCTTCGAGCCATTCGTAGTAGCCGAGGACGTGGAGGTCCTCGCCGGGGATGGACGCGGTGCGCTCCTCGACGATCTCCCGCACCAGCCGGCGCCTGTCCTCGTCGTTGAGGCGCAGTCCGGCCTGCAGACACTGCTGCACGGCGGCCTCGCAGCCGGCCCGGCTGAAGATGAACGTGATCGCGGGCAGCAGCCCTTCCGCGTCCAGCCGGTCGATGACCTCGGGCCTGGACGGGGTCCAGATCCGGCTGCGCTGGCGCCGCTCGCGCTCGCGGTCCGCCTCGCGCACCATCTTTCCGCGGCGGCGCTCGCGCGGGTTGTACCCGCGCTGGTTCTCCATGCGGGCGAGCCGGACGAGGTCGGGGTTGACCTCGCGGCGGCCGGCGCCACGGCCGCCGTGGTCGGTCTCCTCCTCGAAGAGGTCGTACATCCGGCGGCCGGCCAGTACGTGCTGCCAGAGCGGCACGGGCCGGCTCTCGGCGACGATCACTTCGGTGTCGCCGCGGACGGTGTCCAGCCAGTCGCCGAACTCCTCGGCGTTGGACACGGTCGCCGAGAGCGACACCAGCGTCACCGAATCCGGCAGATGAATGATCACTTCCTCCCACACCGCGCCGCGGAAGCGGTCGGAGAGGTAGTGCACCTCGTCCATCACGACATGACCGAGGCCGCGGAGCGCCTGCGAGCCCGCGTACAGCATGTTCCGCAGCACTTCGGTGGTCATGACGACCACCGGGGCATCGGCGTTGACGCTGTTGTCGCCGGTCAGCAGGCCGACCTTGTCCGCGCCGTAGCGCTTGACCAGATCGGCGTACTTCTGGTTCGACAGGGCCTTGATGGGCGTGGTGTAGAAGCACTTGCGCCCCTGGCGGAGCGCGAGATGCACGGCGAACTCGCCGACGATCGTCTTGCCCGACCCCGTCGGGGCGGCGACCAGCACCCCCTTACCCGCTTCCAGGGCCTTGCATGCCTCTATCTGGAACGGGTCCAGATCGAACTCGTACATCTCGCGGAAGGGCGCGAGTGCCGTGGCCTGCTCGGCGGCGCGGATCCGGAATGCCTGGTATCGCTCAGCTGGTGAGAGGTCCTCTGTCATCTTGCTTACGAGCGTACCCGTCACCTCTGACAGTCAGCGCGATCTTTATTTCACTGTGCAAGAACCCTGACCGCAGCCGGCACGCACGTGGCGGTGAGCGGCAGCGCACCGAGCGGTTCGCCGTCCGCGTAGGCGGTGACGGAGGCGGCGGCCAGCTCGATCGACGAGACCCGGTGCACGGTGACCGCGGGGTGGTCGAGGTGCGTTCCCCGGTAGACCCGGGGAAACACCTTGAGCAGCGTCGTACGGCTGCAGTCGCCGACGACGGTCACGTCGAAGAGCCCGTCGTCCATGACGGCGTCCGCACAGATCCGCATGCCCCCGCCGTAGGTGGAGCCGTTGCCGACCGCGATGAGCGTCGCCTCGATCTCCTGGACCGGCCCGCCGTCGAGCCTGATGCGGTACGGGATCGTCCGGAACGCAGCGAGTTCGGCGAGGATCGCGAGGTCGTACTTGAACCGTCCGCCGACCCAGCGCATCCGGTTGCCCCGGTCGTTGACCCGGGAGTCGAAGCCGGAGGCGAGCACGGACCCGAACCACCGGTCGCCGACCCGGCCGAGGTCGATGTCCCTGATCGCCCCGCCCTTGAGCGCCTCGGCGGCGAGCCGGCCCGCAGCGGCCGGGTCCCGTATCGGCAGGCCGAGGGCGCGGGCGAAGTCGTTGCCGGTGCCGACGGCGATCACACCGAGCGGCGTCATGGTCCCGGCCACGGCCTGGAGGGCGAGGGACATCATGCCGTCCCCGCCCACGGCTATCAGTGCGCCGGTCCCGCCGTCGACTGCCTCACGGGCCCGCCGCAGCGCGTCGTCGGCGTCCTCGCCGAGGACCGTACGTACGGAGAATCCGGCGTCCCGCAATGCGGAAGCGGCCGGCTGCGCGGCGTGCGCGCCCCGGCCGCGTCCTGCGGTGGGATTGACGAAAAGGGTGATCTCGCTGGTCACCCGGGGGACCTTACAAGGTCAGGTGATGTCGTCGTAACCGTTCACCCGGTCACGGTCCGGCCCCGACTGCGCCGGCAGCGACCTGACGGACGAGACCGGTTCGATCTCACCGACGTCCTCCGGAGTGAGGTCCAGCTCCGACGCCTCGTCATCGGCGGGACCCTCCGCCGCGCGCTGTGCCTTGCGGCGGTCGTTGAGGAGCGACAGCGCCGTCGCGCAGAAGTACAGGACCCAGATCGGCCCGGCGAGCGCCAGCATGGTCAGCGGGTCCGTACTGGGCGTCGCCAGTGCGGCGAAGACCGTGATGCCCATGATCATGCCGCGCCACCAGCCGAGCATCCGCTTGCCCGTGATGACGCCACCGAGGTTGAGCATGACGAGCAGCAGGGGCAGCTCGAAGGAGAGCCCGAAGACCACCACCATGCGGGTGATCAGGTCCAGCAGGTCGTCGAGCGGCAGCTGGTTGTCCAGACCGGCCGGCGAGAAGTCCAGCAGGACCTTCGCCATCGTGGGCAGCGTCTTGTACGCGAAGAACCCACCGGCGAGGAAGAGCGGGAAGCCCGCGCCGACGAAGGCCAGCGAGTACTTCTTCTCGTGCCTGTGCAGCCCCGGGGCGATGAACGCCCAGAGCTGGTAGAGCCAGATCGGCGACGAAAGGACGACGCCTGCCATCAGGGAGACCTTGAGCGCAAGGGTGAACGGCGTCAGCAGACCGTTCAGGACGATGCGCGCACAGGTGCCGTCCTCCTTCTTGGCGAGTTCGGCGAAGCTCGAATCGCAACCGACCGCCTTCAGCACCGGGTCGGTGAAGAACTCGATGATCCCCTTGTAGAAGAACGCGGCGACGATCGTGACGACGACGATCGCCAGGAGAGCCTTCGCCAGCCGGTTGCGCAGCTCACGCAGGTGCTCCACCAAGGGCATGCGGCCCTCGGGGTCCGTCTCCTGTTTGCGGGCAGACTTGAGCAACCCACGTCCTCATCTCGTGCAGCAGGCCGTCACCGATCACGGCGCCTGCGTCGGCCCAGTTGTCAGCGGTTGGTCGAGTCGGTCGGCTCGGCGACCGGCCGCGAACTCGTCACATCGCCGGGTGCGGCCTTGATCGTGCGCGGGGCAGCCTGGTCCTGAGCGGGGTCGTGCGGCGGGTCGGCGGGGGTGGCCGACGGGTTGCCCTCCGACTTCATGGCCTTGGCCTCGCTCTTGAGGATGCGGGCCGACTTGCCGAGCGAGCGAGCCATGTCAGGAAGCTTCTTCGCGCCGAACAGCAGAACAATGACGACGAGGATCAGGATGATCTCGGGAGCGCCGAGCCTTCCGAACATATGCGTGTACCTTCTCACCGAGGCAGCAGGGGTGGGGCTGATCGAACGTCGGACAGACGTCCGATCTTCGTACTGTCAGCGATCGTATCCCGCAGGAGTAAACGCAGGGCAATACCCATGCATCCTTGCGATTACGGCCCACGCCTCGCTCTCAGGGCCGCCAGTGCAGCGTACCCTCCGATCCTGAGAAACTGGAGGCCGCGCCCTCCCCGATCGACCGGCCCGACCCGAAAGACCTGGTCTACCGGAGGGATTCACCGGTGGCTGCGAGGTCGGTGGCGGCCCGTTCGAGATCCTCGGCCGCCCGGTTGATGCGCTCAGTGGTGCGGGTCACCTGGTGCCCCAGGCGCTGGGCCTCGACGAAGACCTTGACGGCCAGCACGCCGAGGACGGCGATGCCGAGGAACCCCAGGGCGATGGCGAGCATGGGCCAGAACATGCGCAGAGCCTCGATATGTCTAGGTGGGCCGGTGTCCGGACCGCTACAGCCCGGCGTGGAGGCGGAGCGTCCGCACACCGCCGCCGGTCAGGAGCTCAATGATCCGCTCCCCGGCCGGCTTGCGGACAGCTGCTCCGCACTCGGGGCAGGTGAAGGAGTAGAACGTCGTACGGCGGCTGGCGCCGATGGCGAGGCGCAGGGCGCCCGCCGCGAGCTCGAAGCGCCCGCGACAGTCCGGGCAGGCGGCCCTGAACCGTACGGACTCGGGTACCACCACAGTCGAGATACCTGACACCACAGACATATTGCTCATATCTCCTCAGGTATCCGCTCAGGCCGGGCCGTCATAGGCCGCCAGCGCCGCCCGCGCCGCCTGCCGTGCGCTCTGCGCCAGCTCCTGCGGGGCGACGATGTGCCCTTCCCCGCCGAGCCGGAGCGCGAGCCTGCGCAGCGAGGCCGGATCGGGGGTGCGCAACGTGATCCGCAGTCCGCCGTCGGTCAGTTCCTCGGCGCTGTCGTGCGGGTAGTACTCGGCGACCCAGCGGCCACCGGGCCCCACCTCGATCACGACCTCGGGATCCTCGGCCGCCGGCTGCACCAGCCCCTCGGAGAGATCCCGCAGTTCCAGCTCCGGGGGCGCGGACGGCTCGTCCAGCAGCCGGATCTCGGCGACCCGGTCCAGCCGGAACGTGCGCCGGGCCTCGGAGAGCCGGCACCAGGCCTCCATGTACGTGTGCCCCACGGCGAACAGCCGGATCGGGTCCACCTCACGCTCGGTGAGCTCGTCGCGCGCGGGCGAGTAGTACCGCAGCCACAGCCTGCGCCGCTCGGAGATCGCCCGGTCGACATCGGCGAAGACGCCGCCCTCCGACTCGAAGGTGACCGAGAGCCGGGAGCTCGCCGCCGCCGCCTCACCGGCCGCCGTCTCCAGCTTGGCGGTGGCCCGCAGCAGCGCCTGCCGGTCGCTCTCCCGCAGCCCCGGCAGTGTGGCCACGGCGCGCGCGGCGACCAGCAGAGCCGTCGCCTCGTCGGCCGCGAGCCGCAGCGGCTCGGCCACGTCGTCCGGGTTGTGCCACCAGATCCGGTCGCCGTCGGTGTCGATGTCCAGCAGATCGCCGCCGCGGAAGCTCGTCCCGCACATGGGGAGCACATCCAGGTCCGAGATCAGCTCGTCCTCGGTGATCCCGAAAGCACGGGCGACGTCCTGCACATGGGCGCCGGGGCGCTCCCGCAGATACGTCACCAGGGACAGCATCCGGCGCGTCTGGTCGATCGCGTTCGTCGCCATGAATACGGTCCCTTCAGTCCTTGGCCACGGCGCGCAGCCGGTCCACCACATCGGCCCGCAGATCCGCGGGTTCCCGCACGACGACGTCCGGGCCGAACTCGACGAGCCAGGCGTCCAGACCGTGTCCGTACGGGATCTCCAACTCGTCCCAGCCGTCTCCGAGTTCCCGCACGGATATCGCGCGCGACCGCAGCGGGTAGCCGGAACCCGACCGCAGCCTGATCAGCGCGGTCCGGGTCGCCGTCTCCCCCGCCCAGCTCTCCACGGTCTCCCGGACGGTCACCACATCGGGCACCTCGGCGGTGAAGGCCCCGGCCCGCGAGCGGACCCGGCCGGTGATCCTGGACAGCCGGAACACCCGCTCGGCGGCACGGTCCCGGTCCCAGCCCGCCAGATACCAGTGCCCGCGCCAGCACTCCAGCGTCCAGGGCTCGACCTGGCGCTGCTCGGGCCGGGCGGCGTTGGCCTTGCGGTAGTCGAAGGTGACCGGACGGCGGTCGCGGCACGCCAGCATCAACGGCTCGAACGCGGTCTCATGCACCGGAATGCGGGGTTCGAGCGCGCTGTGCACCTCGTACGCGTCCTCGGCCTCCGGCATCCCCGCGGCCCGCAGCTTCTGCAGCGCACCGCTGGCCGCGCCGGCGAGCCGGGCCTGCTGCCAGACCTTCGCGGCCAGACCGAGCGCCGCGGCCTCCTCGGCGTCCAGCGTGATCGGCGGCAGCCGGTTGCTGTCCCGGCGGGCCAGATAGCCGGTGTCGCCGTCCAGGTTGTCCACGGTCTCGATGACCAGACCGAGCTCGCGCAGATCGTCCTTGTCGCGCTCGAACATCCGGTTGAAGGCGTCGTCGGAGCCCGCTTCCAGGTACGCCTCGATGGACCCGCGCAGCTCGCGCTTGCTGAGCGGGCGCCGGGTCCCCAGCAGGCACAGCGCCAGGTTCATCAGCCGCTCGGCCTTGGCAATGGCCATCGACGCCCCTTTTCTACTTGCTCTACGACGATCGACCGTACCGCTCCCGGGTGTCCGGACAAAAGCGAGGGCCTGCACCGGACGGAACGAGGGCCCGTGCAGTCCAGCACGGGCCCTCGAGATGCGTCCGGGGACGGATATCAGACGGCGACCAGGTCGCAGACGAAGATCAGCGTCTCGCCCGGGGCGATACGGCCGCCGGCGCCGCGGTCACCGTAGGCGAGGTGCGCGGGGATGGTCAGCTGGCGACGGCCGCCGACCTTCATGCCCTGCACGCCCTGGTCCCAGCCGGAGATGACCTGACCGACACCGAGCTGGAACTGCAGCGGGGTGCCACGGTTCCAGGAGGCGTCGAACTCCTCGCCGGTGGAGAAGGCCACGCCCACGTAGTGGACCTTGACCATGTCGCCGGCCTTGGCGACCTCGCCGTCGCCCTCCCAGATGTCCTTGATCTCCAGGTCGGCCGGCGGCTCGCCACCCGGGAAGTCGATCTCGGGCTTCTCGATGCTCACTGAACTGCTCCTCCAAATGATGAACTGGACAACCGGGACAGTCTTACATCTTTGCCAGCAGGTCCACGGCGAACACCAGGGTGGACTTGGCGGGGATGGACTGCTGCGCCTTGTCACCGAACGCCTGGTCCGGCGGGATGACCAGCAGGACACGGCTGCCGATCTTCTTGCCGATCAGACCGTTCTTCAGGCCCTTGAGGGTGACCTGGGCCAGCGGGAAGGTCTGGGTCTTGCCCTGGGCGTAGGTGCTGTCGAACGTCTTCCCGTCCTTCCACAGCAGGCCCACGTAGTTCACGACGACGCTGTCGGTCTCCTTGATGACCTCGCCGTTGGACTCCAGGACGTAGTTGGAGACCAGCTTCTTCGGCGGGTCGGTCTTCTCCGGAATCTTGACCGAAGGCGCCTTGCCGTCGGTGTTGGTGCCCACCTTCGGCAGGTCGACGTTGTCCTGGGCGACCGCGGTGCCCTTGGCGGACGTCGGGATCTGCGTGGCCTTCAGGATGTCCACGACGAAGACGAGGGTGGCGTTCGGCTTGATGTCGCCCTGGCCCTGCGCGCCGTAACCGAGGTCGGGCGGAATGACCAGCTCGACGCGGCTGCCGACCTTCTGGCCGACGAGGCCCTGGTCCCAGCCCTTGATGACCATGCCCGCACCGAGCGTCAGATCGAAGGGCTGCTTGCGGTCGAAACTGTTGTCGAACGGCTTGGTGGAGTCCCACGCCTGTCCGAGGTAGTTGACCTGGATCGCGTCGCCGTTCTTGAGCTTCGCGCCATCACCCTCACTGATGACCTGCGTCTTCAGCTCCTTGGGCGGATCGCCCTGTCCCTTGGACAAGGTGGGCTTCTCGCCGAACTTCGCACCCGCGGTGATCGCGGGGAATCCGTTCTTCGAGGCGGAGTCGGAGCCCTTGCCGTCGCCACCGCACGCCGCCGTCAACAGCAGCAGGGGGACAACGAGAAGGGCGGCAAGTCGGCGCACTGGTTCCTCAGATCTCAGACGACACAGATGGTTGAGTCCCCGACACTCTAGGGCGTGCACAGGGCCCCGTACGAGGACGTACGGGGCCCGAGTCGCACAAGTGCCGAGGCGCGTCCTGCGCCGGCTCACATACCCGCGATCAGCTTCTCCACTCGGTCGTCCACCGAACGGAACGGGTCCTTGCACAACACCGTGCGCTGTGCCTGGTCGTTGAGCTTGAGATGGACCCAGTCGACGGTGAAGTCCCGCCGCTGCTCCTGCGCCCTTCGGATGAAGTCGCCGCGCAGCCGCGCCCGGGTGGTCTGCGGGGGCACCGACTTGCCCTCGAAGATCTTCAGGTCGTTGCAGATACGGGCTGCCTGCCCCTTCCGCTCCAGCAGGTAGTACAGCCCGCGCCGACGGTGGATGTCGTGGTACGCGAGATCTATCTGGGCGACCCGCGGATGCGACATGGTCATGTTGTGCTTGGCCCGGTACCGCTCGATGAGCCTGTACTTCATCACCCAGTCGATCTCGGTGTCGATCCGGTCGAGGTCCTCGGCCTCGATCGCGTCGAGCGTGCGCCCCCACAGCTCCAGGACCTGGGCGACGGTGCCGGTGCGGATGCCTCGGCGATCGACGAAGTCCGCGGCCTTCTCGTAGTACTCGCGCTGCACCTCGATGGCCGACGCCTCGCGGCCACTGGCGAGGCGGACCTTGCGCTGCCCCGTGATGTCGTGGCTGACCTCGCGGATCGCCCGGATCGGGTTCTCCAGTGTCAGATCGCGCATCACCGTGCCCGCTTCGATCATCCGGAGCACCAGGTCCGTCGCGCCGACCTTGAGCAGCATCGTCGTCTCGGACATGTTCGAGTCACCGACGATGACATGGAGGCGGCGGTACCGCTCCGCGTCGGCGTGCGGTTCGTCACGTGTGTTGATGATCGGACGGGAGCGCGTCGTCGCGGAACTGACGCCCTCCCAGATGTGCTCGGCACGCTGGCTGACGCAGTAGACCGCGCCGCGCGGGGTCTGCAGCACCTTGCCCGCTCCGCAGAGCAGCTGCCTCGTGACGAGGAAAGGAATGAGGATGTCCGCGAGCCGGGAGAATTCTCCGTGTCGCGCCACGAGGTAGTTCTCGTGACACCCGTAGGAGTTTCCCGCCGAATCGGTGTTGTTCTTGAAGAGATAGACGTCGCCCGCGATTCCCTCCTCGTGCAGGCGGCGTTCGGCGTCGACGAGCAGGCCTTCGAGAATGCGCTCGCCTGCCTTGTCGTGGGTGACCAGCTCGGTCAGATTGTCGCATTCGGGGGTTGCATATTCCGGATGCGATCCCACGTCGAGGTAGAGGCGGGCGCCGTTCCGCAGAAAGACATTGCTGCTGCGGCCCCATGACACAACACGGCGGAAGAGGTAGCGCGCCACTTCGTCAGGAGACAGTCGGCGCTGTCCCCTGAACGTGCACGTGACGCCGTACTCGTTCTCCAGCCCGAAAATGCGGCGGTCCATGACTGAACATTACGCCTGATGGCCCGAGCTGAAACCGGGTTCGACAGCACCGTTTCGATCATTTTCCGATACCCGCACAGCAACCGGCGTACGCCCGGGAACTGCGAGGACCCTTCCCGTGGCCAGCAGAACCAGCAGCGCGACCACCCCACCGGCCCCCGCGACGGCGAAGCCCTGCGCCGTCCCGCCCAGCTCTACGGCCGGGCCCGCCAAGGCCGTTCCCGCCGCCGCGCCGACCCCGAACGTCGTCACGAGCCAGGAGAACGCCTCCGTCACCGTGCCCCGCGGAGCATGCCGGTCCACCACGATGAACGAGCACGCGATCGCGGGCGCCAGGAACACCCCGGCGAGCGCGGCCAGTACGGTCATCGGCACCACCCCGGGCGTGAGCATCAGCGGCAGATAGCCGAGTGCCAGCAGCGCGACGATGGCCCGCAGCCGGCGCTCCGGCGCCCCGGCCCACTGCCACGCCCCGTACGCCACGCCGCCGATGAGCGCGCCCAGTCCGAGCGCCGCCATCAGCCAGCCGTACACCGACTCCCGGCCGTGGTCGTCGGCGTACGCGATACCCGCCACCGTGATGGACCCCAGGGCGAGTCCGACGAAGAAGAAGGAACCGAGCAGCGCCAGCAGGCCCGGTGAGCGCAGAGCGCCCAGCCAGTGCGCCTCGCGGGGCGCCGAACGCCAGGTACGGGAGGGCTCCGAGACCACCACCGAGAGCGCCCCGAGCACCCCGATCGCGTTGATGACGAGCAGCGCGGCGGCGGGCGACCAGAGCGAGACCAGCACCGTCACCAGCAGCGGCCCCACGGTGAACATGACCTCCTGGGCCACCGCGTCCATGGCGTACGCGCGGTGCACCCGGTCCTCGCGCCCCAGGACCGTCGGCCACAGGGCCCGCAGGCCGCCCTCCAGCGGCGGTGTGCAGACGCCGGCCACGATCACGGCGGCGTAGGCCAGCGGCAGCGATCCGAGGCCTGCCAGGGCCAGCAGGGCCATGCCCAGCGCGGACAGCACGGACGCGGGGAGCTGGACGCGAGGCTGGCCGTACAGGTCCACGGCCCGGCCCAGCAGGGGCTGCCCGACCGCCGTGGAGAGGCCGTACACGGCCGCGAGGGCCCCCGCGAGGGTGTAGCTGCCGCCCTCGGCACGGGTGAACAGGACGATCGCGATGTGCGCGGTGCCGCTGGGCAGCCGGCCCACCAGTGTGCCGACCAGCAGCCGGGTGGCATGCCGCGCCCGGAGGATGTCCAGATAACCCGCGGCCATGTCTCGCCCCCATCTCTCTCGGACGTTCTTCCGACGCCCGACGTTTTACGTATAACGTCGAGGTTCATACGTACCATGTGCCCAGTCCACAGGTCCACCTCACCGCACGCACCAGCACCGCACCCGTCCGGAGGTCCCAGTGACCAGCGCATCACAGCCCGCCCCGGCCCGGCCCACCAGCCGCGACGTCGCGCGGGCCGCAGGCGTCTCGCAGGCCACCGTCTCGCTCGTGCTGGGCGACAAATGGCGCGGCAGGGTCTCCGAGGCCACCGCCGAGCGTGTCCGCAGCGCCACCCAGGACCTCGGCTACCGGCCGAATCTCGCCGCCCGCAGCCTCCGCCTCGGCCGCACCAGGACGGCACTGCTGGTCGTCCCCGCCCTCACGAACGAGTTCTTCGCCCGCGTCTACACCGGCGCCGCCGCGGTCGCCGCTGAGCACGGCTTCGGGGTCGTCCTGTACCCCTCCCCCGACGGCACGGGGCCGGCCCGGGACCCCTTCGCCTCCGCCCGCGCAGCACTCGACGGAGTCATCGCCTCCTCGATGGCCGCCGACGCACTCGGTGCCCTGCACGGCGCCGACCTGCCCCTGGTCATGCTGGACAGCGACCCCGCGGACACGGGCGTCGCGGCCCGCGTCAACCTCGACATCGCCGACGGCATGCGGCAGGTGACGGACCATCTGCTCGCCCTCGGCCACCGCCGCTTCATCCATCTCGCGTCGGCCATCGACTCCTGGACCTTCGCCGTCCGTGCCCGGGCCGTCCACGACGCCGTACAGGGGGTGCCGGGCGCCGTCGTGCGGACCGTGCCCGCAGCACTCGACGTGCGGGCCGGCCGGGCGGCCGCGGAGCACGCGCTGGCCGCCCCCGGCCCCCGGCCGACCGCGATCATCTGCGACGACGACATCCTCGCCGCGGGCGCCTGCAAGGCGGCCCGCCGGCTCGGGCTCCGGGTCCCCGACGACGTCTCCGTCACCGGCTTCGACGATCTGGCCCTGGCGACCGCCGTCGAACCCGAACTCACCACCGTGCGGCTCCCCGCCGAACAGGTCGGCGAGCGCGGCATGACCGCCCTGCTGGCCGTCCTGGACGGCCGCCCGGCCGAACCCGGCAGCCTGCCCGTGCACCTGGTCGTGCGCGGCTCCTCCGCGCCCCCGCCGCCCCGGTCATGACTGTGCCCCGGCCCACCAGGAACGGCGGACCGGGGCACGGACACAGCGATGGACTACTTGTCGGGGGACTCCACGTCGCCACCGGAATCACTGGACTTGGTGACATCCGTCGTGCTCGCGGAGGACTCGGAACCCTCGCCGTCCTCGATGTCGGAGGGGGCGTCCGTCGGCGCGGAGCCACCGTCCGCCTCCAGCAGCCGCGCCAGCTGCCGCCCCACGATCCGCTTGAACTTCCGCTGCTGAGGCCTCGTACGGTCCAGGACCGCCACCTCGAGACGCTCGGCGGGGATCTCCCGCTCACTCCCGTTGGGATCACGGGAGAGCGCCTGCACGGCCAGCTTGAGGGCCTCGGCCAGCGTCATCCCGTCACGGTGGCGCTGGTCCAGGAACGTACTGATCTGCTCCGCGTTGCCGCCGACCGCGACGGAGCCGTGCTCGTCCACGATCGAGCCGTCGTGCGGCAGCCGGTAGATCTGGTCGCCCTCGGGCCTGGCGCCCACTTCGGCGACCACCAGCTCCACCTCGTACGGCTTCTCGGCCGCACTGGAGAAAATGGTGCCCAGCGTCTGCGCATAGACGTTGGCCAGTCCGCGGGCCGTCACATCGTCACGGTCGTACGTGTATCCGCGCAGATCGGCGTAACGGACACCGCCGATGCGGAGATTCTCGTACTCGTTGTACTTACCGGCAGCGGCGAAACCGATCCGGTCATAGATCTCGCTGAACTTGTGCAGCGCACGGGACGGGTTCTCGCCGACGAACACAATGCCGTCGGCGTACTGCAGCACAACCAGGCTGCGACCACGGGCGATGCCCTTCCGGGCGTATTCCGCCCGGTCGGCCATGGCCTGCTGAGGTGAGACATAGAACGGCGTCGACACCGGCTATCCGTCCCTTTCTGTCAGTGACGAGTCCATCGAAGAGGCCCTGGAACCGGGATCAGAGCAGCGCGGCACGCGGGCCGTCGGGCTGTTCCAGCCGGCGCTCCAGGATCGCCCGGGCGATCTCGGAGGATTCCGCCTCGGTGAGCTTCCTGAAGCCCTCGTCGGTGATGACGGTGACGATCGGATAGATCCGCCGGGCCACATCCGGACCGCCGGTCGCCGAGTCGTCGTCCGCGGCGTCGTACAGCGCCTGTACGACCAGGGTGAGCGTCTGCTGCTCCGTCAGGTCCTCGCGGTAGAGCTTCTTCATCGACCCGCGGGCGAAGATCGACCCGGAGCCGGTGGCCGCGTAGCCGAGCTCCTCGGACCGCCCGCCGGTGACGTCGTACGAGAAGATCCGGCCCTTCTCGCGGTCGACGTCGAAGCCGGCGAAGAGCGGGACCACGGCGAGGCCCTGCATGGCCATGGCCAGATTGCTGCGGATCATCGTGGAGAGCCGGTTCGCCTTGCCCTCCAGGGAGAGCTGGGCGCCCTCGACCTTCTCGAAGTGCTCCAGCTCCAGCTGGAAGAGCTTGACCATCTCCACCGCGAGACCGGCCGTGCCGGCGATGCCCACCGCCGAGTACTCGTCGGCCGGGAAGACCTTCTCGATGTCGCGCTGCGCGATCATGTTGCCCATGGTCGCCCGCCGGTCACCGGCGAGCACCACGCCGCCCGGGAACGTCGCGGCGACGATGGTCGTCCCGTGCGGCGCCTCGATGGCCCCCTGCATGGGCGGCAGGTGCCGGTTGCCCGGGAGCATCTCGGGCGACTGGTCGGACAGGAAGTCCATGAACGAAGAGGATCCCGGCGTCAGGAAGGCAGCTGGTAGACGCCCGGTGCTACGAGTGTTGGCTTCCACGCGTTTCCCTCCAGGTAAGCGATGGCCCTGCGGAAGGTGTCAGGATCATCTCCCAACGTGCCGATGGCCGAATTGCAGTTGAAGCACAGTACGCCACGGACCCTACCCGTCTCGTGGCGGTGATCCACATGGTCTGCGGAGGAAGCCCGCGGAGTCCGAAGTGCCGGTTGCGGCCGCGCGGCACGGGCTCCTTTCGCCCGTACCGCGCGCACCACTCCACTCCCCCTTGTTCACATGGATGGACTACTGTCCACCCTTCTGAACGAACGAACGGACGAAGTCCTCGGCGTTCTCCTCCAAGACGTCGTCGATCTCGTCCAGAACCGAGTCGACATCGTCGCTCAGCTTCTCCTGCCGCTCCTTGAGGTCCTCCGAAGCCTGCGCGTCCTGCGCCTGCTCCTCGACCTCCTCGGTGGAGCGTGTCGCCTTCTGCTGTCCGCCGCCGGTGTCCTTGGTCGCCATGTAGCTCACCCCGCTCGGTTCGAAGCACTTGATCAGACCCTACCTACGGGGTCCGACATTGGCCCGGTACTTGTCTCAACGCACGGGGGCCATCTCGATGATTCCCTGATCGCGGCCATTTCAGCCGCCGGACAGCACCCGGACCAGCTCTTCCGCCGTACGACAGCGGTCCAGGAGCTCCTTGACGTGGTTACGGGTCCCTCGGAGGGGTTCCATCGTCGGCACCCGCTGCAACGAGTCATGGCCCGGCAGATCGAAGATGACCGAGTCCCAGGAGGCAGCGGCGACGTCGTCCGCGTACTGTTCCAGGCAGCGGCCACGGAAGTACGCCCTGGTGTCCTCCGGGGGCTTCGTACGGGCCTGCTCGACCTCGTTCTCGTCCAGCAGGCGCTTCATCTTGCCGCGGGCCACCAGACGGTTGTAGAGGCCCTTCTCGGCCCTCACGTCGGCGTACTGGAGGTCCACCAGGTGCAGCCGGGGCGCGTCCCAGTCCAGGCTGTCGCGCCGGCGGTAGCCCTCCATGAGCTCACGCTTGGCGATCCAGTCGAGCTCCCCGGAGAGGCTCATCGGATCGTTCTCCAGCCGGTTGAGGGTGTCCTCCCAGCGGATCAGGACGTCCTTGGTCTGCTCGTCGGCGTCCGCCCCGTACCGCTCCTCGACGTACTTGCGGCCGAGCTCGAAGTACTCCATCTGGAGCTGCACCGCGGTGAGCGTCCGACCGCTACGCAGCGTGATCAGATGTTGCAGCGAGGGGTCGTGGGACACGTGGTGCAAGGTGCGCACCGGCTGGTCGACGGCCAGGTCGACATTGATGAAGCCGTCCTCGATCATGGACAGAACGAGCGCCGTGGTGCCGAGCTTGAGATACGTGGAGATCTCCGACAGGTTCGCGTCGCCGATGATCACATGGAGGCGGCGGTACTTCTCGGCGTCGGAATGTGGCTCGTCGCGGGTGTTGATGATGGGGCGCTTGAGCGTGGTCTCCAGGCCGACCTCGACCTCGAAGTAGTCCGCCCGCTGGCTGATCTGGAAGCCGTGCTCGTGACCGTCCTGACCGATGCCGACGCGGCCGGCACCGGTGACGACCTGGCGGGAGACGAAGAACGGGGTCAGGTGGCGCACGATGTCGGAGAACGGGGTCTCCCGCTTCATCAGGTAGTTCTCGTGCGTGCCGTACGAGGCGCCCTTGTTGTCGGTGTTGTTCTTGTAGAGGTGGATCGGCTGGGCGCCGGGCAGCTGGGCCGCGCGTTCGGCGGCTTCCGCCATGATGCGTTCGCCGGCCTTGTCCCAGAGGACGGCGTCCCGCGGGTTGGTGATCTCCGGCGAGCTGTACTCGGGGTGCGCATGGTCGACGTAGAGCCGTGCTCCGTTGGTGAGGATGACGTTGGCGAGGCCGATGTCCTCGTCGGTCAGCTGACTGGAGTCGGCGGTCTCGCGGGCGAGGTCGAAGCCTCGCGCGTCTCGCAGCGGGTTCTCCTCCTCGAAGTCCCAGCGGGCGCGTCGCGCCCGGTGCATCGCCGCCGCGTAGGCGTTGACGATCTGGGACGAGGTGAGCATGGCATTGGCGTTGGGGTGGCCGGGCACGGAGATGCCGTACTCCGTCTCGATGCCCATTACTCGCCGTACGGTCATGCGGCCCTCCTTGCCCGGCGGCGTTCCCTTCCGGGATCGGCGCTCAAGTACCGCTGCTTGTCCGGTGCGTGTGCGGTGCCCGTCCCCGCACTGCGCGACTGGGCGGTACGGAAGAGCCTAGAGCGCCTCTGCGCTGGTGGGGAGATCAATTACGTCATTGCTCCGGTGTCGTGGGAGCTGTCCGGAAAGCAACCGGCTGCGGATGCCCGGCCGGGCATCCGCAGCCGGTCTGCGTTCTACAGGTACTGCCCGGTGTTTGCCACTGTGTCGATGGAGCGACCCGTGTCTGCGCCCTGTTTTCCGGTGACGAGCGTACGGATGAAGACGATCCGCTCGCCCTTCTTGCCGGAGATCCTGGCCCAGTCGTCGGGGTTGGTGGTGTTGGGAAGGTCCTCGTTCTCCTTGAACTCGTCCACGCATGCCTGGAGGAGATGGGAGACGCGAAGGCCCTTCTGGCCCTGGTCGAGGAAGGCCTTGATGGCCATCTTCTTGGCCCGGTCGACGATGTTCTGGATCATCGCGCCGGAGTTGAAGTCCTTGAAGTACAGGACTTCCTTGTCGCCGTTGGCGTACGTGACCTCGAGGAAGCGGTTCTCCTCGGACTCGGTGTACATCCGCTCGACGACGGACTGGATCATGGCGTGCGCCGCGGCTTCCTTGGAGCCGGTGTGCTCGGCGAGGTCGTCCGCGTGCAGGGGCAGGGAAGCCGTGAGGTACTTCGCGAAGATGTCCTTCGCGGCCTCCGCGTCCGGACGCTCGATCTTGATCTTCACATCGAGTCGGCCGGGGCGCAGGATGGCCGGGTCGATCATGTCCTCGCGGTTGGAGGCGCCGATCACGATGACGTTCTCCAACCCCTCCACACCGTCGATCTCGGCGAGCAGCTGCGGGACGATGGTGTTCTCCACGTCCGAGCTGACGCCGGATCCGCGGGTACGGAAGAGCGACTCCATCTCGTCGAAGAAGACGATGACGGGGGTGCCCTCGCTCGCCTTCTCACGGGCCCGCTGGAAGACGAGGCGGATGTGCCGCTCGGTCTCACCGACGTACTTGTTGAGGAGCTCAGGACCCTTGATGTTGAGGAAGTAGCTCTTGCCGGCGGGCTGTCCGGTCACCTCGGCGACCTTCTTGGCCAGGGAGTTGGCGACGGCCTTGGCAATGAGAGTCTTGCCGCAGCCGGGCGGGCCGTAGAGCAGGATGCCCTTCGGCGGCCGCAGTTCGTGCTCCTTGAAGAGGTCGGGGTGGAGGTAGGGGAGCTCGACCGCGTCCCGGATCAGCTCGATCTGGTCGCCCAGGCCGCCGATCTTGTCGTAGTCGATGTCCGGAACCTCTTCGAGGACAAGCTCCTCGACCTCGCTCTTCGGCACCACTTCGTAGACGTAGCCGGACCTGGGTTCGAGCAGCAGCGCGTCGCCGGGCCGGATGTTGATGTCGAGAAGCGGTTCGGCGAGCCGTACCACCCGTTCCTCGTCGGTGTGCCCGAGCACCAGGGCCCGCTCGCCGTCCTCGAGGATCTCCTTGAGGGTGACGATGTCCCCTGCCCGCTCGAATTCCATGGCCTCGACCACGTTGAGCGCTTCGTTGAGCATGACTTCCTGGCCACGCCGGAGGTCGTCGAGCTCGACGCTGGGGCTGACGTTCACCCGGAGCTTGCGGCCCCCGGTGAAGATGTCGCAGGTACCGTCCTCGTTGCCCTGCAGGAAGACTCCGAAGCCGGCCGGTGGCTGTGCGAGCCGGTCGACCTCCTCCTTGAGGGCGACGATCTGGTCGCGGGCCTCGCGCAGGGTGTTGGCGAGCCGCTCGTTCTGTGCCGAGACGCCTGCGAGGTTGGTCTGCAACTCGACGATCCGCTCTTCGAGAATCCTCGTATGGCGCGGAGAGTCGGCGAGCTTACGTCGCAGGACGGCGATTTCCTGCTCGAGATAGGCGACCTGGCCGGCTGGGTCTTCAGACCCCCGCCCGGGCCGGATGCCGCGGTTGATGTCGTCGTCGTGGGCTGCCACGGTCCTCACCTCCTCCAAGGGGAGCTGGACGCTTCCTGACCCTACCTGGGTGGGTGCTGATTGAAACCCCTAGATCACAAAGACTCCGGGACGTGTCCGATCTTCACCCTTGCGCTCTCCCTCACGCCAGGGGAATACCCACCCTTCAACATCGGAAAGCGGCCGGTTGTATCGTCGAACCGTTCAACACCCGTCAGGGCTGGCCATTTTTGGTTCGGATACGCAGGAAACGGCAGGAGAAATGACCGTGCAGCAGGACGCCCCGACCGGCAGCGACACGCAGGATCTGGAGGTCTGGATCGACCAGGACCTCTGCACCGGGGACGGCATCTGCGTGCAGTACGCACCCGAGGTGTTCGAGCTGGACATCGACGGTCTGGCGTATGTGAAGAGCAGCGAGGACGAGCTGCTGCAGGACAAGGGGGCGACGACGCCCGTTCCGCTGCCGCTGCTTCAGGACGTGGTCGATTCGGCCAAGGAGTGCCCCGGCGACTGCATTCATGTACGGCGCGTTTCGGACAGGGTCGAGGTCTACGGCCCCGAGGCTGCCTGATCCGGCCGGCCCGGCCCGATCGACTACGCGCAGTAACCGGTCAGGCGCTGCCCGTCTCGTTCTGGGCAGCACGGACGAAGGCGCCGTTCCGCCACTGCCAGGTCACCTTTTCCTGCTGGTCGGGGCAGCAACGCGGGACGTCGGTCGAGGAGTAGCCGAGGAGCGTGGCGGAGATGATCCCGTCACGCACGGTGAGGTCGCCGACGCTCATCTTCTGCGCGGGGTCCACCAGGGTCGCAACGATCCGGGGTGCGGCCCCGCTTCCCTTTGTGAGGACGTAGACACCGCTCGGCGGTGTACCGGATCCGGCCGCGCAGCGGGCCACCGCGACGGTCTCCGGGCGGCCGTCGCCGTCGAGGTCACCGGGGACCTGATCGGCAACGGTGCTGTCCGCCGTCCCGCACTGCAGCGGGAAGGTCACACCGGCCGGATCGGGGGCCGCGACCGGTGCGGTGCCGTGCTGCGCGGTCGTGCGGTGGGAGGGCGAGGCCGAGGCGGTCGCGTCGTCGGGCTGGAGCATGCCCGCCCCGGCGATGACGGCGGCCATGGCGGTAGCGGTGGCGAGCCAGTGCATCGGCGTCGTGTCGGTGTGCGCGAGGTCCGGGAGCTCGGAGGTCTGCACGCGGGATGTCTCCTGTGGTTCCTGTGGTTCGGCGATGCCCGTGAACGACGGGACCGGTGGGGCGAACGCCGTAGGTGGGGGTGGCCAGCATCGTGCCATACCTCACAGGGCAGTGGAACGGTGGGGTGGGTACGGATCCCGATTCCCGGTGGGCGGTCCCGTTCCGGCATCCTCCGCGCGGCAACGAAAAGGCGCCGCCGCCGAGTTCCCGGGTCGGTCCGGGAACTCGGCGGCGGCGCCGGTGCGTTGCGCGGGGTCAGCCGCGGGAGGAGCCGCTCTGGCTGCCGGGGCCGTCGTAGTCCTCGCCGTAGGCGCCCTTGGCGGGCCGGCGGCGGCGCAGCGGGGCCTCCACACCGTCGGCGAGACGGCGGGCGGTGACGAGGAAGCCGGTGTGGCCGATCATGCGGTGGTCCGGGCGGACGGCCAGGCCCTCGACGTGCCAGTTGCGGATCATCGATTCCCAGGGCTGCGGCTCGGCGAAGCAGCCCATCTCACGGATGGACTCGACGGTCCGGGCGAGCTGGGTGGTGGTGGCGACGTACGCGCAGAGGATGCCGCCGGGCACGAGCGCCTTGGCGACGGCGTCCAGGCACTCCCAGGGGGCGAGCATGTCGAGGATGACCCGGTCGACGTCGGTGTCGGACAGGTTGTCCTGCAGGTCGCCGACGGTGAGCTGCCACGCGGGGTGCGGTTCGCCGAAGTAGCGCTCGACGTTCTGCTGGGCGATCTCGGCGAAGTCCTCGCGGCGCTCGTACGAGTGCAGCATGCCCTGGTCGCCGATGGCGCGGAGCAGGAAGGTGGAGAGCGAGCCGGAGCCGACCCCGGCCTCCACGACGCGGGCGCCGGGGAAGATGTCGGCGAACGCCAGAATCTGCCCCGCGTCCTTGGGGTAGACCACGGCGGCGCCGCGGGGCATGGACAGGACGTAGTCGGGGAGCAGGGGGCGCAGCGCGAGATAGGCGACGTTTCCCGTGGTTCGGACCACACTGCCCTCGGGCGCACCGATCAGCTCGTCGTGCGGGAAAGAACCCTTGTGGGTGTGGAAGTTCTTTCCGGCTTCGAGCGTGAAGGTGTAGTGGCGTCCCTTGGGGTCGGTGAGCTGGACCTGGTCCCCGACCTTGAAGGGCCCACGTCGGCGGGCGGCACCGGTCGGTTCAGACATGTGACCAGCGTACCGGTGTTTCCCGGGGCTCCGACCGCCGCCCGGAGCGGCTCAGGCTGCGGGGCGGGCCATGGCGGCGACGAAGGCGCGTTCGACGTCGGCGGTGGAGAGGACGCCGTAGATCTCGCCGGTCTCCTCCAGGACGAGGTACTCGGTGGCCGGGCTGGCCCTGAGGGTGTCCAGGAGCGTCTCGCCGGACAGCTCGACGGAGATCTTCATGCCGTCGGTGAGGTCCTGGGCGAGGGTGCTCACCGCGACCCAGGGGCGGCGGTGTTCGGGGACCGAGCCGATGGCGGCCTCGCGGACGACGGCCTTGGGGTCGCCGTGCCCGTCGACGACGACGAGCGCGCGGGCGCCCGCCTCGTTGGCCCGGCGCAGCGCCTCGGAGAGCGGGGTGGCGGCCTCGACGGGGACGGCGCGTCGGGTCAGGGTGCGGGCGCGCAGCTCGGGGAGGTGTTCGCGCAGGCGGGCCATCCGCAGGCTGTTGCCCGCCCCGGTCCAGATGATGGCGCAGAGGATGGCGGCCAGCAGGGCGTCGGTGACGGTGTCCATGCCGCTGATGTCGTCGGTGTTGTTCCCGAACCCCCCGGTCTGGGTGAGGAGCGGGAGTCCGATGAGGACACTGACGGCGAGGGCGCGGCCGACCCAGGCCGCGGCGACGGTGCCGCTCATGGGGCGTCCGGTGATCTTCCAGACGACGGCCCGGAGCATGCGGCCGCCGTCGAGCGGCAGCCCGGGGAGCAGGTTGAAGGCGGCGACGATGAGGTTGGAGATCATCAGCCCGGCGAGCAGGACACCGGGGACGGTGCCGGGTTCGACGAACTTCATGCCCAGGTAGAAGACGCCGGCGAGGACCAGCGAGAGGAGCGGGCCGACGAAGGCGAGGACGAATTCGCGTCCGGGGGTCTCGGACTCCTTCTCGATCTCGGAGACACCGCCGAAGAACTGCAGCTGGATGCGGCGCACGGGGAGCTTGTAGCGGAGTGCGACCACGGTGTGGGCGAGTTCGTGGACGAGTACGGAGGCGTAGAAGGCGATCGCGAAGAAGAGGGAGACCAGATAGCGGGCCGTGCCGAGCTCGGGCAGCACCCGGTCGAGCTGACCGCCGAAGACCCAGGTGATGAGCGCCGCGACGAGGAACCAGCTGGGTGCGACGTATACCGGCACACCGAAGGGACGGCCCATCAGGAGGCCGCCGCCCGGCTCTCGGGGGCGTTGCGGTTTGCCGTTCTCGGGCGCGGCGGGGTCGGTTCCCCCTGCGCCGGGCTGCGGCTGGCCGCTGTCGCCGCTCTCGTCCACGGGGTCCCTTCGGTCGGTGCCGTTCGGCACGATCATGCGGTGTGCGAGGGTCTGTGGTCGATGGTATGCCGCTGAGTGTCAGTGGGGGGTCGTAGGGTCTTCGTCATGACTTCCGTGCCCCGGCCGCCGCAGCCGCCCTCGTCCCTGTCGCCGTCGCGGGCGAGTGACTTCATGCAGTGTCCTCTGCTGTACCGGTTCCGGGTCATCGACAGGCTGCCGGAGAAGCCCAGCGAGGCAGCTACCCGCGGCACGCTGGTCCATGCGGTACTGGAACGACTGTTCGACAAGCCGGCGGTGGAGCGTACGGCCGGTCGGGCCACGGCGTTGATCCCCGGCCAGTGGGACCGGCTGCTGGAGTCGAAGCCGGAGCTGTCGGAGCTGTTCTCCGACGATGCGGAGGGCGAGCGGCTCTCGCGCTGGCTGGCGGAGGCGGAGCGGCTGGTGGAGCGGTGGTTCTCGCTGGAGGATCCGACGCGACTGGAGCCGGCCGAGCGGGAGCTGTTCGTCGAGACGGAGCTGGAGTCGGGGCTGCGGCTGCGCGGGGTGATCGACCGGATCGATGTGGCGCCGACGGGCGAGGTCCGGATCGTGGACTACAAGACGGGGAAGGCGCCGCGGCCGGAGTACGCGGAGGGCGCCCTGTTCCAGATGAAGTTCTACGCCCTGGTGATCTGGCGGCTGAAGGGTGTGGTGCCGCGGCGGCTGCAGCTGGTCTATCTGGGCAGCGGCGACGTCATGACGTACGACCCGGTCGTAGCTGATCTGGAGCGGGTGGAGCGCAAGCTGCTGGCTCTGTGGGATGCGATCAGGCTGGCCACGGAGACGGGCGAGTGGCGGCCCCGGCCGACGAAGCTCTGCGGCTGGTGCGACCACCAGGCGGTCTGTCCGGAATTCGGCGGGACTCCCCCGGTATACCCGCTGTCCGTGCGGCCGGCGGAATCAGGGCAGGGTGTCCAGGGCACAATGGGCCCGGTCCGGGCCGGGACCGGCCGGCCCGCGGCCGTCGAAGGACCTTGAGGAGATCTGGTGGCAATCCGCGTCCTACTGGTCGATGACCAGCCGCTGCTGCGCACCGGCTTCCGGATGATTCTGGAGGCCGAGGGAGATCTTGCGGTGGTGGGTGAGGCCGGTGACGGCCTCCAGGCCCTCGATCAGGTGCGGGCGCTGCAGCCCGATGTGGTGCTGATGGACATCCGCATGCCGCGGATGGACGGCGTCGAGGCGACGCGTCAGATCACCGGGCCGGGACGGGACGGTCCGGCGAAGGTGCTGGTGCTGACCACGTTCGATCTCGACGAGTACGTGGTGGAGGCGTTGCGTGCCGGCGCCAGCGGCTTTCTGCTGAAGGATGCTCCGGCCAATGAGCTGGTGCAGGCGATCCGGGTGGTCGCGGCGGGCGAGGCGATGCTGGCCCCGAGCATCACCCGCAGGCTGCTGGACAAGTACGCGGACCATCTGCCGTCGGGCGAGGACGCCGTGCCGGACACGCTGCACACGCTGACGGAGCGTGAGGTGGAGGTGTTGAAGCTGGTGGCCCGCGGCCTGTCGAATGCGGAGATCGCCGCCGACCTGTTCGTCAGCGAGACGACGGTCAAGACGCATGTGGGTCATGTGCTGACGAAGCTGGGGCTGCGCGACCGGGTGCAGGCCGCGGTATACGCGTACGAGAGCGGGCTGGTGCGCCCCGGCGCCCAGTGATCCGGCCGGTGCGGCCGGGACGGGGCGCCGGGGTGGCACCGTGATTCAGACGGCGCTGCGGCCGAGCTCCCAGAGCTGCAGGTCGGCCGAGGAATTGATCGACCACTCGACGCCGGTGAGGCCGTCGCGGGAGGCGACGTACTGCTTGCCCTGCCAGATCGGAAGTACGGGAACGTCGGCGGCGACGATGTCCTGGAGCTTCTGGAAGGTCTTGGCGGCCGAGGCCCGGTCTTCCTCCCGGCGGGACTGCGGGATCAGCGTGTTCTGGGCCAGTGCGGACCTGTACGGCGAGTTGAGGAAGTTGTTCTTGTCGAGGAACGGCGCCGTGTAGTTGTCCGGGTCCGGGAAGTCGGGGAACCAGCCCATGCCGTAGACGGCGTAGTCGCCGCGCTTCTGGGCGGGGCGGTACTTCGCCCAGGGGGTGCCCTTGACGTCGACGTCGAACAGCCCGGTGGCGTTGAGCTGCTTCTTCAGCGCCTTGAACTCGGTGGCGGTGGCGGGCCCGTAGTGGTCGGTCGTGTAGTGCAGGGTGAATTTCACCGGTGTCTGTATGCCGGCGGCCTGCAGGATGGCGGCGGCCTTGGTGGTGCTGGGCTCGCCGTACTTGTTGTAGAACGAGTTGGTGTGTCCGGTGATGCTGGACGGGATGAGCGAGTAGAGCGGCTCGGCGGTGGCGCCGTAGACCTGCCCGGCGATCTGGCCTCGGTCGACGACCTGGGCGATGGCCTGCCGGACGGCCTTGCTCTCCACCGCGGGGTCGGTGGTGTCGAAGGCGAGATAGCTGATGGCGAGGCCGGGCATCTCGGTGAGCTCGATGCCGTCCTTCGGCTGCTCCAGCATCTGCTGAGCCTGCCCGGGAGACATGGTGCGGGTCATCATGTCGATCTTCTGGGCGTCGAGCGCCTTGCCCATCGCCTTGGCGTCGGGGAAGAGGTCCAGCTCGACCTTGTCGTTCAGGACGTTCAGATCGCCCTTGTAGCGCGGGTTCCTGGTGAAGACGACCTTGACGACCTGGTCGTTCCTGACCTCCGGCTTCATCGTGTACGGACCGGAGCCGTCGACCTGGAAGCCGCTGCGCGGGGACCTCGCCGGGTACTTGCTCTTCTGCACGATGCCTGCGGCCGGGGTGGCGAGCTTGTACGGGAAGGTCGCGTCCGGCGTCTTCAGATGGAAGATGACTTCGTCGGCACCGCTCGTCTCGATCGTGTCGATGTTGGTGAGCAGACCGACGGGGCCACTGTCGGACTTGATGTCGATGACGCGGTTGATGGAGTACTTGACGTCCTCGGCGGTGACGGGCGTGCCGTCGGCGAACGTGAGGCCGCTGCGCAGCTTGCAGCGGTAGCTCTCGTTCTCCCGGTCGGTGAAGGTGCAGCTCCTGGCGGCCTCGGGGACAGGCTGGCCGCCGCCACGCGGCACGTGGGTCAGGGTCTGCACGGTCTGCCGCAGGACGTTCCAGACGCCTGCTTCGTAGCCTATGGCGGGGTCGAGCGGCGCGGGGTTGTCCTCGGTGGCGACGAACTGGTCCGTGGTGCCGACAACGATGGCGGCCTTGCCATCGCTCCCGCTGTCCGTCCCGCCGCAGGCGGCGAGTACGGGCGCGAGCAGGCCGACGACGGCCGGCAGCACCAGAGTCTTGCGGTTCATCTTGGACGTTCTCCCTCATCCGGCCATTGAGAAAACGACATTAGTAGGCGCCACCGGTAATGCCGGACGGGTGCTCTGCGCTGTGTAATCGAATGATGAGGGGAATGGTCTGCGAGCCGATTTCCCGAGCGGGGAACGTTCCGTACAGGTATTCATGAATCGGGACAGACCGGTGGATCAAAACGGACAGCTGGGTCGATCTTGAAGGGCTCCAAAAGCCCGGGGCGTGATAAAACTCACGCCCGAGCAATTCCTTGCCGTTGGCACGGCCCCGCCTTACCCACACGCACGTACGACGAAATGCGCACATCGCAGCGGCGAGAGTTTTGCTGTTTATTCACAGAAATACTCTCGGTATACGTATCAACGCACTCCAGTGACCAGTCCCCGGAGAAATGCGAGATCGACTTCTTCGAGGGAGCCCACGACGACCCGTCCGGAGGCGGGTGCGATCGGTGCCACGGACGGCACGGCGACGACCCGGCAGCCGGCGGCCTCCGCCGCGGCGACACCGGTCGCGGTGTCCTCGATGACCGCGCAGCGCTCCGGAGCCACCCCGAAGCCCGAGGCGGCGGTGAGATAGGGCTCCGGGTGCGGCTTCGTCCGGGAGACCTCGTCGCCTGCGACGGTGAGCGAGAAATGGTGGTGCCCGACCGAGTCCAGCACCCGGTCGATGATGCGCCGGTGCGAGGCGGAGACCAGGGCGGTCGGCACCTCGTGGGCCGCCAGCTCGGCGAGCAGCCGGGCGGCGCCCGGCATCAGCGGTACACCGCGGCCGATACGCGCCTCGAAGCGGTCGTTGAGCAGCACGGTCAGCTCGGGAAGCGTGATGTCCGCGCCGGTGACATCGATGAGGTAGCCGGCGCTGCGGGTCATCGGGCCGCCGACGACCACGTTCCTCCACGCCTCGTCCAGCCGGTGACCGAGATCGGCGAAGACTTCGACTTCGGCGTCCCACCAGAAGCCCTCGGTGTCGACCAGGGTGCCGTCCATGTCTAGAAAGACGGCCTGAAGGGCGGCGCCGTCGGCCATACGGGTCAAGGACGCGGAGACCGTACTGGTCATGCGGCACACCTTCCACGAGGGACGAGAAGGCCGGTCACCGTTTCCGGAGGAAAAGGCGACCGGCCTGCACTGGACCGACCAGTGTACGACTTGTCCCGCTACGACGCGTCGAGTCGCTACCGCGCGTTGAAGTACTTCGCCTCCGGGTGATGGATGACGATCGCGTCGGTGGACTGCTCCGGGTGCAGCTGGAACTCCTCGGAGAGGTGCACCCCGATCCGCTCGGGCCGGAGCAGGTCGGCGATCTTCGCCCGGTCCTCGAGATCGGGGCAGGCGCCGTAGCCGAGGGAGAAGCGCGCACCGCGGTACTTCAGCGCGAACATGTCCTCGACGTCGGCCGGGTCCTCGCCGCCGAAGCCGAGCTCGGAGCGGACCCGGGCGTGCCAGTACTCGGCGAGGGCCTCGGCCAGCTGGACGGAGAGGCCGTGCAGCTCCAGGTAGTCGCGGTAGGAGTTGGCCTCGAAGAGCTTGGCGGTCTCCCCGCCGATCTTCGAGCCGACCGTGACGACCTGGAGGCCGATCACATCGGTCTCGCCGGACTCCTCGGGACGGAAGAAGTCCGCGAGACAGAGGCGGCGGCCGCGGCGCTGGCGCGGGAAGGTGAAGCGGGTGCGCTCCGAGCCGTCCTCGTGGAGCAGGATCAGGTCGTCGCCCTTGGACACGCAGGGGAAGTAGCCGTAGACGACGGCGGCTTCCAGCAGGTTCTCGGTGTGCAGCTTGTCGAGCCAACCGCGCAGGTGCGGGCGGCCCTCGGCCTCCACGAGCTCCTCGTACGTCGGTCCGTCACCGGCGCGGGCCTGCTTCAGGCCCCACTGCCCCTTGAAGAGCGCACCCTCGTCGAGCCAGGAGGCGTACTCCTTGAGCTGGATGCCCTTGACGACGCGGGTGCCCCAGAACGGGGGCTCGGGGACCGGGTTGTCGGTGGCGACGTCGGAGCGGACGCCTTCCTCCGGCTCGTCGACCTCCAGTACGGCGGTCTCCCGCTTGGGCACCCGGCGCTGCTTGAGCTCCGGGAGAGTCGCGCCGGGGACGCCGCGCTTCACCGCGATCAGGGCATCCATCAGGCGCAGGCCCTCGAACGCGTCCCGGGCGTAGCGGACCTCGCCCTCGTAGATCTCGTGGAGGTCCTGCTCGACATAGGCCCTGGTGAGAGCCGCGCCGCCGAGGATCACCGGATATTCGGCGGCCAGCTTGCGCTGGTTCAGCTCCTCCAGGTTCTCCTTCATGATCACGGTGGACTTCACCAGGAGGCCGGACATGCCGATGACATCGGCGCGGTGCTCCTGCGCGGCCTCCAGGATCGCGGAGACCGGCTGCTTGATGCCGATGTTGACGACGTTGAAGCCGTTGTTGGACAGGATGATGTCGACGAGGTTCTTACCGATGTCGTGGACGTCGCCACGGACGGTGGCCAGGACGATCGTGCCCTTGCCCTCCGCGTCGGACTTCTCCATGTGCGGTTCCAGGTAGGCCACGGCGGACTTCATGACCTCGGCGGACTGGAGCACGAACGGCAGCTGCATCTGGCCGGAACCGAACAGTTCGCCGACGACCTTCATGCCCTCGAGCAGGGTGTCGTTGACGATGTCGAGGGCCGGACGGGTCTGCAGTGCCTCGGCGAGGTCGGTCTCCAGGCCGTTCTTCTCGCCGTCGATGATGCGGCGCTGGAGGCGCTCGTCGAGCGGCAGCGCGAGGAGCTCCTCGGCCTTGCCGGCCTTCATCGACTTCATGTTGACGCCCTCGAAGAGCTCCATGAGCCGCTGCAACGGGTCGTAGCCTTCGGCGCGGCGGTCGTAGATGAGGTCGAGTGCGACCTTCACCTGCTCCTCCTCCAGGCGCGCGATCGGCAGGATCTTCGAGGCGTGCACGATCGCGGAGTCGAGACCGGCCTTGACGCACTCGTCGAGGAAGACGGAGTTCAGGACGACTCGAGCGGCCGGGTTGAGACCGAAGGAGATGTTCGACAGGCCGAGCGTGGTCTGGACGTCGGGATGGCGCCGCTTGAGCTCGCGGATGGCGCCGATGGTGGCGATGCCGTCCTTCCGGGATTCCTCCTGACCGGTGCAGATGGTGAAGGTCAGCGTGTCGATGAGGATGTCCGACTCGTGGACGCCCCAGTTGCCGGTCAGGTCCTCGATGAGCCGCTCGGCGACGGCGACCTTGTGCTCGACGGTGCGGGCCTGGCCCTCCTCGTCGATGGTCAGGGCGATCAACGCGGCGCCGTGTTCGACAGCCAGTGCGGTGACCTTGGCGAAGCGCGACTCCGGGCCGTCGCCGTCCTCGTAGTTGACGGAGTTGAGAACGGCCCGGCCGCCGAGCTTCTCCAGTCCGGCCCGCAGGACCGGCAGCTCGGTGGAGTCGAGCACGATCGGGAGCGTGGAGGCGGTGGCGAAGCGGCCGGCCAGTTCCTCCATGTCCGCGACACCGTCGCGGCCGACGTAGTCGACGCAGAGGTCGAGCATGTGCGCGCCCTCCCGGATCTGGTCGCGCGCCATCTCCACGCAGTCGTCCCAGCGGGCCTCCAGCATGGCCTCACGGAACTTCTTGGATCCGTTGGCGTTCGTCCGCTCGCCGATGGCGAGGTACGAGGTGTCCTGACGGAACGGGACGGTCTGGTACAGCGAGGCGGCGCCGGGCTCGGGCCGCGGGTCACGGAGGACGAGGGCCGCGCCGCGCACGCGCTCGACGACCTGCCGCAGGTGCTCCGGAGTCGTACCGCAGCAGCCGCCGACCAGCGAGAGGCCGTACTCCTGGACGAACGTCTCCTGGGCGTCGGCCAGTCCTTCGGGGCCGAGCGGGAAGTGCGCGCCGTCCTTGGTGAGGACCGGCAGTCCGGCGTTGGGCATGCAGAGCAACGGGATACGCGAGTGGCGCGTGAGGTAGCGCAGATGCTCGCTCATCTCCGCCGGGCCGGTCGAGCAGTTCAGGCCGATCATGTCGACGCCGAGCGGTTCGAGTGCGGTCAGCGCGGCACCGATCTCCGAGCCGAGCAGCATCGTCCCGGTCGTCTCGAACGCCAGCGAGCACAGCAGCGGAAGGTCGCTGCCCATCGCCTCGAGCGCCCGTCGCGCACCCAGTACCGCGGCCTTGGTCTGCAGGAGGTCCTGCGTCGTCTCGATGATGAGCGCGTCCGCGCCGCCGGCGATCAGGCCCTCGGCGTTCTGCTGGAAACCGTCGCGGAGCACGGTGTACGGCGCGTGGCCCAGGGTCGGCAGCTTGGTGCCGGGGCCGATGGAGCCGAGCACCCAGCGCTGCTGTCCGGTGGAGGCGGTGAACTCGTCGGCCACCTCGCGGGCGATGCGCGCGCCGGACTCGGAGAGTTCGTGGATGCGCTCGGGAATGTCGTACTCGCCCAGGGCCGAGGCGTTGGCACCGAAGGTGTTCGTCTCCACACAGTCCACACCGACCGCGAAGTACTCCTCGTGCACGGAGCGCACGATGTCCGGGCGGGTGACGTTGAGGATCTCGTTGCAGCCTTCGAGGTTCTGGAAGTCCTCGAGGGTGGGATCCTGCGCCTGGAGCATGGTGCCCATGGCACCGTCGGCCACGACCACTCGGGTGGCGAGCGCCTCGCGGAGGGCTTCGGCTCGGTTCCGGCTGTCGGCGGAAGGGGTCGGCAACGAGGCCATGGATGTGCTCCCTGGGATGCGACGGCTGTCGGCTTCACGGCTTCCGGAAGAGGCCGCACCTCGTCAGGGTAGCCGGGCAGCGCCTCGGAGCGTCACTGTGTCCCACGTGACGGACGGCATGCTGTGCGGGGGGCTATCCGGATCCGAGCAGTCGAGCAGGTTTCCCGCACGACCGGACATGGGTCGACATCGACCGATAGTGTTCAGCATTGTCGAACCACAATGGAGGAGTACGGCGTCATGGCCAAGAACATCCAGTCGCTCGAGCGGGCGGCGGCGATGCTGCGCCTGCTGGCAGGTGGCGAACGTCGGCTGGGGCTCTCCGACATCTCCTCCTCACTGGGCCTGGCCAAGGGCACCGCACACGGCATCCTGCGCACGCTCCAGCACGAGGGCTTCGTCGAACAGGACGCGGCATCCGGGCGCTACCAGCTGGGCGCCGAGCTGCTGCGCCTGGGCAACAGCTATCTGGACGTCCACGAGCTGCGGGCGCGCGCGCTGGTCTGGACGGACGACCTGGCCCGCTCCAGCGGCGAGAGCGCCCATCTGGGCGTCCTGCACCAGCAGGGCGTGCTCATCGTCCACCACGTGTTCCGGCCCGACGACAGCCGGCAGGTCCTGGAGGTCGGGGCGATGCAGCCGCTGCACTCCACGGCGCTGGGCAAGGTGCTGGCGGCGTACGACCCGGTGGCACACACCGAGGCCGTCGAGGGCGAGCGGCAGCCCTTCACCCCGCGCACCGTCACCGATCTGGAGGAGTTCGAGACGGTGCTCGATCTGACCCGGGCGCGCGGCTGGGCGGCCGACGTGGAGGAGACCTGGGAAGGAGTGGCCGCGGTGGCCGCACCGATCCACGACCGGCGCCGGATGCCGGTGGGCGCGGTGGCGGTGACCGGTGCGGTGGAACGGGTCTGCTCCGACGGCGAGCTGCGCCCCGAGCTGGTGGCCGCCGTACGGGACTGCGCGCGGGCGGTCTCCCGGGATCTCGGCGCCGGGCGCTTCTGACCGATTTGACGGATCATCGGTAACGATCGTGTTATCCGTCCCACAACCCTTGACGCTTCATTCACCGGGGAGAAACACTGCCGTTCATCGGTCGGCATTGTCGAACACCTAACGGCAATACGCGCTAGGGTGTGACAGTGCCAAGGGCCGGTGAAGCCCTCACCTGAGGGCGCGGACCACCGGAGGGACCCGGGGTTCGGCTTCCCTGGACGAAGGACAAAGGAGTCGCGGGTGTCCAGCTCCGACATCTTCATCGGCGAGACCATCGGTACCGCCGTACTCATCCTGCTCGGCGGTGGTGTCTGTGCCGCCGTCACTCTCAAGCACTCCAAGGCGCAGAACGCCGGCTGGCTCTCGATCGCCTTCGGGTGGGGTTTCGCAGTACTGACGGCCGCGTATCTGGCCGGCGGCGTGTCCGGGGCCCACCTCAACCCCGCGGTCACGATCGGCCTCGCGATCAAGGGTGGTACCGCGTGGAGCGACGTACCGCTGTACATCGGCTCCCAGCTGCTCGGCGCGATGATCGGCGCGGTGCTGGTCTGGCTGACGTACTACGGACAGTTCCGGGCCCATCTGACCGACCCGGAGACCCTGTACAGCCGACCGAGTGAAGAGGGCATGGTCGACCAGGCCGCCGCCCCGAAGGCCGGCCCGGTGCTGGGCATCTTCTCGACCGGCCCGGAGATCCGGAACGCCGTGCAGAACCTGGCCACCGAGGTCATCGCCACCGTCGTGCTGGTCCTGGCGATCCTCACCCAGGGCCTGAACAACGACGGCAACGGGCTCGGCACGCTCGGCGCGCTGATCACCTCCCTGGTCGTCGTCAGCATCGGCCTCTCGCTCGGCGGCCCGACCGGTTACGCAATCAACCCCGTTCGCGACCTCGGTCCGCGTATCGTGCACGCGCTGCTGCCGCTGCCGAACAAGGGTGGCTCCGACTGGGGCTACGCCTGGATCCCGGTCGTCGGCCCCCTCATCGGCGGTGCGATCGCGGGCGGTCTCTACAACCTCGCCTTCGCGTGAACCGTAGAGCCCTGAGCCGTAACCCTCAGATCCCACAGACTTCCAGGAGCACACCGTGACCGACGCACACACCACCGGACCGTTCATCGCGGCCATCGACCAGGGCACCACGTCGAGCCGCTGCATCATCTTCGACAAGGACGGCCGGATCGTCTCCGTCGATCAGAAGGAGCACGAGCAGATCTTCCCGAAGCCGGGCTGGGTCGAGCACAACGCGACCGAGATCTGGGAGAACGTCCAGGAAGTCGTCGCCGGCTCCGTCGTCAAGGCGGGTATCACCGCCGCCGACGTAAAGGCGATCGGCATCACCAACCAGCGCGAGACCACGCTGCTCTGGGACAAGAACACCGGTGAGCCCGTCCACAACGCCATCGTCTGGCAGGACACCCGCACCGACGCGCTCTGCAAGGAACTGGGCCGCAACGTGGGCCAGGACCGCTTCCGCCGCGAGACCGGGCTGCCGCTCGCCTCGTACTTCGCCGGCCCCAAGATCCGCTGGCTGCTCGACAACGTCGAGGGCCTGCGCGAGCGCGCCGAGCGCGGCGACATCCTCTTCGGCACCATGGACTCCTGGGTCATCTGGAACCTGACCGGTGGCACCGAGGGCGGCGTCCACGTCACCGACGTCACCAACGCCTCGCGCACGCTCCTGATGAACCTGCACACCATGGCGTGGGACGACAAGATCCTCGCGTCCATGGACATCCCGGCGGCCGTGCTGCCCGAGATCCGCTCCTCCGCCGAGGTGTACGGCACGGCCAGGGACGGCGTCCTGGCCGGCGTCCCGGTCGCGTCCGCGCTCGGCGACCAGCAGGCTGCCCTCTTCGGCCAGACCTGTTTCTCCGAGGGCGAGGCCAAGTCCACGTACGGCACCGGCACCTTCATGCTGATGAACACCGGTGAGACGCCCGTCAACTCGTACAACGGGCTACTGACGACCGTCGGCTACCGGATCGGCGACCAGAAGCCGGTCTACGCCCTGGAAGGCTCCATCGCCGTCACCGGCTCGCTGGTGCAGTGGATGCGCGACCAGATGGGCCTGATCAACTCCGCGGCCGAGATCGAGACGCTGGCCTCGTCGGTCGAGGACAACGGCGGCGCGTACTTCGTGCCCGCCTTCTCCGGCCTGTTCGCCCCGTACTGGCGTTCCGACGCCCGCGGCGTCATCGCCGGCCTGACCAGGTACGTCACCAAGGCGCACATCGCCCGTGCCGTGCTGGAGGCCACCGCCTGGCAGACCCGCGAGATCACCGACGCCATGACCAAGGACTCGGGGGTCGAGCTGACGGCCCTCAAGGTCGACGGCGGCATGACCTCCAACAACTTGCTGATGCAGACGCTCGCCGACTTCCTGGACGCACCCGTGGTGCGGCCCATGGTCGCCGAGACGACCTGCCTCGGCGCCGCCTACGCCGCCGGTCTCGCCGTCGGCTTCTGGCCGGACACCGACGCGCTGCGCGCCAACTGGCGCCGGGCCGCCGAGTGGACCCCCCGCATGGACGCGGACTCCCGCGACCGCGAGTACAAGAGCTGGCTCAAGGCCGTGGAACGGACCATGGGCTGGATCGAAGACGAGGAGTAATCGACATGACCACCCTGCAGAGCGTCCCGGCCCTCGGGACGCACCCGGCCTCCGGCTCCCTTCCGAGCCGCGCCGAGACTCGGGAGCAGCTCTCCAAGGCGACGTACGACCTCCTGGTGATCGGTGGCGGCATCCTGGGCATCTCCACCGCCTGGCACGCCGCGCAGTCCGGGCTGCGGGTGGCTCTGGTGGACGCCGGCGACTTCGCCGGCGCCACCTCCTCCGCCTCCTCCAAGCTGCTGCACGGCGGCCTGCGCTACCTGCAGACCGGCGCGGTGAAGCTGGTCGCGGAGAACCACTTCGAGCGACGTGCGGTGTCCCGTCAGGTGGCCCCGCACCTGGCCAACCCGCTCACCTTCTACCTGCCCGTCTACAAGGGCGGGCCGCACGGCGCGGCCAAGCTGGGCGCGGGTGTGTTCGCGTACTCGGCGCTGTCCGCGTTCGGTGACGGCGTCGGCCATGTGATCAGCCCGGCGAAGGCGCAGCGCGATGTGCCCGAGCTGCGTACGGACAATCTGAAGGCCGTCGCGGTGTACGGCGACGACCAGATGAACGACGCCCGGATGGCACTGATGACGGTCCGTGCGGCCGTCGACGCGGGCGCGGTCGTCCTCAACCACGCCGCGGTGACCGGGCTGCGGTTCACCAAGGGCCGGGTGACGGGCGCCGACCTGGAGGACCGTACGGACGGCACGGAGTTCGGCGTCACCGCCCGGCTCGTGCTGAACGCCACCGGACCGTGGGTCGACCACCTGCGGAAGATGGAGGACCCGAACGCGGCGCCTTCGATACGGCTGTCCAAGGGCGCGCACCTCGTCCTGAAGCGCACCCGCCCCTGGAAGGCAGCGCTCGCCACCCCGATCGACAAGTACCGGATCACGTTCGCCCTGCCCTGGGAGGACATGCTGCTGCTCGGCACGACGGACGAGGAGTACGAGGGCGATCCGGCGGACGTCGCGGTCAACGAGAAGGACACCGCGCAGATCCTGGACGAGGCGGCGTTCTCGATCAAGGACCAGCAGCTGTCGCGCGATCTGATCACGTACTCCTTCGCAGGCCTGCGGGTGCTGCCGGGCGGCCCCGGCGACACCTCCAAGGCCAAGCGCGAGACGGTCGTGACGGAGGGCCGCGGCGGGATGCTGTCCGTCGCGGGCGGCAAGTGGACGACGTTCCGTCACATCGGCCGTACGGTGATGAACAAGCTGGCCGCGCTCCCCGGGCACCCGCTGGCCGAGGACATGGAGCCGATGGCCCGTCTGCCGAAGAAACTCCCGCTGCCCGGTATCGCCAACCCGAACGCGGTCGCGCACCGGCTGCTGATCGACGGCGGCACACCCGGACCGCGGATGGCCGCCGACACCGCGCGGCACCTCGCCACCCACTACGGCTCGCTCTCCTTCGACATCGCGCGGCTGGCGAACGACAACCCGGCGCTGGCCGAGCGCATCCACCCGGACGCGCCGGAGATCTGGGCGCAGGTCGCGTACGCGCGCGACCACGAGTGGGCCGAGACGGCCGACGACGTGCTGCGCCGCCGGACGACGCTGACGATCCGCGGCCTGGCCACGGACGAGATCCGGACCAAGGTCGAGGGCCTGCTGGCCGACAAGGGCTGAGGCAGGCCGACGTGTACGCGGACGGGGGCGGCTTCCACGGGGGGAGCCGCCCCCGTCCGCATGCCGACGTGCACCCATGCCCGCTGCCCTGGAGCGGCCGGTGTACGTGCCGCCATACGCGCGCGATGTGACGCGGGGGGCAGCGGAAGCCATGAAGTTCTCGGTGCTCTGACCCTGGCACGGTTCACGGAGGAGATCGCCCCGGTGGTACGGCGCGAGGCGCCGTCGACGCTCCGGGACCGAGCGATCGGTCACCAGCTACGGCAGACCCGGTTCATCCACCTGTTTCGACCCCCATAATGGAGGGAGACATCGGATGTCTTCTTCCGAGGTCTGATCCCGCCCGAATCCAGGAGGACCGTCATGGCTGTCACCGACGAGGCGATCGAGAAGATCAAGGGAATGATCGTCTCGGGTGCCCTACGGCCCGGCGACCGTCTGCCCAAGGAGAGCGAACTCGCGGCGGAGCTCGGGCTGTCCCGCAACTCGCTGCGCGAGGCGGTCCGCGCCCTGTCCCTGATCCGTATTCTCGATGTCCGGCAGGGCGACGGTACGTACGTCACCAGCCTCGACCCGCAGCTGCTGCTGGAGGCGCTGAGCTTCGTCGTGGACTTCCACCGCGACGACACGGTGCTCGAGTTCCTGGCAGTCCGCCGGATCCTGGAGCCGGCTGCGACGGGGATGGCCGCGGCCCGGATCACCGAGGCCCAACTCGACGTACTGAGCTCTCAGTTGGACGCACTCGGCGCGCAGCCCTCGGTGGAGGAGCTGGTCGCCTGCGATCTGGAGTTCCATCGCGGCATCGTGCAGTCGTCCGGGAACTCGGTGCTCTGCTCCCTGCTCGACGGTCTCTCCGGGCCGACGACGCGGGCCCGCGTCTGGCGCGGCCTGACCCAGGAGGACGCGGTCAGCCGCACGCTGCACGAGCACCGGGCGATCCTGTCGGCGCTGCGGGACCGGGACGCGGAGGCTGCGCGGGCATGGGCGACGGTACATGTGGCGAGTGTGGAGCAGTGGCTGCGGTCGACGCTTTAGCGGCGCGTGCAGCGGGAAGGGGCGGATAGGGATGTTTTTCCCCTACCCGCCCCTTCCCGTATCCGGGGCTCCGCCCCGCGCCCCGTGCCTCAAACGCCGACGGGGCCGGATGTGCCCCGTCCGGCGTTTGCGAATCGGCCCTCAGTCCTGTTCCTCGCGGCTCGCGTAGCGCGAGGCGGCCAGGGCGATGATGATGATGGCGCCGTTGAGGAACTTCTCCCACTGGCCCGGAACACCGGCCAGGGTCATCACATTGACGACCAGCCGAAGGGTGAGCACGCCGGTGAGCGCGCCGAATATCGTGCCTCGACCGCCCTTCAGGCCGATTCCGCCGATCACGGCGGCCGCCATGACGTCGAAGATCATGTCCTTACCCTGTGAGGCCCCCACCGATCCGTAGTGGCCGGTGTAGAGAATGCCGGCGAAGGCCGCGAGCAGCCCGCCGATGGCCAGCACGATCCAGGTGATCCGGTCGACTCGGATACCGGCTGCCCGCGCCGCCTCCGGGTTGCCGCCGATCGCGTAGAGCGAACGCCCGTGCCGCGTCCAGGCCAGCGCCGCGCCTCCGACGGCGAACAGCGCCAGGCAGATCCAGACGGCTGCCGGAGCACCGAGCCAGGCGGCCTTGCCCAGGTAGCTGAAGGAAGCCGGGACGTCGATGATCGACTTGCCCTCGGTGATGCCGATGTGGAGACCGCGCAGCATCATCAGCATGCCGAGCGTCGCGATGAAGCCGTTGACCCGCAGCTTCAGCATCAGAAAGCCGTTGAAGGCACCGATCGCGACTCCGGCCAGCAGACAGAGTGGGATCGCCGTCCAGGCGGGCATCACTCCCAGGCCTGCGAATCGATCGCCCCCCGCCGGCAGAACCAGCCACAGCGCGATGACCGGCGCGATACCGATCGTCGACTCCAGCGACAGGTCCATCCGCCCGCAGATCAGGATGAAGGCCTGGGCGAGCACCAGCAGGCTGAGCTCGGAGGACTGCTGGACAACGTTGATCAGGTTCTCGGAGGACAGGAACACCGGCGAGACGATGAACCCGATCACCATCAGCACCAGGATCACCGGCACCAGGGAGAAATCGCTCCACCGGATCAGCTTCAGCCGGTTCAGCGGGCTGTCGCCCGCGAGCGGACCCTTCAGCGCGCTCTCGATGTCTTCGGCCGCCGGGGGCCGTACCGTGCCGGTCATTCCCTTTCCCCCACACCTTCCATGGCGGCGACGAGTTCTCCGTCGGTCCACCCGCTTGCGAATGTAGCGACCACACGTCCGTGGAACAGGGCGAGTACGCGGTCGCAGACCCGTAGATCGTCCAGCTCGTCGGAGATGATCACTGCGGCGTTCCCCTGGTCGGCGACCTGCCGTACGACCCCGAGGAGCGAGTCCTTGGACTTGACGTCCACGCCCGCGGTGGGCCGGACCGCCACCAGCACACTGGGCTTGCGGGCCAACGCGCGGGCGACCACCACCTTCTGCTGATTGCCGCCGGAGAGCCCGGAGACGGGCTGCTCCGGCCCCTGGGTCTTGATGTCCAGCGAGTCGATCATGGTTCGGGCGAACTCCCTGGTACGGGAGGGCAGTACGGTCCCCCACGGTCCGAGCTGGTCGGTGACCGTGAGCGTGGCGTTCTCGGCGACGCTGCGCCCGAGGACGAGGCCCTGGTCGTGCCGGTCCTCGGGGATGTAGCCGATCCCGGCATCCAGCGCGTGCGGCACGCTTCCCGAGCGCACGGCCGCACCGTGCACCCGGACCGTGCCGCCGCCCGCCTTGCGCATGCCCGACAGCACCTCGCCCAGTGCGGTGTTGCCGCTGGCGGCGGAACCGGCCAAGCCGAGCACCTCACCGGGGCGCACCTGGAGGTCCACCGGTTCGAACCAGCCCTCCAGGGTGAGCCCTTGGGTGCTCAGAACGGGTTGGGCCGACGCGGCGGGCGGCGTGGCGGTGCCGGTCGCGTGCCAGGCGACGGCGCCGCCGGACTTCTCACCCGTCATCGCCGACACCAGTTCGTCCTTCGCGACGTCGGCGACCGGGGCGGTCAGGACGTGGCGGGCGTCGCGGTAGACGGTGACCGTCGTGCACAGTTCGTACACCTCCTGCAGATGGTGGGAGATGAAGAGGAACGCCACTCCCTGGCTCTGCAGTTCCCGGAGCTTGTCGAAGAGCCGCCCGATGCCCCGGGCGTCGAGCTGGGCGGTCGGCTCGTCGAGGATGATCAGCCGCGCGCCGAAGGACAACGCGCGGGCGATCTCGACGAACTGCCGCTGCTCGACGGCGAGATCGCGCGCCCGGGTGTTCGGGTCGACCTGGACGCCGTAGTCGGCGAGGAGCTGCTCCGCGCGCTTGCGCAGCCGCCCCCAGCTGATCCAGCGGGCGTTGTCGTCGAACCGGTTGAGGAAGAGGTTCTCGGCGACGGTCAGGTCGGGGACGACCATGGACTTCTGGTAGACGCAGGCGACCTTCGACTGCCAGGCCGTGGTGTCCCCGAAGGCGGGCGCGGGCTCCCCGCCGAACGTGACCGTGCCGGCGTCCGCCTTGTGGAGTCCGGTCAGGACGCTGACCAGCGTCGACTTGCCCGCACCGTTGCGGCCGACGAGGGCGTGCGACTCACCGGGCTGCACGGTGAGCTTCACCCCGTCGAGCGCAACGGTCGGTCCGAAGCGTTTGACAACGCCTTCCGCCTGTACGGCGGGGGGTGGTGCCTGGTCCATGACTAGCTCTTCTTCTCCAGCTGGTTGGCCCACAGCTTCGGGTCGTCGACGTTGTCCTTGGTCACCAGGGGCGCGGGGAGCTGGTCCTCGAAACCATTGGGAATCTTGATGATGTTCGAGTCGTGGTCGGTCGGACCTTCCTTGAAGGTCTTGCCGTCCAGGGCCGCCTTGGCGTAGTACAGGGCGTACTTCGCGTAGAGGTCGGCCGGCTGGGAGATCGTCGCGTCGATCTTCCCGGCCTTGATGGCGTCGAACTCCTCCGGGATGCCGTCGTTGGAGATGATCGTGATGTGGCCCGGCGAACCGGCCGGCTTCAGCAGTTTCTTCTGCTCCAGGAGCGCGAGAGTCGGCTGCAGGAAGACCCCGCCGGCCTGCATGTAGATGCCGTTGATGTCGGGGTGTGCGGCGAGCGTCGACTGGAGTTTGGCGGACGCCACGTCGCCCTTCCAGTCGGTGGCCAGCTCGAAGACCTTGATGCCCGGGTAGTCCTTGTCCATGCAGGCCTTGAAGGCCTGGGACCGGTCGCGGCCGTTGATCGAGGACAGGTCGCCCTGGAACTCGACGACCTTGCCCTTGCCCTTCAGCTGCTCGCCGAGGTACTTGCAGGCGTTGGTGCCGTACGCCTTGTTGTCGGCGCGCACCACCATGTAGACGTTGCCCTTGTCGGGGCGGGTGTCGACGCTGACGACCGGGATCTTCTTGTCGTTCAGCGTGTTCAGCGACTCGGCGATGGCGCCGGTGTCCTGCGGGGCCATCACCACGGCCTTGGCGCCCTGGTCGGTGAAGGTCTGGACGTTGGCGACGAGCTTGCCTATGTCGTTCTGGGAGTTGGTCAGGGGCAGTGCTTTGACGTCGCCCGCCTTCACGCCCTTCTCGATGTAGCTCTGGTACGAGTTCCAGAAGTCGCTGTCGCTGCGCGGCAGGTCGATCCCGACCTTCCCGGCGCCGGCGCCGTCGTCGGTGGACTCGCGGTTGCAGCCCGCGAGGGCAGTGACGGCCAGTAGTACGGCGCAGGCTGCCGCACTTGTCGTACGCACTCTCATTGGTGTCCCGTCCTTTGTGGAGTACCGGCTCGGTGCTGGATTGGCAAAGACTGGTGCATGGGGCTCAAGGGGTGGTGGCGCGGGGTCAGTCGGCGGCGGGCCGAAGCCGCAGGCCCTGCATGCCGCCGTCGACGGCGAGTGCCGTGCCGGTGACGGAGGCTGCGGCCGGGCTCGCCAGGTAGACGATCGCGGCGGCCACCTCGTCGGCCGACACCAGCCGTCCCAGCGGCTGGCGGGCGTTGAGGGCGGCGCGCTCGGCTGCCGGGTCGTCGGCCTGACCCAGGAGCCGGCCGATCCACGGGGTGTCCGCGGTGCCGGGGTTGACACAGTTGACGCGAACTCCTTCGCGGACATGGTCGGCGGCCATGGCGAGGGTCAGCGACAGGACCGCGCCCTTGCTGGCGCTGTACAGGGCCCGCTGCGGCAGCCCGGCGGTCGCCGCGATGGAGCAGGTCTGGGTGATGGAGACGGAGCCGGGGCGGTCGGCGGCGGCGCGCCGCAGATGGGGCAGGGCGTGCCGGGCGGTGCGGACCATGCCGAGGACGTTGATGTCCAGGACGCGGGTCCACTCGTCGTCGTCGTTGTCCTCCACGGTGCCGATGGACCCGATGCCCGCGTTGGAGACCAGGGTGTGCAGACCACCCAGTTCGGCGGCGGCCCGGTCGACCGCGTCGCGTACGGCGTCGTCGTCGGTGACGTCCGCCTTGAGGGCCAGCGTGCCCGTGGGGGCACCGGCGGTCTCCCGGTCGAGTACGGCGACGTCCGCGCCGCGCTCCAGCAGCAGGGTCGCGACGGCGGCCCCGATACCGGAGGCGCCGCCCGTCACCAGGGCGGACATCCCGTCGAAGTCCCTTGTACCGGTCATCGGTCGGCCTCCTCAGGCGTGTGGCGGGCCTGCCATACGGGGCCCTCCGGGTAGCGGTGTGCGGTGATCGAGGCGGGGAGTATCCGGGCGGAGAAGCCCGGGGCGCGCGGGGCGACGTAACGCCCCGCTTCGATCACGGTCGGGTCGGCGAAGTGTTCGTGAAGATGGTCGACGTACTCGATCACGCGGTTCTCCCAGCTGCCGGAGACGGCCACATAGTCGAACATCGACAGGTGCTGCACCAGCTCGCACAGTCCGACGCCGCCCGCGTGCGGGCAGACCGGCACGCCGAACTTGGCGGCGAGCAGCAGGATCGCCAGGTTCTCGTTGACGCCCGCCACGCGCGCGGCGTCGATCTGGACGAAGTCGACCGCGCCGGCCTGGAGCAGCTGCTTGAACACGACGCGATTGGCTACGTGTTCACCGGTGGCGACCTTGATCGGCTGGCCGGCCCGTACGGCGGCGTGGCCGAGGATGTCGTCGGGGCTGGTCGGTTCCTCGATCCAGTGCGGGTCGTACGGCGCGAGAGCGGTCATCCACTCCACCGCGTCGGCGACGTCCCACCGTTGGTTGGCGTCGACGGCGATCCTGATGTCAGGTCCGACGGCCTCGCGGGCCAAGGCGAGTCTGCGGATGTCGTCGCCGAGGTCCCCGCCGACCTTCAGCTTGATCTGGGTGAAGCCGTCGGCGACGGCCTCCTTCGCAAGCCGGACCAGCTTGTCGTCGGAGTAGCCGAGCCAGCCGGGCGAGGTGGTGTACGCGGGGTAGCCCTCGGCGCGCAGCCGTTCCGCGCGCTCGGTGCGGCCCGGTTCGGCGGCTTGCAGGATTTCGAGGGCCTCGTCGGGGGTGAGGACGTCGGTGAGGTAGCGGAAGTCGACGAGGGAGACGAGCTCCTGCGGCGTCATCTCGGAGAGGAACTGCCAGACGGGTCGGCCCGCCTGCTTGGCGGCCAGGTCCCAGGCTGCGTTGACGACCGCCCCGGCCGCCATGTGCATCACGCCCTTCTCGGGGCCGAGCCAGCGCAGTTGCGAGTCATGCGTGAGCTCGCGGTACAGCGCGCCGAGATCGGCCGCGGTACGGGGGGCCGGGCGACCGATCACGTACGGGCGCATCGCTTCGATGGCGGCTGCCATGACCTCGTTGCCGCGGCCGATGGTGAAGCAGAAGCCATGGCCCTCCATGACGGTTCCGTCCGCTTCCGGGTCGAGCGAGGTATCGGTACGCAGGACGACATAGGCGGCGGAGTAGTCGGGATCGGGGTTCATGGCGTCCGAGCCGTCCAGTTGCTCCGAGGTGGGAAAGCGGATGTCGTGGACCTCGAAGTCCGTGACGGTCTGACTCATGTGCGCCCCCAGGGGAATAACATCGGACCTCTGTTTCGGTCATCCGATGTATAGCGGTGCGACAGCCCCAACGTCCAGAGTTGAGACGAAATCCCCGGGACACAGCTCGGATGAATGTGGAGACAGATGCCCTGGTTGGACCGGTGATGCACCTCGTGGGGCCGGGTTCACCCGGTCGTGCACAGGGGCTGCGGCGGGAGAGGCCGGAAGCCGTAAGGTTGGTGCGTACGCAAGGGAACTTCGGAAGGAGGCCTGGGTGATCGAGCTCGAGGGGGTTCCCGAGCTGATCGACCCGGTCATGGTGGCCGCGTTCGAGGGATGGAACGACGCAGGTGACGCCGCTTCCACAGCGGTCGCACACCTGGACCGGGAATGGAAGGGCGAGGTGTTCGCGGCGCTCGACGCCGAGGACTACTACGACTTCCAGGTCAACCGGCCGACGGTGTGGCTGGACGGCGGGGTACGCAAGATCACCTGGCCGACCACGCGGCTCTCGGTGGTCCGCGTCGGTGGGGACAAACCCCGCGATCTCGTCCTGGTCCGCGGTATCGAGCCGTCGATGCGCTGGCGCTCGTTCTGCAACGAGCTCCTGGGCTTCGCCCATGAGCTGGGCGTGGAGATGGTGGTGGTTCTGGGCGCACTGCTCGGCGACACCCCGCACACCCGCCCCGTGCCGGTCAGTGGGGTCACCTCCGATCCGGACCTGGCGCGGACCATGGACCTGGAGGAGACCCGGTACGAGGGCCCGACGGGCATCGTCGGCATCCTCCAGGAGGCCTGCACGCATGCCGGTGTGCCCGCGGTGAGCCTGTGGGCGGCGGTGCCGCACTATGTGTCGCAACCGCCGAACCCGAAGGCAACCATGGCGCTGCTGAACCGCCTGGAGGACCTGATCGGGCTGCGCATCCCGCTGGGCGAACTGCCCGAGGACGCGCGTGCCTGGCAGCTCGGGGTCGACCAACTGGCCGCCGAGGACAGTGAAGTGGCCGAGTATGTGCAGACGCTGGAGGAGGCCAGGGACACCGCGGAGCTCCCCGAGGCGTCGGGCGAGGCCATCGCCCGGGAGTTCGAGCGGTATCTGCGGCGCCGGGACATCGCGCCCGGCCAGGCGCCCGGCGGGCATGCCACCGAGAGCGGCGACGCATCGTACCTGCGCGACACGTCGAGCGGACGGACCAGGCCGCCGAAGCCGCCGAAACCGGAGCCGGGACCGCCGCAGGGAGCCACGGGCGAGTCCGCCCCGGACAGGCCCTCCGACGACGACACCGGTTCCGGTCCCGAGGACTCATCCGGTTCGCCGGATTCATCGGAGGACTGAGGAGCGGCACGGCAGTCCGTCGTGACCGGTCGAGCGCCGGGCGGGTGGGACCCGCCCGGCGCTCCTCCTGTCAGGAACAGCTGAACCGCGCCGCGGCCCAGTCCCCGTGGTCACCGGTCTTGGAACCGTTGGTGTCGGTGACCTTCAGGTGCACATGGCGCGCACCGGCGACGTCCACCTCGACCGGCACGGTCGCCGACGCCCCGGTCACCTTCGGCGACGTCCACAGCACCTTGCCGTCCGCCTCGACGGAGAAGGCCACTTCGCCGTAACCGTTGATCTCGTCGTCGATCCCCGCGTCGGCGGTGAACGTGGTGCAGCGCCCGCCGAGATAGACCTCGATGTCGGAGTCGGCGTGAGAACCGATCCCCTTCTCGTACGTCTTCCCGGCCAGGGTGAGGGTGTGCCCGTCGGTCGCACCCGATTCGCCGTTGCTGCGGTCACGCTCGGCCGGCCCGTAGCCGTTGGTCGACTTCAGCCAGACCAGATCGCTCGCCCAGGCGTCGGCGGTCGGGGGCTGGGGCATCACCCCGGCCGCGAACCGCTGGACGGTGGTACGGAGTTCACCCGATGCCCGGTAACGGGCGACCGCGGTGATCCGGGCCTCCCCGGCCACGGCGTCCATCGCCGGAGTGACCGCCAGCTCGACCCGCCGGGTGGTGCCCGCCGGGATCCGGTCCACGGTCTTCGCCGGGGTGACCTGCCACCCCTCGGGGACGTCCAGGGTGACCGCTGCGTTCGTCACATCGGCGCTGCCCGCGGTGACATCGACGGCCACGGTGCCTTCGACTCCCGCCCCGACCTCCTGCGCGTCCGGCGCGGAGACGACGGCCGTGGTGGACGCCTTCCTGCCGCCGACGGCGCTGGTGCCCTCCAGCTTCAGGCTGAACTTCCGGTCTGTGCTCAGCGGGGCGGTCTTGATCTTCACCACACCACCGCGGTCGTCCTGGTCGTACCACCAGCCCTGCTTCGCGGTCCGGTACGCGGCCGCGGAGCCGAGCCGGGGCAGTGTGCCGTTCAGCTTGACGGCCCTCGGTGCCGACCCGGTGTGCACGCTGAACTCGTACGGTCGCCTGCGCTGCTTGCCGGTGAAGTCCCCCTTGCTCTCACCGATGTTCACGGTGATGTCGCCCGCGCCCCGGATGGGTGCGTCGACGTCCGCCCGCTGGGTCGCGTACTTGCCGTCGCGGTGCCGGCGGGTGACGCCGTCGTCCTCGTACAGCGTGAAGGACGACCTGCCCTGCGGGTAGATGTCCCAGGCCAGCGGGGAGTCGCTCGTGCGGTCCTGGTACGAGCGGATGCCCGGCCACATCGGCACGCTGGCACCGGCCTTCACGAAGAGCGGGAGGGTGTCGAGCGGCGCACTGTAGTGGTCGACGGTGGTCGGCCCCTCGTACGTCCGGCCGCTCCAGTAGTCGATCCAGGTGCCCTTCGGCAGATAGATCCCGTCGCGTCGGGTGCTGTCCTGGTAGACGGGTGCGACGAGGAAGTCCTCGCCGGACATGAACTCGTACTTCGCCGCGTCCGTCGCCGCCTTGGGGTCGTCCGGGTATTCGAGGACGAGCGGGCGGACCATGCCGACGCCGGTCTTGGTCGCCTCGTGTGCGTACGAGTACTGGTACGGCAGCAGCGACTCCTTGAGCTTGAGGTAGTCCCGGTTGATGGTGGTGTACGGCTCGCCGTACCGGTAGGGCTGCTTGTCGCTGGCCGCCCAGCCGTCCATGGTCATCGTGGTGCCGAGGAACATCTTCCACTGCAGGTCACGGGTGTACGTCTTGGCGCTGCCGCCGAAGATCCCGTCCACGTCGCCGGTGGTGTAGGCGAGGCCGGACATCGTGGCGCCCGCGTAGGTCGGGATCTGCCAGCGGATGTAGTCCCAGGTGCCGTACTGGTCACCGGACCACTGGACGCCGCAGCGCTGCGCCCCCGACCAGCTCTCGGGAGCGTACGTGAAGCCGCGGGCGTCGCTGTTGTCCTCGATGCCCTTGTACGCGTCCTTGCAGCCGTCGAGAGCGAACTTGTAGCCCGAGCCGACCCACGCGACGTCGAGCTTGGCCACCCGCTGACCGGCCTTGACCTGGTCGGCGATCTTGTCGATGCCGTCCTCGGTCCACAGCCCGAGCTGCATGCCGCGGTCCTGGAGGCCCTTGGAGGTCTCGGCGAGGTCCTCGTATCCGCAGCCGTAGCCGTCGTTGACGAGCATCCAGCCGTTCGGCATGTCGTGCTCGACGTAACCGTCGGCGACCTTCAGGGCGTCCAGGGTGCGGCGCTCGCCGCGGTTGGCGTTGTGCAGATAGCAGTCGGCGTCGCCGATCTCCATTCCGTACACGGGCGGCAGGAAGGGCTTGCCGGTGAGCTTCGTGTACTGGCCGATGACGTCCTTGGCACCGTCGCCGGCGAAGTAGTAGGCGTCGAAGCGCTGTTCCTGCGCGCTGGTGGTCACCGGATCGGTGAACGCGTAGGTGTTGGGTGCGTACGTGTTACGGAAGACGCCGTATCCGGCCGAGGAGAGGTAGAACGGCACGGAGTTGGGGTGGCCCCCGTCGTCCCAGTTGTAGTCGACGCCGACCTCGACGGTCTGGCCGCGGTGCGAGGTGTTGCCGCGGCCGTTCTGCATCCCGGCGCCGTAGAACTGCTCGTCGGCGCCGCGGGCCAGGGTCTGGGTGGTCCGCTTCCCGTCCCAGCTCAGCCCCTTGGCTTCGGACCAGACGAGGCTGCCGTCGGCCCGCCGGAGTTCGAAGCGCAGCGGCGACTTGTAGGCGCGCAGGGTGATGCTGCCGGTGGAGAGTTCGTAGCGGTCGCTCCGCTCCTTCCACCGGGTGTGCGGCGGGGCGCCCTGAGGCAGGACTATGTCGTCGCCGGTCGGGTCGGCGAACGTACCGTCCGGGGCCAGTTCGATACGGAAGGTCTCGGCGGAGACGAAGCTGACACGGGCCTCGGCGGTGCCGGCTTCGAGGTGGTAGACGGGCCCGTCGGCAAGGAAGCCGGTGACATCACCGACCGTCGTGGCGTCGGGCTCGGCCGACTCGGCCTGTGCGCTGCCAGGCCCCGCGAAGACGGCGACCAGTCCCAGCAGAGCTGCAACTGCCGCCACTCTGATGCGCGTTGATGATTGCATAGAGCGCTTTTAGCGCAGTCTCGAGCATTTGACCATGGACAAAACAGGACCGGCCCCGAACTTCGTGGAGAAGTCCAAGGCCGGTCACCGGACGGAAACAGACGGGGTTACAACCTGTCAGAGCGCGACACCCAGTAGCGCGTCGACGGTACGCGAGACGAGACCGGGTGCACCCTCGTCCTTACCGCCCTCGGCGTTCTGGCGCTCGGCCCAGCGGTCCACGGCGGCCAGGGCGGCCGGGGCGTCCAGGTCGTCGGCGAGGGCCTCGCGGACCTCCTCGACCAGGGCGTCGGCGGACAGTCCGTCGGGCCGGGAGACGGCGGAACGCCACCGTCCGAGCCGCTCCACGGCGTCGGCGAGCACCTGATCGGTCCACTCCCAGTCCGACCGGTAGTGGTGCGAGAGGAGGGCCAGCCGGATCGCGGCCGGATCCACACCGTCCCGGCGCAGCGCCGACACGAAGACCAGGTTGCCCCGGGACTTCGACATCTTCTCGCCGTCCAGGGCCACCATCCCGGCGTGCACGTACGCCTTTGCGAACGGGTGCTCGCCGGTCAGCACCTGGGCGTGCGAGGCGCCCATCTCGTGGTGCGGGAAGGCGAGGTCGGACCCGCCTCCCTGGACGTCGAAGCCCATGCCGAGGTGGTCCAGGGCGATGGCCACGCACTCGATGTGCCAGCCGGGCCGGCCCGGGCCGAGCGAGGCCCCGTCCCAGCTCGGCTCGCCCTCGCGGGCGGCCATCCACAGCATCGGGTCGAGCGGGTTCTTCTTGCCCGGGCGCTCCGGGTCGCCGCCGCGCTCTGCGGACAGCAGCCGCATCGCCTCGGCGTCCAGGTTGGACACCTCGCCGAAGTGCGGGTCGGCCTCGACGGAGAAGTACACATCGCCGTCGAGCTCGTAGGCGGCGCCGGCGTCCCGGAGGCGTTCGACGAGCGGGACGATGCCCGGTATCGCCTCCACCGCGCCGATGTAGTGCTCCGGCGGAAGCATGCGCAGGGCGGTCATGTCCTCGCGGAAGAGGGCCGTCTCGCGTTCGGCGAGCTCGGTCCAGTCCTGACCGTCGCGCACGGCCCGCTCCAGCAGCGGATCGTCCACGTCGGTCACATTCTGGACATAGTGAACCTGCCGCTTGGTGTCGAGCCACACGCGCTGAACGAGGTCGAACGCGTTGTAGGTCGCCGCATGACCCATATGGGTCGCGTCGTACGGCGTGATGCCGCAGACGTAGATGCGGGCGACGGGACCGGGGTCAAGGGTGATCCGTCCGCCGGTCGCGGTGTCGTGGATCCGAAGGTCGCGGCCCTTGCCAGGCAGGGCGGGGACCTCAGAAGCGGGCCAGGCATGCATGTCATGAGCGTAACCGGACGTTGCTTCCGGATACGAACCGGATACGGGATCCTGGCCGGAGAGGCGGTCTTGCGCGTGCCGGGTGTGCTATGCCCGCGCCGCCCCTTCCCGGACCGGGGCACGGCCCCGGACCCCTGAAAGACGCCCCGACCGCCAATTCCAGCCAGTCCCATCCCAGCCCCTCCGGCGCTCGACTCGAGGAGTGGGGGCCGGGGCAGAGCCCCAAAGAACCCAGCGTGTCCGGCGCTTGAGGACCGGCGCGGTACGGGGCGGAGCCCCGGTTCCGGGGAGGGGCGGGCAGGGGAAGAACGACGTCTCGCCCGTCACACCGGCGGCCACGGTATGGACGGCCACCCCCCACTCGGCTCCGGGTGCCGCCCCGCCACCCGCAGCCCCTCCACCCTCCCGCGCAACGCATCGATCTCCACCGCAGTGATCAGCTCCGCCAGTCGAGTGACCAGCGCCGTCCCCGGCACGAGTTCCTCCGCCAACCGCCCCAGCGCCTCGACGGCCTCGGCCGTCAACGGCTCGCCCGCCCACCCCCACAGCAGCGTCCGCAGCTTGTCGTCCGCGTTGAATGTCACACCGTGGTCGATGCCGTACAGCCGGCCGCCGGGCGCGGGCAGCAGGTGGCCGCCCTTGCGGTCACCGTTGTTGATCACCGCGTCGAGCACCGCGAGCCTCCGCAGCCGCGGATCGTCCGCGTGCACCAGCAGGGCCGTCTTCCCCTCGCCCACCTCGGCGAGGGCGACGGCCTTCCACCCGTCCGCCGGCTCCTCGTCCTCGACGAGCGCCAGCAGCGGTGAGTCACCGTCCGCCGATTCCCCGGCAGGCGCCTCGACCCAGAGCTGGCACATGCCCTCCCCGTACGGTCCGTCCCTCAGCACGGTCGGCGGCACCAGCCCCCACCCCATCGCCTCGGAGATCTCGTACGCGGCCACCTCCCGCTGGGCGAGCGTGCCGTCGGGGAAGTCCCACAGCGGCTGTTCCCCGGCGACGGGCTTGTAGACGCAGGTCCGTTCCTCGCCCTCGTACGCGACCGTGCAGTAGAGCACCGCGTTGGATGCCCCCCCGACCTGACCGAGGACGGTGAGCTGCCCCTTGGTGAGCAGGTTGACCAGCTCGGCGTCCGTCAGGCTCCCCGGCGGTATCCGTTCTGGCGCGGGCATACATGTCCTTCCGGGTCGAGCGGCAGGCTGCACAGCGGGCACGGCGGGCGGCCTGCGTTGACGACGTCCAGGGCGCGCTTGGCGAACGCGCGGGCCTGCGCGCCGCTGAGCCGGACCCGGAGCATCGGCGGACCGTTCTCCTCGTCCTGCAGCATCCGCTCCTCGGCCTCCGCGAGATCGTCGTCGGAGTCCGCGTCCAGCTCGACCAGGGCCTGCGCCTCGACGATCATGCGCTGCTCCTCGCCGTCCCAGGCGAGTGCCATGGTGCCGACCCGGAACTCCTCCTCGACGGGCACGTCGAGCGGCGCGGTGTCGGTGACATCCATCGGTGCCACGGCGGGCACCGGGGAGTTCCCGCCGGTCCGCCGCACCACCTCGTCGAGGAGTTCGTCGATCCGTTCGGCGAGCGCGGCGACCTGGGTCTTCTCCAGGGCCACGCTGGTGACACGTCCGCCTGAGGAGGCCTGCAGGAAGAACGTACGACGTCCAGGCAGCCCGACCGTACCGGCCACGAAACGGTCCGGGGGGTCGTAGAGGAACACCTGACGGGACACGTCCTGTCTCCCTTGAGTATTGACGGCAAATGAGGGGCGGCCGGGGTCCGGGAAGTCGGTCCCCCGGAAAGGCGCCTACGGCGCGTCCACCCTACTGCGCGAAGCGATCACGGCGCCCCAGCGCCGCCCCCGACCGTCGCATCCGTATCCGCATCGGTGCCTGCACTCTGTTCGCGCGGCTCCAGCGAGGCGAAGTCCCCGGTGTCGCCGAGCCGCAGCAGGAAGGGCCGTAGCCGGGTGTACCGGATCGCGGTGACCGAGCAGGGTTCGGCCTGGATCCGCTGGAAGAGGTCGAGGTGCATCCCGAGTGCGTCGGCGACGAGGGACTTGATGATGTCGCCGTGCGAGCACATGACGTACACGGCTCCGTCGCCGTGCTCGGCCTCGATCCGGGCGTTCCAGTCCCGTACCGCGTCGACGGCACGTGCCTGCATGGCGCGCATCGACTCCCCGCCGGGGAACGCCGCGGCCGAGGGGTGCTGCTGCACGACGGCCATCAGCGGCTCGTCGGTGAGTTCCGCGAGCTTGCGTCCCGCCCAGTCGCCGTAGTCGCACTCGCTGATCCGCTCCTCGGTGTGCAGCGGCAGCCCGGGCCGGGCGTCGAGCAGCGGCTGCAGCGTCTCCCGGCACCGCTGCAGGGGGCTGGTGACGACGGCGGCGAGGGTCAGTGAGGCGAGTCGCCCGGGCAGCGCGGCGGCCTGCGCGGCGCCGCGCTCGTCGAGCGCGACACCGGGGGTCCGGCCCGCGAGCACCCCGGCCGTGTTGGCGGTGGAGCGTCCGTGGCGTACGAGGATCAGGGTCGGCATACGGGCCAGCGTAGGCCGACGTTCCCCGAAAGGTGCGCCGGGGCCCGGAGCAGGGAAGAATGCGCGCCGTGATTGTGGACTGTGCCATCTACCGGGACGGGCGTCGTACCGACGGACCCGCCGATTTCTCCGATGCCCTCGACGAGGCACGGGCCACCGGGGACGCTTTTCTCTGGATCGGGCTGCACGAGCCCACGGAGAAGGAGTTCGACCTCGTCAGCAGCGAGTTCGCGCTGCACCCGCTGGCCGTGGAGGACGCGCTGTGCGCGCACCAGCGGCCCAAGCTGGAGGTGTACGACGACTCCCTCTTCGTGGTCATCAAGCCTGTGGTGTACGAACCGGAAGGCGACACGGTCACCACCGACGAGCTGATGCTCTTCATAGGCGATTCGTTCGTCGTCACGGTCCGGCACGGGGAGAGTGCGCCGCTCGCCGAGGTACGCCGCCGGCTGGAGGCCGAACCGGAGGTGCTCAGGCACGGGCCGACCGCGGTGCTGTACGCGGTCAGCGACGCCGTCGTCGACCACTACATAGACGTGGCGGCCGAGCTCCAGGTCGACCTGGAGGAGCTGGAGGCCGAGGTGTTCGCACCGAACGGCAGCGGGGACACCAAGAACACCGCATCGCGCATCTACACCTTCAAGCGGCAGGTGCTGGAGTTCCGCCGGGCCACCGGCCCGCTGAGCGCGCCGATGGGCCGGCTGGCGGGCGCCAGCGTGCCGTTCGTCGACGAGCACTCGCAGCCGTTCTTCCGGGACGTGGGCGACCATCTGACCCGTGCCAACGAGCATGTGGAGGGGCTGGACCGGCTGCTCTCCGACATCCTGGCCGCACATCTGGCGCAGACGGGGCTGCGGCAGAACGACGACATGCGGAAGATCTCGGCCTGGGCGGCCATGGCTGCCGTTCCGACCATGGTGGCGGGGATCTACGGCATGAACTTCGACCACATGCCCGAGCTGCACTGGGTGTGGACGTATCCGACGGTGATCGTGCTGATGGGCTGTGCGGTCTTCGGCCTGTACCGCATGTTCAAGCGCCGCGGCTGGCTCTGAGGCGACGGCAGAACCCACGACGCAGCCGGAGGCCCGGACTGCGCGGCTCAGGCGTACTCCGGCGCCGGGACCGGCGGGCCGCCCAGCGCGTCGCGCCGCTCGGGCGGTGCCAGGCTGACCATGCGCCGCCAGCCGACGAGGCGTTCGTACGCGTAGATGCCGCGGATCGCGGCGGCCAGCACCGCCGCCTTGGCGCTGGGCCAGCCCAGGATGCGGCCCATGTGGTCCATCACGGCGAGGCTGACGTCGCGGTACACCCGGATCTCGGTGAGCGCGCACTGCCGCAGGATGCGCTGGATCGTGCGGCCGTGTCCGGACCGGGCGAGGCGGAGCAACTCCTCGTGACAGTAGGACAGATGGTTGTCCTCGTCGTTCGAGATCATCTTCACCGCGCGGCCCAGGTCCGGGTGGTCGGCGAAGTACCTGAGGAGCAGTGCCATCTGTTCGGAGGCGCGCTGCTCGGTGACTCTGCTGTGCGCGAGATACATGATGATGTCCTGCTCGGTGAGCGGTTCGTCGCGCTTCAACTGCTCGTGGGCGAGGCCGACGCCGTGCTGCTCCAGGAGCATCGTGTAGTCGGTCTCGTGCGGCACCTCGACCGGCCGAAGCCCGCGCCTCTTCAGCAGGGCGTTGAAGATCCGGCCGTGCTTGTCCTCGTCGGCGCCGTGCCGGGCGATCTTGGGGACCAGGGCGCGCTGGCTCTCGGGGGCGAGGGCCGCGATGCGGCCGTTCTCCCAGCCGCCCTGGGACTCTCCGCCGGCGGCGACGGAACAGAAGAGACGGAACGACTCGTCGTTGTCGAGGATCTCCTGGAACAGGTTCTTTGCCGAGAGCATCGCTGGCGCCTCCGTGCCGGTGACCGCAGAAGGAAAGTCAAATGCGGTACGGGGAGGTCGGCAACCGGAGTCCGGTTCGACAGGGCCGAACGGGCGGAGCGTAACCGATGACGGCGTGGCGCGTTGTGCTGCGTAACGGCCGTGGCGGGGAAGACCCCCGAGCCCCCACCACGGCCGTAGTGCTGTCCGCTCAGGCGGTCAGGCCGGACAGCTCCAGGGCGTCCGTACCGGCGCGCAGGGCGGCGAGCCGCTCGTCGAGTGTGAAGCCGGCCGGGGCGAGGGTCAGCGTGGTGACACCGGCGGCGGCGTAGGCCTGCATCCGCTCGGCGATCCGCTCGACCGAACCGAGCAGTGTGGTCTGGTCGATCAGCTGGTGCGGCACGGCGGCCGCGGCACCGTTCTTGTCGCCGGACAGGTACTTGTCCTGGATCTCGGCGGCTTCCTTCTCGTACCCCATGCGCTGGGCGAGCTGGTTGTAGAAGTTCTGCTTGCGGCTGCCCATGCCGCCGACGTACAGCGCGGTGTACGGGCGGAACATGTCGGCGAGCCCGTTGATGTCGTCACCGACGGCCAGCGGCAGCGTCGGGCAGACGTCGAAGCCCTCCATGGTCTTCCCTGCCTTCTCGCGGCCCGCCCGCAGGTGCTTCACGGCGGTGTCCTCGAGGTGTTCGGCGGACGGGAAGATCAGCAGCGCACCGTCGGCGATCTCGCCGGTCTGCTCCAGGTTCTTCGGGCCGATCGCGGCGATGTACAGCGGAATGTGCTCGCGCTGCGGGTGGACGGTCAGCTTGATGGGCTTGCCCGGGCCGTCCGGGAGCGGGAGCGTCCAGTGCTCGCCCTCGTACGAGAGCCGCTCGCGGGACATCGCCCGGCGGACGATCTCCACGTACTCACGGGTACGGGCCAGCGGCTTGTCGAACTTGACGCCGTACCAGCCCTCGGAGACCTGCGGTCCCGACACACCGAGGCCGAGGCGGAACCTGCCGCCGGAGAGCGAGTCGAGCGTGGCGGCGGTCATCGCCGTCATGGCCGGCTGGCGGGCCGGGATCTGCATGATGGCGGAGCCGACGTCGATGGACTCGGTCTGGGCCGCGACCCAGGTCAGTACGGTCGGGGCGTCGGAGCCGTACGCCTCGGCCGCCCAGCAGACGTCGTAGCCGAGCCGGTCGGCCTCCTGGGCGACGGCGAGGTTGTCGCCGTCCATTCCCGCGCCCCAGTAACCGAGATTGATGCCGAGCCGCATAGCCGCTCCCCTTACTGATCAGTAACGTCCCTGTGTCGGGGACTCTAGCGCGCGGCAACGGGATCCGGCAGGGGCGACTTGGCCACTGGTTGTCCACAGGCTTCCGCCGAGTGGGGCTCTGGCCAGTAATCTCAGCCCCCATGGAGCAGAGGCATCTCGGCCGCACCGGCCTTCGAGTGTCCCGGATCGGGCTCGGCACCCTCACCTGGGGCCGGGACACCGACGAGCACGACGCTGCCGAACAGCTGAAGGCCTTCTGGGAGGCGGGCGGCACGCTGATCGACACAGCCGATGTGTACGGCGGCGGCGAGGCCGAGTACCTGCTGGGGCAGCTCGTCGAGGGGCTGGTGCCTCGGCACGATCTGGTCATCGCCACGAAAGCGGGCAGCGTGGCCGATCCGTACCGCCGTTTCAACGGCTCGCGCGGGCATCTGCTGGCCGCGCTGGACGCTTCGCTGGAGCGGCTCGGTACGGATTACGTGGACTTGTGGCAGGTGCACGCCTTCGACCCGGTGACTCCGCTGGAGGAGACCCTTCAGGCGGTCGACCTGGCGGTGTCGACCGGCCGCGCCCGGTACGCGGGGGTGTCCAACTTCTGCGGCTGGCAGCTCGCCAAGGCGGCGACCTGGCAGCTCGCCTCGCCCGGGGTGCGCACCCGGCTGGCCAGTACGCAGATGGAGTACTCACTGCTGCAGCGGGGCGTGGAACGCGAGGTGCTGCCGGCCGCGCTCGATCTGGGCGTGGGGCTGCTGCCGTCGTCCCCGCTGGGCCGCGGGGTGCTGACCGGCAAGTACCGGACGGGCACTCCGGCGGACTCGCGCGGCGCATCGGAGCTGCTGGCCCCGTTCGTCGAGCCGTATCTCGACGACCCGGCGAGCCGCATCGTGGACGCGGTGGCGACGGCGGCCGACGGTCTGGCCACGACACCCCTGCAGGTGGCGCTCGCCTGGGTCCGGGACCGGCCGGGAGTGGTGGCTCCGATCGTCGGCGCACGCAACGCGCAGCAGCTCACGGAAGCATTGTCAGTGGAGGCGCTTAGTCTTCCTGACGAGATCTGCCAGGCGCTCGACGATGTGTCGGCGCCCGTGCACCGCTATCCCGACCAGGACTGGAGCACGCTGTGACTGCGCTTCCCCGGGGGGAAACCCCCGGCCCCTCGGCCGCCGCCGACGACACCGTTGTCGCGGACACCGCTGCCGCCGCACCCGACCCGTCCGCCCAGGACGTGGGAGGGGACGCGAGCGGGGCGGCCACGGACCCCGAGGCGGAGGAGACGGACGGGACGGACGCGGCCGGCGCGGCGGACTCCACCGACACGGCCGACGGCGAGGCGGCCGCCGCGCTCTCCGAGGCCGAGGCCGAGCTCGCTGCCCAGCGTGAGTTGCGGGAGCGGATCGAGAAGCGCAAGGCCGAGAAGGGCGGTCCCATCGCGGCCGGCGCCAAGCTGAGCGGGCCGGCCGCCGATCTGCTGGCGGCGGTGCGCGCCGTGGAGAGCGGCGAGAAGCCCGGTGCGGCGTTCTTCGACGCGCCCGCGCCCGCCCCCCGCCGGGTCGCTCCCGCACCCGCACCGGTACGCCCCCGTGCATCCGAGCCGGTCCGGGCGCCGCAGGGCGCCTCCGCGGAGGCCGTGGCCGCGGTGTCGGCCGTGCTGGCCGAGGGCGGGGCGCCGGAGGTACTGGCGGGCCCGGCGGCACAGACGCTCGGCGCTCAGGCGGCCGACGTGCTGCGTGAGGACCCGTGGCAGCTGCTGGCCGTCGCCGGCGTCCGGCCTGAGCAGGCCGACGGCTTCGCGCGGGCGCTGCTGGGTGCCGACTGCGGCCCGGACGACGAGCGGCGGACGGCGGCGCTGGTCGGTTGGCTGCTTGAGCGCGCCGCGCTGCAGGGGCATACCGCGCTGGACGCCTCTGCCGTGCGGGCCGCGCTCGCCGAGCGTGCGGTGACCGACCCCGAGGCAGCCGTGCAGCACGCTGTCGCCGAGGGCGTCGTGCTGGTCTTCCAGGAGGGTCTGGACGAGCCGGCCGACGAGGGGGCTGAGGAGCTCGCGGAATCCGGCGAGCAGGCCGAGGTCAGCGCCGGGCAGGAGCCGCCGCAGGTGCTCCTCGGGCTCGACCGGTACGCGCTCGCCGAGGAGAGTCTCGCCGACGGTCTGGCGCGGCTGGTCAACGCCTGTGAGAAGGATGCCGACTGGTCGGAGCCGGCCGCGGCCGCCGGTTCCCCCTCCGCGGCCGAGCTGGTCCGCACGGTCGCGGCCGGTGGCCTCGTCGCGCACACCGGCGGTGAGGCGGCCAGGGCCGAACCCGCCGCGCTGATCACCGCCGCCCGCTCCCTCGGGCTGCAGGCCGTCGGCGCCACCCACAGCGTGGACGGCAGTCGGCGGCTGGCCGAGGCACTCGGCGACCCGTCCGCGGCAGTCACCATCACCGGACTGCTCTCCGGCGCGGAGGGCCCCGGCCGGGACGAGGACGGGGCGATCGCCGTCGACCTGCTGGTCGTGCTGGACGCCCCGCAGCTGGATGTCGAGACGGCCGCGATCCTGGTGGAGTCCCTCGCCGACGGCACCCGGCTGGTGCTGAGCGGCGATCCGGGAGTGCTGGGCTCGGCGGGTGCGGGCCGGGTGTTCGCGGACGTGCTGGCCGCCCGCACGTGCCCGCAGGTGGTCTCCCGTACGCCGGATCCCGGTCCGATCGGCGAGCTGGTCTCCGGGATCGGCATCGGCGAGCTGAACCAGGTGGAAGCGCCCGGCAAGGAAGTGGTGATCGTCCCCGTGCACGACGCGGGCGAGGCGGTGCACCGCACCGTGCAACTGGTCGCCGACTCGGTGCCGCGCGCGATCGGCGTACCGTCGGCGGACACACAGGTGATCACCGTCGGGCACGGCGGCCCGGCGGGCACCCGGGCGCTCAACACAGCGCTCAAGCAGCGGCTGAACGCCGGCCCCGGACGGTTCGGCGGTTTCGACCCGGGCGACCGGGTCGTGCACATCCCGACGCCCGGCAGGACGGTCCCCGGCGTGGTCGTCTCGGCCGACGCCGAGGGCCTGCATCTGGACTGCGCGGGCACGCCGGTCGTCGTACCGCAGGAGCGGGTGGAGTCGTCGGTACGCCACGGCTGGGCCCTCAGCGCCCACCAGGCGACCGGGATGCGATGGCCGGCAGTGGTCGTCGTACTGCCCGGTGACGCCGCGCAGGGGCTGAGCCGGGCGTGGGTGTACACCGCGTTCAGCCGTGGGGAGCGGCATCTGTCCGTGGTGCACGGGGTGGACCAGGCGCTGCCGCGCGCGGTGGCCCAGTCCCCGTCCCAGGACCGCACGACCCGGCTGCGCGCCCTGCTGGAGGCGCTGCCGACGGCCACGGTCTAGACGACCGGAGGGCCGGAGGACCGCACACTGCAGCGGTCCTCCGGCTCCGTCGGCGACGGGATCAGGAGCTGTCGGCCGCCAGGTCGTCCAGCTCCTCGTCGAGGTCGTCCTCGTCGAAGACGGAACTGACGTCGAAGCGGCAGACCACCAGCTGCGGGTCGGCCTCGTCGAATGGGGCGCCGAGCCACTCCCCCGCCTCGGGCAGTTCCTCGGCCGCCGAGACCCAGAGCGTCGAGTCGCCCTCCTCCAGGCCGAACTCCTGATGCCGGGAGGCGATCTCGTCCGGTTCGTACTCGCCGAAGAGCACACCGAGCGCCGCATGGACACTGGTCCCGGCCGCGGCGCCGGCCCCCTTGCCGCCGTCGCCCGGATCCGCGTCGGCGATCCGCTGCGCCTGTGCGAGCAGCCGGGGCGGCTCCACCACCGCGTAGTCGCGGCGGATCAGCACGCTGAGCGCGTTCGGCTCCTCGGGGCCGGCGTACGGCGGCATGGAGTCGTCGACGCCGGGAATCTCGAAGGGGGTGACCTCGTCATAGCGGTCGTAGAGGAGTTCGTCGTAGACCTCGGCCGCAGCGGCCAGTGCGTTGAACGCGTCGTAGACGGCCGGGTCGTCGTCCCCGGACCGGCGCTCGACCGCCTCGAGGTGATGGTCGAGCGCGGCTTTGACGGCATCGGCGGCGGCGCGTACCTCGGCAGCGGTGGGCTGCGCAGCATCAGACATAGTGCAGACGCTATCCGTACACAGCCTCTGCCCGCACAATAGATGCGATGCCGGAATACGAATTTGTCGACGTGTACGTGCCGCGCGGGGTGTCCCGGAAGGAGACGGCCCGCCTGCTGACCGACCATGCCGAGTACGGGCACTGGGAGTTGGACCGACTGACGCTGCGCCGTGACGGCAGCCGCAGGGTGCGGCTGCGCCGGCGGATCATCCGCCAGCTACGGGCCACCTGGTGAAACGGAGCGGGCCCCGCATTCGCGGGGCCCGCTCGTTTCGTTCCGCCTGTGCCCGTGTTCGTCCTGCTGTTACGCGGACATGCGGGAGCGGCGGTACAGCACCGTGCCCGCGCCCGCCAGCAGCAGGCCCGCGCTCGCCGGGACGAGCAGGTCGAGCCCGCCCGCTCCGGTGTGTGCGAGTTCGACCGCCTGGGGCTCGGGTGCATTCGGGGTGCTGGGCACTCCGAACCCCGTGAGCCCCATCGGGGGGGTGGGCTTGCCCGGGGTGACCTGCCTGACCGGCGGTGGTGCGACGTCAGGGTCGTTCTCGCAGCTGTTGCCGGAGGACGGGCTGAGGAGTCCGCCGATGGTGATGCTGTTTCCGCAGGCGTTCACCGGGATGTCGATGGGCGCCTGGACGGTGTTGCCCGAGAGGATGCCGGGCGAGCCCTGCGTGTACCCCTCGGCGGTCGCCCCGTTCCTGCTGTCGCTGCCGACGGCCCGGTGCTTGCCGGTTCCCGGCCCGAGGTCGACTGCCGACGGGTCCTGGGCGCTGTGGTTCGACGCCCGGCTGCCCGATGCGGGGGCGGCCGAGCCGTGTCGGCTCGAAGTCGCGCTTCCCGAATCACTTCCCGAACCGCTTCCGCAAGCGTTTCCGGCTGCGGGATTGAGCAGTCCGACGACACTCACGGAGTTACCGCATGCATTGACCGGTACGTGGACCGGGATCTCGATCGAATTCCCTGACAGCACCCCCGGGGAATTCGATGCGTCGCCGGTCGCTCCCGCGTCGGCGTGCGCATAGCCACCACTCAGCGCGAGCACTCCGCCCGCTGCCGCCATGGTGATCAGGCCTTTACGCGTGACCTGTCGCATAGGTTGTTCCTGCCTTCTACCTTCCGGAAAACCCCCGGACTCGACCGTGCGGGGGGCGGAGTGCCCGGTCGGCCCCGGAGTGCATGGCGTGCACCCCGGGGCCGACCGGGCTCAAACCCTTACGGGTTGATGCACAACATCAGCCGTTGACGCAGCCGTTGCCGAAGGCGGGGTTGAGCAGCCCGATCACGGAGATCGTGTTGCCGCACACGTTCACCGGCACGTGCACGGGAACCTGGATCGTGTTGCCCGAGATCACGCCGGGGCTCCCGACAGCGGCACCCTGCGCGCCCGAGTCGGCGACGGCCATGCCCGCACCCGCGAGCACCAGACCGCCAGTGACTGCCGCAGCAGCGACGACCTTCTTGATCATTATTCCTCCTAGTTGGCAATGCGGCCCCAGCCGCGGACCGCACCACCTGTAACGAGGAAGAAGTAATGGGGCTACGAGCGTATGGTTCCTTTCACTCGTTCCGGTCACATACGTACACGCTGGCGATTACCGGCGTGATGATTCAGCAGTTGTCGATGAAACGGTCGAGCACCCGCACGCCGAATTTCAGACCGTCGACCGGCACTCGCTCGTCCACACCGTGGAACATGCCCGCGAAGTCGAGCTCCGGCGGCAGCTTCAGCGGCGCGAATCCGAAGCAGCGGATGCCGAGGTCGTCGAAGGACTTGGCGTCGGTGCCGCCGGAGAGCATGTACGGGACGGCGCGGGCGATCGGGTCCTCCGCCTTCAGCGCGACCTGCATGGCATCGACCAGGGAGCCGTCGAAGCTGGTCTCCAGCGCCTTGTCGCCGTGCACGTCCTCGCGCCTCACCCGCGGGCCGAGGATCCGGTCCAGGTCGGCCAGGAACTCGTCCTCGAAGCCGGGCAGGAAGCGGCCGTCGACATGGGCGACGGCCTGGCCCGGGATCACGTTCACCTTGTACCCGGCGCCCAGCATGGTCGGGGCGGCCGAGTTGCGCAGGGTGGCACCGATCATCTTGGCGATGCCGCCCAGCTTGGCGAGCGTGGCGTCCATGTCCTCCGGGTCGAGCGGGGTGCCGAGCGCGTCGGACAGCTCGTCGAGGAAGGACCGTACGGTCTTGGTCACCCTGACCGGCCACTTGTGCCGCCCGAGCCGCCCGACGGCCTCGCAGAGCTCGGTGATCGCGTTGTCGTCGTTGGTCATCGAGCCGTGCCCGGCGGTACCGTCCACGGTGAGCTTCATCCAGTGCATGCCCTTCTGGGCCGTCTCGACGAGATAGAGCCGCAGCTTCTCGTTGACCGTGAAGGAGAAGCCGCCGACCTCACCGATCGCCTCGCTGACGCCGTCGAAGAGGTCCGGGTGCTTGTCGACGAGATACCGCGCACCGTACGTACCACCGGCCTCCTCGTCGGCCAGGAACGCCAGCACGATGTCGCGCGGGGGCTTGCGGCCACTGCGCATCCGGTCGCGGACGACCGCGAGGGTCATCGCGTCCATGTCCTTCATGTCGACCGCGCCGCGGCCCCACACGCAGCCGTCCGCGATCTCGCCCGAGAACGGGTCGTGCGTCCAGTCCTGGGCATTGGCCGGCACGACGTCGGTGTGGCCGTGGATGAGCAGCGCGGGCCTCGACGGGTCCTCGCCCTCGATCCGGGCCACCGTCGAGGCACGGCCCTTGTGGGATTCGAAGATCTTCGGTTCGAGCCCGACCTCGGCGAGCTGCTCGGCGATGTACTCGGCGGCCACCCGTTCACCCGGACCCGAGTGGTCTCCGTAGTTGCTGGTGTCGATCCGGATCAGCTCGCGGCAGAGGTCCACGACCTCGTCCTCGCCGGACGGGCCGCCGACCGTGTTCGTCTCGCTCACACTGCTTCCTTCCACTGTCACCCTGGTGCTCCCGCCCATCCTCCCGCGCCGGGCCCGCTCACCCAAGGCCGCCCGTCCCCCCGTCATGCACCGTTCGCACGGCCAGTGGCGTGATCGAGCACCCCCGAATGTTTGCTATTGTTTTCCACGTCGGAACGGGCACGGCCCGCGAGACAGACACCTTGTCCGGGTGGCGGAATGGCAGACGCGCTAGCTTGAGGTGCTAGTGCCCTTTATCGGGCGTGGGGGTTCAAGTCCCCCCTCGGACACCAGCGGTCTTCCCCTTTTGTGCAGGAAGACGTAGCAGATGCGGATCGAGTAGGTACTCGATCCGCATCTGCTTTTTTGTGGTCCTACGCCGGTGTCTGCCCCGGAGCGGGTGGCACAGCGGATCGACCGGTGGAGGCGGGAGCCAGGAGGACGGCGAGGTCCCCCGGTCCGGGTAGCGGACGGTTCCCCTCGGTGACCGGATCGAGCCGGCCGTCGCCCCGGACCAGGAACAGCATGTCCCAGCCGGCCGGTGCGGCCTGATCTGCGGGCCTCGTCACGATGGACGCCCCTTCCTCGTACCTCCGGGTCAGTGCCATCCCGGTCAGCTCCGTACCGAACAGGACCTCGCCGCCGATGAACGGGGCCACCACACCGACGCTCTCGCGCGGAGAACCGACTCGATGGACGGATCCCTCGACGCTGCCACGCAGGACGGTGGCCGCCAGCGCGTTGAAATCGTCCTCGGCTGTCAGGAGGAACACCGCCGTGATGCCCTCCAGCTCGGCGCCCTCCCCGGTGGCGGCAGCCAGCAGCTCCCCCGGGGCCAGCTCGAGTCCCGCCTGTCCGATGCGCTCACGCTGCTGGTCCAGGCCGGCCCACATCAGTACCTGCAGCCCCGCCGCTCTCAACGCCCGCCCGAGGTCCACCACCCATGGCTCGCCACCGACCAGCAGCGGACGTGAGCGGGACGGTCTGACGACGCCCAGGCCCCTGGCGACCGCCGATGCCGTCAGCCCGTACAGCGTCACCGTGGCCACGATGACGACGAAGGTGGTGGGAAGAATCTTCGAAGCGCCGCCGATTCCCTTCGCGACCAGGGTGGCGGAGAACGTCGAGGCGGTCGCCGCCGCGACGATGCCTCGCGGTGCCATCCAGCCGATGAAGCCCCGCTCGCCCCTGGTCAGGTCCGTGCCGAGCGTCGACATGAACGCCACCAGTGGCCTGACCACGAGCACGAGGACAACGGTGAGGCCCAGCGCGGGAAGTACCACGTGCCGCAGCGACTGCGGGGTGACAGTGGCCGAGATGGAGATGAAGAGCAGGCCGAGAATCAGACTGACCAAGGTCTCGAAGAAGGGCCGGCGTGCCGGGACGTCGAAACCCGGATGGTTGGCGACTGCCAGGCCCATCATCACAGCGGCGATGAGTCCGGAGTCCTCGCGCACGACATCGCAGCAGGCCGCCACCGCGATCACCGCGGCGAGCTGGGCAGTGGTCCCGAGGATCTCGCCGGGCCGGAGCCGGCGGAACAGCACCCACAGGAGCACGGTTCCGGCAATGCCTCCCGTCATCCCGACACCGACGCTGCCGAGGAAGTTCAGCGCTCCGCTGCCGACGTGACGACCGGTGCTCGCTTCGACGAGATGGAAGACGAGCGCTCCCAGGATGCCGCCGACCGGGTCGATGAGGGAGCCCTCCCAGACCAGGATGTGCTGCGGCCGTTCCTTCGGCCGGACGAAGCTGAGCAGCGGCCCCACCACGGTCGGTCCGGAGACCACGAGGATCGCGCCCAGCATGACGGCCGCCCGCCGGTCCATGCCCAGCAGTGGCACGGCGAGGAGTGTGCCGAGCACCCAGGTGATCAGGACCCCGATCCAGATCAGCCTGATGACGACGCGGCGGACATGGCCCTTCAGTCTCCTGAGATCGAGCCCGATACCCGCGTCGTAGAGGATCACCGCGACGGCGAGTGACACGAGAGGGGAGAACGCCGGACCCAGCAGCCGGTGCGGGTCGAGCTCGTCCACCAGCGCACCGGCGGTGAACCCGACCGGCAGCAGCACGATGAGTGCCGGGATACGCAGCCGGCCTGCCAGGACCTGCGATCCGACGGCTAGCACCAGGGTCAGTCCCACGCCCAGGAGGACCTGATCCGTCGTCATGCGGCGCCTCCGCGGTGCCGGGTCATCCGACCGGCCGGTGGATGCTCCTGACGCGGGCGCCCCGGGGAACGGGCGGCATCGAGCGCCGCGGCGCGACCGTCATTCCTGCCACGGGGTGATCCCCCAGCGGACTGTGTGCTCCTCACCGGGCCCCAGAGTGACAAGGCCCGTGCCGGTGCGGAACGCGTCCGGCGGGCACGACATCGGCTCGATGGCGACGGAGCGGCGGCGCTCCCCTTCGGGCAGGGTGTCACCGGTGTACACCTGGACGTGCCCGGCGCCCTCACCCAGCCATACGTCGGTACCCCATGCGCCGGAGGAATGGGCGAGGCTGACCACGGCCCGCCCGCGCGCATCCCGGTCGAGGTCGCAGAACGGGGTGTCCAGTCGCTGGGTCCCGATGGCTCGAGGCGTGCGGAAGTCGTACGGAGAGTCCTGGACCGGTTCCGCAGCCACCGGCAGCCCCCGCTCGCCGGTGCGCAGCCGTGTCCGCGCCGGTACGGTCAGCAGCGCGTCGTCCACGGTCCCGGTGCCGACCGTGAGGTAGGGGTGCTGGCCGACCCCGTAGGGTGCGGCGTTCTCGCCGACGTTGCGTGCGACGACGGCCACAGCGAGGCCGTCGTCATCCAGGGTGTACTCGGCTCGGACCCGGAGGTGGAAGGGGTATCCGGGCTGGGGCCACAGGGAGACATCGAGCACCGCCCGGTCGTCCTGCGCCTCGACGATCCGCCACGATGTCCAGCGGAGCAGGCCGTGGATGGCGTTGCCGTTCTCCGGTTCGGTCAGAGGCAGTTGCTGGTCCTGCCCGTCCCAGCGGTAGCGGCCGTCCTGGATCCGGTTGGGCCACGGCGCGAGGATCTGACCGCGCCCGCCGGTGATCCGGTCGTCCGGCGCGAATCCGTCGAGTACGAGCCGGTCGCCGACGGCGTAATGGCGTAGGGCCGCTCCGAGTTCGACGACGACCGCGCTCCGGTCCCCATGGCGGAGAGTCACCTGCCGTCCGGTCCGGCTCTCGTGCACGCGTGGCCTCCTCGGTCTGCTCGAAGGCGGACGGCCCGCAAGCCCGGGCTGGGTGGCGGCCGGGCCGTCGGCCGCCTCTCGGGAGCGTGCGGACAACGACCCGGCGAGTCAAGCGGGACACGAACGTCCTGCTCCGATGGCCGGGCAAGTTCGCCCACGGGGGCCATACGTGGCGGTCCACTGCACCGCCGCCCGTCCACTGCACCAGGGCCACGATGTGGTCGAGGGGTTACGCCGTGACACCGGCCGGGCGGCGACGCCCGTACCCCGTACAGACCAGGCGCGGGTATCCGTTCTGTCGGATAGTGGTGGGTGGGGCTCGGGGCTTCCTACCACCGGAGCCACGATGGACGAACGCTATCCGCCGATCGCCGAGCACGGGCTGGTCGGCGATCTGCAGACTGCCGCGCTCGTCTCGTCCCGGGGTGTCATCGACTGGTTCGCCGCCCCCCGATTCGACTCTCCCAGCATCTTCGCGGCGCTGCTCGACGTCGAACGCGGGGGGTATTTCCAGTTGGCGCCGGAGCAGCCCGGCATCAGCTGCAAGCAGCTCTACTACCCCGACACGGCGGTCCTGGTGACCCGATTCATGTCGCCGGACGGGGTGGGCGAAGTGGTCGACTACATGCCTCCCGACCGGACGGGTACCGCCACCGACCGGCACACCCTGGTCCGTTTGGTGCGGGTCGTGCGGGGGACCGTCGGTTTCACGCTCCGGTGCAGGCCGCGTTTCGACTACGGCCGGGCCGAGCACGAGCTCGACCTCGGTCCGGACGGCGCGCTCTTCCGGGCCCCCGGCATCAGCGCCCACCTGCAGAGCACCTTCCCGCTGGAGCGCGACGGCCGGGACGTCCGGGGCACGGTGACCCTGAGGGCGGGCGAGATCGGCTGCGCCGTGTTCACCGTCTGCGATCCGGGCGGTGAGGCTCCCCCGCCCCTGACCATCGACGGGATCACCGCACGGTCCTGGGACGTCATCCACTTCTGGAAGGCGTGGCTGCGCACCTCGCGCTACCGGGGCCGGTGGCCCGAGCTCGTACACCGCTCGGCGATCACCCTGAAGCTGCTCATCTACGCCCCCACCGGCGCCATGGTCGCCGCGCCGACCATGGGGCTGCCGGAACAGGTCGGCGGAGAGCGCAACTGGGACTACCGGTACACCTGGATCCGCGACGGTTCGCTGTCCGTGCGTGCCCTGATGGATCTCGGCTTCGTCGAGGAGGCGGTCGCGTTCGTCCACTGGCTGGTCGCCCGGCTGCACGAGCGCGAGGGAAAGGGCGGGGAGCCTCTGCAGACCGTGTACCGGGTGGACGGTGACCCGAACCTGCCCGAGCAGACCCTGACGCACTTCGAGGGGTATCAGGGCTCGTACCCCGTCCGTGCGGGCAACGGCGCGGCCGGCCAGCTCCAGCTGGACATCTACGGCGAAGCCGTCTACGCACTGGCGCAGGGCCGCGAGATCAGCCAGCACGCCACCTACTCGGGCTGGAAGGCACTCACCACGACGCTCGACTGGCTCGCGGACGCCTGGGACCGGCCGGACGAAGGCATCTGGGAGACCCGTGGCGGCCGCAAGGACTTCACGTACAGCCGGGTGATGACGTGGGCCGCCTTCGACAACGGGCTTCGCCTGGCGGACGTCTTCCGCAGGCCTGCCGACACCATCAGGTGGACGAGGACCAGGGACGCCATTTTCGAGCAGATCATGGAGCGTGGCTGGAGCGAGTCGGAGAAGGCCTTCGTCCAGCAGTACGGCGGCGACGTGCTGGACGCCTCACTGCTGCTGATGCCGAGAGTCGGGTTCATCGCCCCCAAGGACCCGGCATGGCTGTCCACGCTGGACGCCATGGATCGCACACTCGTCTCGGACAGCCTCGTCTACCGGTACGACCCCGCGGCCTCACCGGACGGTCTGCGCGGCTCCGAGGGCACGTTCAGTCTCTGCACCTTCCTGTACGTCGACGCGACGGCCCGCGCGGGCCGGCTCCCGCTGGCGAGATACGCCTTCGAGAAGATGCAGACCTACGCCAACCACGTCGGGCTGTTCGCCGAGGAGATCGGCCCGAGCGGTGAGCAACTGGGCAACTTCCCGCAGGCGTTCACCCACCTGTCCCTGATCATGGCCGCCACCACGCTCGACGCGGCGCTCGACCTGGAGGAGGGCCGCTGACCCTGCCGTCCCGGCCGCCGCCGGCAGACCGCTCGCCCGGGCAGCCGCCCGGCCGGCTCTCCGGGAGGATCACGGTCCATGGCCACACAGCCACGCCAGGCAGGAGCGTTCAGCCTCCGGTGGCGAAGCCGGGGAAGAGTGTCATTCCGCCGTCCACATACAGCGTGGCGCCCACGACATAGTCGAGCAGATCGGATGCCACCACGACGACGGCGTTGGCGATGTCCTCCGGCTCCCCGACCCGGCGGTACGGGATCAGCCGCAGGAGGTCGGACTCGGCCTCCGGGGTGTCCCAGGCACTCCTGTTGATGGGGGTGCGGACGGCGCCCGGCGCAACGGCGTTCACCCGGATTCCCTGGGGGGCCAGCTCCTGCGCGAGGGTCTCCATCATCATGCCCACGCCGCCTTTGGAGGAGGCGTAGTTCACGTGGCCCGCCCAGGGGACGATCTGGTGGACCGAGCTCATGCAGACGATTTTCCCGGCAGACCGGGAGACCTCCGGCACGACGCCGCGCCGCACGAACTCCTTGACGGCCTCCCGCGCGCAGAGGAACTGGCCGGTGAGGTTGACGTCGATGACCTTCTGCCACTGGGCGAGCGTCATCTCCACGCTCGGCGCATCCCGCTGGAGGCCCGCGTTGGCCACCAGGATGTCGATGGTGTCGAACTCCTCGACCATGCGGGCGACCATGCCGACGACCTGGGCCTCGTCGGAGACATCGGCCTGATGGGCGTAGGCGCGGACCCCGAAGCCCTTGATCTCCGCGACGACCTGCTCGGCCTCGTCCTCACCGGCGACGTAGTTGACCACGACGTCCGCACCGGCCCGTCCGAGTGCGATCGCGGTCGCCCTGCCGATACCTGAATTGGCCCCGGTCACCAGCGCCTTCTGCCCTGCGACGAGCCGCGCGGACATCGCGCCCCGGACCTCACCGGTACTTCCAGCCACCACGACTTCTCCTTCGGCATTCAGGGCGGCCCGTCGGCAGACATGGCCGCCGGGCGGGCCGCTGAACCGGCAGTCGCTTGTGGGAAGGGCGTCGCCGCGCCGTCCTGCCGGGAGCAGAAGCGAGCCCTTTCGCGCCGCGCCGCCTTCCCCAGGAAGGGAACACCGAGCGCGGCGAGCGGCCCGGACCCGGCGCGCAGAGCGGTCCCGGCGGGGGCGGGAATGTCACGCAACCGGGCCAATGACCCGCCCGGGACGCCCGACGCCGCCGGCGCGGCGCAGGCGGTCCCGCCCGGAGCCCCGCGAAGGAACTGAGCCGTTCTGGTTCACCGCCCGGCGGTGGACCAACGAGCAGCTGGATGCGGCGGAGCATCTGCCGGATCTGGTGGCCCGGGAGACCGTCCGGGTCAATCTGGATCACGCGATGCAGGGCATCGGTTCGCAGTCGTGCGGTCCGGGCGTGCTGCCGCAGTACCGGCTCGACGCGGCGGCGGCACAGTTCTCGTTCGTGTTCTCGACCGTGGAGTGAGCAGGAGGTGAGCGGGGCCCGTTCCTCCTCGGTGGCCACGTGGCCGAGCGCATCGGCTGCGGCCACCGGGGAGAGGGCGCTGCCGCCCGCCCGATGCCGGTGGGGCGTGACCGCGCAGCCGTCGCTGACCTGCGCCGACGCTGTGACAGGATTGCCGCACCATGACCACCAGCACCTCGAGCCGCCGCGCCCCGGGCGCCGACGAACAGGCAGGGCCCGCGCGATGAGAGGCCGTGCGAAGCCTCCGCCGGCGCCTCTGCCGCAGCGGGACGGGATCGATCCGGTCAGGGTGCGGCTCCCCGAGGATCCGGGCGAGGAGTGGGCGACGGTCCGCGATCATCTGCTGGCGCGGTTCGCCGGTGCGATCGGAGCGGACCGGGTGGACGCCATGTTCGCCGACGGCCGGTTCGTATCGGTGCTGGGGCCCGTGGCCCCCGACGAGCCGTACACAGCAGGCCGTTTCCTCTGGTTCCACCGGGACTTCGCGCCCGAGGAACCGGTGCCGTTCCCGGTCGGTGTGGTGTACCGCGACGCCCGGCTCGTCATCGCCGACAAGCCGCACTTCCTCGCCACGACACCGCGCGGCCGGCACATCACCGAGACGGCCGTGGCGCGGCTCCGCCGGGAACTGGGGCTGCCGTCGCTGCAGCCCGCACACCGGCTGGACCGGCTGACCGCGGGCCTGGTGCTCTTCGTCGTGCGGCCCGAGGACCGCGGTGCGTACCAGACGCTGTTCCGGGACAAGCTGGTGCGCAAGGAGTACGAGGCGGTGGCACCGTACGACCCCTCGATCGCCTTCCCCCGTACGGTACGGAGCCGGATCGTCAAGGAGCGCGGAGTGATCGCCGCCCGGGAGGAGCCGGGCGAGCCGAACAGCGAGAGCCGGATCGAACTGCTGGAGCACCGGGAGGGGCTCGGCCACTACCGGTTGCTGCCCGCCACCGGCCGGACCCACCAGCTGCGGGTGCACATGAGAGGTCTGGGACTGCCGCTCGTCCACGATCCGGTCTATCCGGTGATCGAGCCGGAGGGTGCGGCGGACGACTGGACGCGTCCGCTGCAACTCCTGGCCCGGGTCCTGGAGTTCACCGATCCGGTCACGGGCGGACCGCGCCGCTTCGAGAGCGGGCTGCGGCTGTCCGCGTGGCCGGACCGGTGAGACCCCGCGCGGTCAGTGGCCCCGGGCGATCCACTCGTCCAGGTGGGGTGCCTCCGCGCCGATCGTGGTGGAGTCGCCGTGTCCGGTACGGACGATGGTCTCCGCCGGCAGCGCGAGCAGCCGGTCCCTGATCGACTCGACGATCGTCGGGAAGTGCGAGAAGGACCGTCCGGTGGCGCCGGGGCCGCCCTGGAAGAGCGTGTCCCCGGTGAAGACGGTGGCCAGCTCGGGGGCGTACAGACAGACCGCACCCGGGGCATGGCCGGGCGTGTGCAGGACCTGGAGCGTGGTCCCGGCGATCTCCAGCTCCTGGCCCTCGGCCAGTTCGGCGTCGGGGGTGCGGTGCGGATGGGTCTGCTTCCACAGCGGCAGATCGTCGGGGTGCAGCAGGATCGGCGCACCGGTGGCGTCGGCGAGGGCCGGGGCCGCGTCGATGTGGTCGTTGTGCGCGTGCGTGCAGACGATGGCGCGCAGCGTACGGCCGCCCAGGGCGGCCTCGATGGCAGCGGCGTCATGGGCGGCGTCGATGACGATCGCCTCGGTGTCGTCGCCGACGATCCAGACGTTGTTGTCGACGTCCCACTCGCCGCCGTCGAGGGCGAAGGTGCCGGACGTGACGAGGTGGTCGATGCGGGCGGTCATCAGAAGACCACCACCGAGCGCAGCACGTCGCCTTCGTGCATCCGGGTGAAGGCCTGCTCGATGTCACCGAGTCCGATGGTCTCGGTGACGAACGCGCCGAGGTCGATCCGGCCCTGCTGGTGCAGGTCGATCAGCATCGGGAAGTCGCGCGAGGGCAGACAGTCGCCGTACCAGGAGGACTTGAGTGAGCCACCACGGCCGAACACGTCGAGGAGCGGCAGTTCGAGCTGCATCTCGGGGGTGGGGACGCCGACGAGGACGACGGTGCCGGCGAGGTCGCGGGCGTAGAACGCCTGCTTGTACGTCTCCGGGCGGCCCACCGCCTCGATGACGACGTCGGCGCCGTTGCCGCCGGTCAGGGCACGGATCGCCTCGACCGGGTCGGTGGAGCGGGAGTTGACGGTGTGGGTGGCGCCCATCTTCTTCGCCGTGTCCAGCTTGCGGTCGTCGATGTCCACCGCGATGATCTTCGCCGCGCCGGCCAGCCGCGCGCCGACGACGGCCGCGTCGCCGACGCCACCACAGCCGATGACGGCGACCGAGTCGCCGCGGCCGACCTCGCCGGTGTTGATGGCGGCGCCGATGCCCGCCATGACGCCGCAGCCGAGCAGCCCGGCGACGGCCGGCGAGACCTCGGGGTCGACCTTGGTGCACTGGCCCGCGGCGACCAGGGTCTTCTCCGCGAACGCACCGATGCCGAGCGCGGGCGACAGCTCGGTGCCGTCCAGCAGCGTCATCTTCTGCCTGGCGTTGTGGGTGTTGAAGCAGTACCAGGGGCGGCCGCGCAGACACGCCCGGCACTGCCCGCAGACCGCACGCCAGTTGAGGATGACGAAGTCGCCGGGCTCGACGTCCGTGACGCCCTCGCCGACGGACTCCACGATGCCCGCGGCCTCATGACCGAGCAGGAACGGGAAGTCGTCGTTGATGCCGCCCTGCTTGTAGTGCAGATCGGTGTGGCAGACGCCGCACGCCTGGATCTTCACGACAGCCTCGCCGGGGCCGGCGTCCGGGATCACGATGGTCTCGACCCGTACCGGCTCGTTCTTCCCCGGTGCGATGACCCCTTGTACCTGCTGCGCCATACCGCGGTCTCCCTTTTCGTGACGGTCCGGGCTTCTGCGACGTACGACCGATGCCCGGTGATCGAACGCGAACAACCGTACGCGGTGGGTGGGTGTCACGGCAGCGGTGGCGCGGCGGGGCGGCCCCACCGGAGGTTCCGCGGGGGCCGCCTACCGGTGTGTCAGGCCTCCGTGTCGTGGACCCGGTGTCCGCCGACGTACGTCTGGAGCACGCGGGTGGCGCCGATCTCCTCGGGCGGGCCCGCGTACACGTCGCGGTCCAGGACCACCAGGTCGGCGAGGGCTCCGGCGCGGATGGAGCCGGTGTCGTCCAGGTGGTTCACATGGGCCGATCCTGCCGTGTACGCGGCGATGGCGGCGGTGAGCCCGATGCGCTCCCCGGGCAGGAAGACCGGTCCTTCGCCGTCCGGGGCGATCCGGTTGACCGCGGTGTGGATGCCGTGCAGCGGTTCGGCGCTGCTGACCGGCCAGTCGCTGCCCGCCGCGACGGTTGCGCCGGACCGCAGCAGCGCGCCGAACGGGTACTGCAGCGCGGCGCGTTCGTCGCCGAGAAAGGGGATGGTCAGCTCGTCCATCTGCGGTTCATGGGCGGCCCACAGCGGCTGGATGTTGGCTGTGGCACCGAGCTCGCGGAACCTGGGGATGTCGTCGGGGTGGACGATCTGGAGGTGGGCGAGGTGGGGCCGGGTGTCGGTGCGGCCGTTCGCGGTGCGGGCCGCCTCGACGGCGTCGAGTGCCTCGCGCACGGCGCGGTCACCGAGGGCGTGGAAGTGGGTCTGGAAGCCGAGGGCGTCCAGTTCGGTGACGTACCGGCGCAGCTCGACGGGGTCGACGAAGCTGGTGCCGCTGTTGGTGGTGGCGCAGCCGCAGGCGTCGAGGTACGGGGTGAGCAGGGCGGCGGTGCCCGTCTCGGCGACCCCGTCCTGCATGATCTTCACCGAGCCGGCCCGGAACCTTCCGTCTGTCAGCTCCTTCCGCCTGGCGACGAGTTCGGGAATCTGCTCGGCGCCGCGCTCGCGGTCCCACCACAGGGCGCCGACGACACGGGCGGTCAGCGATCCGTCGCGGGCCGCGGTGAGATAGGCGTCGGACGCGTCGTCCATCGAGCCGTAGACGCCGACGATGGCGTCCTGCCAGGCGGTGATCCCGTAGGAGTGGAGGAGGCGCTGGGCTCGGAGCAGGGCGGTGAGCCGGTCGGCGGGCGTGGAGCGCGGGGTGTGCTGGGCGACCAGGTCCATGGCGCCCTCCTGGAGGAGTCCGGTGGGCTCGCCCCGGTCGTCGCGTTCGATACGGCCGTCGGCCGGGTCGGGGGTGTCGCGGGTGATGCCGGCGAGCGTCAGGGCGCGGGTGTTGACCCAGGCGCCGTGATGGTCGCGGTTGACCAGGAAGACGGGACGGTCGGGTACGACGGTGTCGAGCCGGTCCCGGGTCGGGCTGCCACCGTCGAAGGCCTCCATGGACCAGCCGCCGCCGGTGATCCACTCCTGGTTCGGATGGCTGTCGGCGTAGGCCCGTACCGCGGCGAGGGTGTCCGCCGCCGTACGGGACTCCGTGAGGTTGCACTGCCCGAGTTCGAGGCCGGCGGTGACCGGGTGGATGTGCGCGTCCTGGAAGCCGGGAACGAGCAGTCGGCCGGAGAGGTCGACGACTTCGGTCCTCGGACCGATCAGTTCACGCACCTCGTCGTGGCCGACGGCGGTGATGCGGTCGCCGGTGACGGCCACCGTGGTGGCGCGGCTGCGGGCCGGGTCCATGGTGAGGACGGGGCCGCCGGTGAGGACGAGATCGGCGGGGGCGTGGTGCATGGGTGATTCCGTTTCCGTGGGAGTCGTGGGGTGGCGCGCTCGGGATCAGGCCGATTCGGTGACCGCGGGTTCGACAGGGGCGAGGGAGCGGCCCGTGACGAAATACGGGGACTTCCTTACCCACTTGGCCCAGGCCGCCGCGCCCACGCCGGTCAACAGCATGGCCGCCGGGCAGAAGAGCATGAACCAGCCGTTGTCCGGGCTGATCGCGAAGTGGTCGGCGGAGGTGTAGAAGGACCAGCAGAGATAGCCGCCGAGGCCGAGCAGTGCGACGGCGCTGAGCACCGGGAGTACGACGGCACGCAGCGCCTCGGAAGGGCTTTCGCGCAGCAGGCCGCGGAAGCGTGCGGCGGCGGCCAGTGCGGTGAGCGCGTAGTAGACCGAGACGACGACGCCGATCGCGTTGACGGAGGCCAGGATCAGGTCGCCGACCTTCGGGATGACGAGGGACAGCACCGCGACGGCGGCGGCGACACAGCCGATCGCGACCGTTCCGGCCGCCGGTGTGCCGAACCGCGGGCTGACCTTGGTCCAGAGCGGGCCGAGCGTACGGTCCCGGCTCATCGCGAACATGCCGCGCACGGTCGGGATCACACCGGACTGGAGGGAGGCCACGGCGGAGAAGGTGAGGGCGATCAGCGGGAGCGCGGCGAGCGGCTGGCCGGCGAGCCGGTCACCGAAGTAGGTGAGCCCCTGGGCGCCGTGACCGGTCAGCTCGTCCAGCGAGAGCACGCGCTGGAAGGCGAAGGAGCCGAGGAGGAAGAGGCCGAGCATGGTGAAGAGGGTGATGAGCCCGGCCCTGGAGGCGTCCTGCGGGTCGCGGACCTCCTCGTTGACGCTGAACGAGGACTCGAATCCCCAGTAACAGAAGACCGAGAGGAGAAGCCCCTGGGCGAGTTGCTGCCCGGAGGGGATGGTGAACGGGTTGATCCAGTCCAGGCTGAACGGGTGCGGGCCGACGACCAGTCCGTACCCGCAGAACCCGAGCAGCACGACGTACTCGAAGACGAGCAGGTACTTCTGCAGGTTGGCGGCGGACCGTATGCCGGTGATCGCGGTGAAGGTGACGGCGATCAGGACGGCGATGCCGAGGGCGGTCGACTGGGCGGTGGAGTCCGGGTCGAGGTGGAGCCCGGCGAGGGTGTGCAGCCCGCCCTCGCCCGCGAGTTGGAGCAGGGCGGATCCGGTGACCGTCGTGGTGTACGAGAGGAAGACGACCGTGGAGACGATGCCGATCCAGCCGACGAGGAAGCCGAGCCAAGGGCTGAGGGAGCGGCCGACCCAGACGTAGCCGCTGCCCATGTTCGGCTCGACCCGGTTGAGCCGGGAGTAGGCGCTCGCGATGCCCAGGATGGGCAGGAAGCCGAGCAGCATGATGATCGGCAGATGGAGGCCGACGGCGCCCGCGGTGACGCCGAGACCGATGCCGATGCTCGTGGTTGCGGCGGTGGAGGACGCGGCGATGGCGAAGCCGTCGACGACGCCGAGGCTCTTCCTGAGGGACGCGGCTCCTGGTGGGTCGCTGCCGTAGGGGGTGGGTGAGTCCGTCACGGTGGCTCCTTCGCCGAGGGGCGCTCTTCGGCCCCGATGGCGGCACATCGAACTCCTCGGGGGTTCCGCACGTCAACGCTGTTGTCATAAGGTGCGCCGCATGAGTGCGAGCGAGCGGGTGGTGGCGGAGGGGGCGCGGCGCCGCAGGCGTCCCACCAAGCAGGGCACGGTGCTGTCGGAACAGCTGATCGTGGAGACGGCGCTGCGGCTGATCGGCGAGCACGGGGCGGCGGCGCTCACCGTGCGCCGGCTCGGCGCCGCCCTGGGATGCGATCCGAGCGCGATCTACCGGTACTTCCGGGACACGGACGAGCTGCTGCTCGCGGTGGCCGACGAGCTGATCGGCCGTACGCTGTCCGGCTGGCGGGCGACCGGGGACTGGCGGGCCGACCTGCGTGACCTGGGGTTGCGCATGCATGCCGACTATCTGGCCCATCCGCAGGCGGCCCTGCTGACGTGTGCCCGGGTCACCGGCCGTACGCACGAGATCCAGGCGGTGGAGACCATCCTCGGGATTCTGCGCGGGGCGGGCTTCCCGGACGGCGAGGCGGTGCGGATCTACCACGTGTTCGTCGACCAGACGCTGTCGTTCGCAGCGCTGGACGCCTCGACGCTGGTGCTGTCGGAGCGGGCCCGCGCGCTGGAGGTGCAGACGTGGCCGCAGACGTACGCACGACTGGAGCGGACCACGCATCCGCACATCGCGGCGACCGCGCCGGTGCTGGTGGCGGAGATGGGCCGCAGCGGCTATCCGGCGGCACTGGAGATGATGCTCGCGGCGGCCGCGGCGCGGCTGCAGCATGTCACGGCGAACTCGTCCGGCGCCTGAGGCCGGACCCGCCGGACCTCAGGTCCCGGTGGACGAACGGCTCGTGCACGGCGCCTCGAGGAACGGCCTCAGGGCGCGAGGACGTCCAGCTCGTGCAGGGCACCCACGGCGATCTCCTTCGTCAGCCGCTCGGACTCCACCGCGTCGCCCTCCCGCACCGCCTCCGCGAGCCGTACGTGGAGTGTGACCGCCGCCGGATCGGGGTCCTCGAACATCACCTGGTGGTGGGTACGCCCTGCCAGGACCTCGGCGACGACGTCCCCGAGGCGCGCGAACATCTCGTTCCCGGAGGCGTTGAGCACGATCCGGTGGAACGCGATGTCGTGTTCCAGATACCGCTCCAGCTGCTGACCGCGTGAGGTCGCGACCATCCCGAGCGCGCATTCGGTGAGGGCCACGCACTGGTCCGGCGTGGCATGCCGGGCCGCGAGCCCCGCCGCGACCGGTTCGATCGCCGAGCGCAGCACGGTCAGGGAGCGCAGCTGGCGCGGCCGGTCGGCGCCCGCCAGTCGCCACCGGATGACCTGCGGATCGTAGACGTTCCAGGCCTCGGTCGGCCGCACGGTCACACCGACCCGGCGCCTGGACTCGACCAGGTGCATGGACTCCAGGACTCGGACCACTTCGCGTACGACCGTGCGGGAGACGTCGAAACGCTGGGCGAGCTCGTCGGTGCGCAGCACCTGGCCCGGCGGGCAGTCCCCCGCGGCGATCTCCAGGCCCAGGGTGTCCAGCACGTGTGTATGCAGGCCGGGGCCCTGTGTGGTCATGGACAAAGCCTACGGGGCACCCTTCGGGAACAAAAAGTACGACGTTTATGTCACAGCATCTTGAATAAGTCGTACGTATAGGTTTCAGTAGCGCGACGGACCGATGTCGAGGAAGACGTCGACGGAGACAGCGAGGCACCACCAATGAGCACCCCCCACGTCGTCGTGGTGATGGGCGTAGCAGGGACCGGCAAGACCACGATCGGCCCCCTGCTCGCAGCCGAACTCGGCGTTCCGTACGCCGAGGGCGACGACTTCCATCCCGCGGCGAACATCGCCAAGATGTCGGCCGGCACCCCGCTGGACGACTCCGACCGGTGGCCCTGGCTCGATGCGATCGGGCAGTGGGCGCACGGCCGGGCCGGACTCGGTGGCGTCGTCAGCAGTTCGGCGCTGAAGCGGGTCTACCGCGACCGGCTGCGGGCCGAGGCCCCCGGGGCCGTCTTCCTCCATCTGACCGGCGACCGCGCCCTCATCGAGGAGCGGATGGCGGAGCGGAAGGGCCACTTCATGCCGACCGCCCTGCTCGATTCGCAGTTCGCCACCCTGCAGCCGCTGCAGGACGACGAGGCCGGCGTCTCCGTCGACGTGTCCGGCACCCCCGAAGAAATCACTCAGCGAGCCGTCGCCGCGTTGCGCCGGCTCGAAGTCTAAGGATCATCACCGTGACCAGTCTCAGCGTCGAGATGCTGGCAGCGGACGCCGTCGAACCCATAACTTCGGCCGGTAACGCGCAGCTGGGCATCGCCGTTCTGGCGGGCATCGCCGTCATCGTTCTGCTCATCACCAAGTTCAAGTTGCATGCCTTCCTGGCGCTGACCATCGGATCGCTCGCGCTCGGCTCCTTCGCCGGCGCCGCTCCCGCCAAGACGATCGCCAGCTTCACCGCCGGCCTCGGCTCCACGGTCGCGGGCGTCGGTGTCCTGATCGCCCTCGGCGCCATTCTGGGCAAGCTGCTCGCCGACTCCGGCGGCGCGGACCAGATCGTCGACACGATCCTCGCGAAGGCGAGCGGGCGAGCCATGCCGTGGGCCATGGTGCTGATCGCCTCGATCATCGGTCTGCCGCTCTTCTTCGAAGTCGGCATCGTGCTGCTGATCCCGGTGGTGCTGCTCGTCGCCAAGCGCGGCAACTACTCCCTGATGCGCATCGGCATCCCGGCGCTCGCCGGTCTCTCCGTGATGCACGGGTTGATCCCGCCGCACCCCGGCCCGCTGGTCGCGATCGACGCCCTCGGTGCCAACCTCGGTGTCACGCTGGCGCTCGGTGTGCTGGTCGCCATCCCGACAGTGATCATCGCGGGCCCGGTCTTCTCCCGGTACGCCGCCCGCTGGGTGGACATCAAGGCGCCGGAGAAGATGATCCCGCTGCGCCCGTCCGAGGAGCTGGAGCACCGTCCCAGCTTCGGTGCCACGCTGGCGACCATCCTGCTGCCCGTCGTGCTGATGCTGGCCAAGGCCCTCGTCGACATCGTCGTGGACAACCCGGAGAACCACGTCCAGCGGGTCACCGATGTGATCGGCTCGCCGCTGATCGCTCTCCTCGCGGCCGTCATAGTCGGCATGTTCACGCTGGGCCGGGCCGCCGGTTTCACCAAGGCGCGGCTCTCCACCACCGTCGAGAAGTCCCTCGCCCCGATCGCGGGTGTGCTGCTGATCGTCGGTGCGGGCGGTGGCTTCAAGCAGACCCTCATCGACGCCGGTGTGGGCCAGATGATCCTGGACTTCTCCAAGGACTGGTCGATCCCGGCGCTCCTGCTGGGCTGGCTGATCGCCGTCACGATCCGGCTCGCGACCGGCTCGGCGACCGTGGCCACGATCTCGGCGGCTGGTCTGGTCGCCCCGCTCGCCGCCGACATGTCGACGTCGCACGCTGCGCTGCTGGTCCTCGCCGTCGGTGCGGGCTCGCTCTTCTTCAGCCACGTCAACGACGCCGGTTTCTGGCTGGTGAAGGAGTACTTCGGGATGAGCGTCGGCCAGACGGTGAAGACCTGGTCGGTGATGGAGACCATCATCTCCGTGGTCTCGCTGGCCTTCATCCTGCTGCTGTCGCTGATCCTCTAGCCGGACAGCTCCTGGCGACGCGTCGGATCATCGTCCGGCGCGTCGGCGGATTTCCCCCACAGGGGGTGTTCGGTCCGCGCCCAATGGCGCTCGACCGACCCGGTGCGCATGCCACGGCGTGCCTCCGGGTCGGCGAGCGCCATCGCCATGTGTCCGGCCAGCACGATCCCGATCGCGAGCGCGAGCCAGTCGTGTACGAAGGTGGCGCCGGTACGCCACATCAGCGGGGCGAGACCGGTGAACCACATCAGCAGCCCGGTGCCGATCATGACCAGCACGGCGCCCGCGATCCAGGCCGCGTACAGCTTCTGGCCCGCGTTGAACTTTCCGGCCGGGCGGGACCCGGGCCGGTGGTCACGGTGGCGCACCGCCCGTAGCCACACCCGGTCGTGCGGCCCGAACCGGTTGAGCCGGGACAGGTCGGCGCGCAGCGCCCGGGAGACGAGACCGGCCAGCAGCGGGACGGGGATCAGCAGCCCGGACCATTGGTGGACAGTGACCACGAGATGGCGGCGGCCGACCAGTTCGGCGAGCTGGGGTACGTACAGGCAGGCCGCGGTCGCCACGCACACCAGCATCAGCCAGGCCGTGGTGCGGTGCACCCAGCGCTCCGCACCGCTGAAGCGGCGCATCCGTCCGGCGGGGTCAGCCGGTGGGGTCGTCGTCGCGGCCGTTGGACCGCCCGACCCAGGCATCGACGTCATATCCGAGTTCCTCCCAGTAGCCGGGCTTCACGGAGTCGGTGACGGTGATCCCGGAGAGCCATTTCGCCGACTTGTAGAAGTACATCGGGGCGACATAGAGGCGGACCGGACCGCCGTGCGAGTGGGCCACCGGCTTGTCCTGCATGCGCAGGGCGACCAGCACATCGGGGCGCCGTGCCTGGTCGAGGGTGAGGCTCTCGCTGTACGTGCCGTCGAAGCAGGTGAAGCGGATCGCCTTCGCTCCGGGCCGCACCCCGGCCGCTTCCAGCAGCGCGGAGAGCCGGACGCCCTCGAACGGGGTCTCGGGGACCCGCCAGCCGGTGACGCACTGGACGTCGCGGACCAGCCTGGTCTGCGGCAGGGCGCGGAGCCCGTCCAGGGTGTACGTGGCGGGCCGGTCGACGAGGCCGTCGATCTTCAGCCGGTAGTCGGCGGCGCTCTTCCTCGGTACGGACGAGGCGACGGAGTAGTAGCGGAAGCCGCCGCCATTGGGCAGCAGCCCGGTCAGGCCGGTGGGGTCCTTGTCGGCGACCGCGCCGAGCCCGGATTCCATCACCCGCTGAAGGGCGGGCGCCGCCACGACTGCGGCGGCGCCGACCCCGAGCATGGTCAGGACCAGGCGGCGGCCGACGGGTGTGCCTTCGGCATCGGGAGGGCGACTGTTCACCCGACCATTCGAACACCCGCAGCCGCCCGTCACCAGGGGCTGCGGGTGTCCGTCACACTTCGGTAAGACGACCGGGCTCAGTGGTGGACCGCACCGCTCTCGGCCGCCTTCTCCAACTGGAACGCCTCGTTGCCCAGGCCGATCCTGGCGTGCACCTCCGGCTTCGCGGATCGCAGGACCGCGCCGTAGACCAGGCCGATGACGAGCGAGGCGACGACAACGCCGGGCAGCACCCAGTTGAGCACCGAGCCCGGGCCCGAGCCGACCAGTACGTCGAAGTCCCGGACCGTGAAGACGGCGATCGCCAGCAACGCCACCCCGGCCAGGCCGGAGGCGATCAGCCGCGGCAGCTGCGCCCGGCCCGCGCCGCGCTTCACGAAGAAGGCGATCACGGCGAAGGAGGCCGCCGCCATCAGCAGGATGACGCCGAGCGCGCCGACGTTGCCCATCCAGGTGAACAGGTGCAGCACGGGGGCGGTCGGGTCACCGACCGGGTTGTCGTCGGTGAACGCGAAGGCCAGGACGATGACCAGGGAGACGACGGACTGCAGGACTGAGCCGGTGGCGGGGGCGCCGCTGGACTTGTTGGTACGGCCGAAGGCGGCGGGCAGCAGGCTCTCGCGCCCCATCGCGAACGCGTAGCGGGCGACGACGTTGTGGAAGCTGAGCAGCGCGGCGAACATGCCGGTGACGAAGAGCACGTGCAGCACATCGGTGAAGGTCGTGCCGAGCCGGTCCTCGGTGAGACCGAACAGCAGCGCCGGCCCCTCCTTGAGCGAGCTGTCCGCGATGAACCCGGGGCCCGCGGCGACGGTCAGCGCCCAGGAGCTGAGCGCGAGGAACAGCGCGGCGTAACCGACGGCGAGGAACATCACCCGGGAGACGACGATCTGCGGGCGGCTGGTCTCCTCCGCGTACACCGGGGCCTGCTCGAAGCCGACGAACGCGGCGATGCAGAAGCAGAGCGCGGTGCCGAGTCCGGCGCCGGTGAGGGTGTCGGGGTTGAAGGCGTGCAGGGACAGGCCCTCAGGTCCCGGCTTGGAGACGGCCGCGATGTCGAAGATCACGACGAGCGCGCATTCGACGACCAGCAGCACGCCGAGGACCTTGGCGTTGAGGTCGATCTTCAGCCAGCCGAGGACACCGACGACCAGTACGGCGACGGCGGCCGGTATCCACCAGGCGACGTCCATCTCCAGGTAGGTGGAGAAGAGTCCGGAGACCTCGAAGCCGAGGATGCCGTAGATGCCGACCTGCATGGCGCTGTACGCGACGAGGGCGACGAGCGAGGCACCGGCGCCCGCGGTCGGGCCGAGCCCACGGGCGATGTAGGCGTAGAAGGCTCCGGCGTTGTGGACGTGCCGGCTCATCTCCGCGTAGCCGACGCTGAACAGCATCAGGACGACGCCGAGGATGACGTACAGCAGGGGCTGGCCCACGATGCCCATCACGCCGAAGACGGTGGGCATCACCCCGGCGACGACCATCAGGGGGGCGCTTGCGGCGAGCACCGAGAGCAGCAGCCCCGCGGTGCCGAGCCGGTCCGCACGCAGGGCCCGCTCCTCACCCTTGTAGGTGCTGATACCGCCCGTATCGCCGGTCACGCCGGCCTCACTCGTTCTCGAACTGCCCGTCGACATGGCGGGGGTGGTCCCTTCGTTGAGGAGAAACAGGGGAGAAACACTGGGAGTTGCTGCACAGCAGCGGGTGGATCTGAGGCGGGTTGATCTGCGGCGGGTGGCTCCTCAAGGCGTACCGAGCGCGGTGCCGCGCGCCGTGAGGAAGGCCTGGTACGGGTCCCGGCCCGAGTACGACCAGGGTGCGGCCGTCGCGTGGGGCCCGATGCGGAGGAAGAGGGCGGCGGCCTCGGCCGGCCTGCCCTCGCAGACCTTGGCGTGGGCGAGGAAGTTGAGGTCGGCGCGGTTGCGCGGGTGGTCCTCGCGCTCCCATTCCAGCCACCAGTCGAACGCGGCCTTCATCACCTGCCGGGCCCGCCGCCCCGACCAGTGCCCGGAGCGCACCGGGTCGTCGGACTCGCTGCCCGCCGCGACCAGGACGCGGTAGCGCTCGGCGTGGGCGACGACGGGGAGGACGGCGAGCGGCGAATCGGCGGGCGCCTGTTCGGCGGCCCAGGCCGCGAAGTCGTAGACCTCGTGCAGCGGGTCCTGGCCGCTGTCGGGGTGGTTCTCGGCGAGCCGGGCCGTCATCAGATGATGCGCGTGGTGGTGGTCGGGGTGGCGGATGCGTACCGCGTCGAAGAGCTTCCCCGCCTCTTCCTGGGTGCCGTACGTACGGGCCAGCATCAGCTGTCCCAGCCAGGGCGTGGGGTCGTCGGGGGCCAGTCGCGCCGCGCGCACACAGGCCTCGCGGGCCGCCTGAGGCGTGTCCTTGCCATGCAGGGCGCGGACCACGGTGGCGCAGGCCAGCAGGGTGGCGGCGTCGGCGCTGTCGGGTTCGGCGAGCAGCCAGTCGCGGGCCCAGCCGGCGGAGGACGGAGTCTCGGCGAGGGCGACGACGCGATGGCCGCGACGGTCCCAGTCGCTGCCGGTGGCGACCAGCAGGGAGCGGGCTCGGGTCCACCGCCCCTGGGTGAACTGCCCTCGTACCTCGATGAGTTCGGTGTCGTCGAGCGCCGGATCGAAGGGATGGCCGGAGCGTCCGCCCCGTCTTCGGGAGCGGCCCAGGGGAGGCGGGGGCGGGGACACCGCTGGCTTCCTTTGCGAAACGGGTACGCGCAGGTACGGGCTGGAAAAGGTCGGCGGTGGGAGCTGGGGCGAGAGTGGTGGTGCGCGGGCATTCCTGATCGCGCACAGCCAAGCGGTAGGCAAGGCTCCGCGTCAAGAGTTGACCTTGATCAACTGCAGTCATTTGCAGAAGAGTTGGCCGGAACCCGGCATTCGTCAGCCCTCGTCACGTACCTGACGGGCCATGCCAGACTTGCGCCATGTCGAACCGTGAGCCTCTCAAGCCCTTTCTTCTCGCCTTTCCCGGGCCGCTGCGCGATCAGCTGGTGAGGGCGGTGCTCTCGGGCGCGAAGGTGTCGACGACAGGGCTGCTGGCGGAGTACGAGGCGGAGAAGGAGGAGCTGCCTCCGGTGGGCGAGCGATCGGCGGTGATCGACTCGGCCGGCCGGGAGGTCGCGGTGGTGGAGGTCACCGAGGTACGGATCCTGCGGCTCGGCGACATCGATCTCCAGCACGCGGTCGACGAGGGCGAGGGCGACACCTCGGTGGCCGAATGGCGCGCGAGCCATGAGCGGTTCTGGCAGGGCGAGGAGATGCGGGAGGCGCTCGGCGACCCGGAGTTCACGGTCGACGACGACACACTGGTCGTCGCCGAACGGTTCCGGGTCGTCGAGCAGCTCGTTCCGGTCGTCGGGGCGGAGGACCGGCCGACCGGCGGTACGCAGGACTGACCTCCGCCCGGCCGCCGTCGAGCTGCGCATGGACCTGGCGTGCCGCTGTGCAGAGGATCAGCAGAACCAGCCGTCCTGCACCCAGCCGTGACGGTTGATGTCGCCGTAGGCGAACCCGTAGGCCCAGCCGCTCTGCTTGCTCTCCACCGTGAAGGTCTGTCCCTTGTAGAGGGTCCCGGTCCAGGCCCCGCCGGGGTCCGTACGCACATACAGGTCCTGGGCGCACACAGTTTCACGCTGACCGATGGTGCCGTTCGCGGCCTGGGCCGGGCCGGCGGCCATGAGCAGGCCCGCGGTCAGGGCTCCCACGGCTGCGACTGCTCGGACGGTGCGGGGTGCGGGCATGACGAGTCCTTCCGGAGATCGGCGTGCGGTATGACGTTCGGGACTGCGTGACCAGGAGCGACTGCGTTACCAGGAGCCGTAGCCGCCGAGGCATTCGTTGCGGACGTAGCCCCAGTCGCCCTTGCCGAAGTCGAAGGTGGCGGCCCAGCCGTTGTAGACGGGGTGGGCGCCGCGGGTGTGGCCGACCTTGTTGCCGTAGCCGAGGACACGGATCAGTCCGGTGGGCCCGGAGGAACTGTCGTAGTTGGCGTAGAAGCTCGCGCTCTGACACACGATCACCGCGTGCTCGGGCGGCACCACCGCCTGCGCCGGCGCCCCCATGGCCAACACGGCGGCGGAGGCCGTGGCGACCAGCACCTTGGTCACGATCCTCATTGCTCATCCTCTCCTGTCACGTGGGAGATCCGATCTGCGAACGGGGCTTCGTTCCGTGCGTGGACAGTGGAGCGTGGCGCTCGACCCTCGTACGAGCGGGCGCCGGTCGAGGTACGCGATCAGGATGACGCCCCGAGGTCTATGCGGGTAGACCCCAAGGAGAAAATTTACATGCCCATGACATTTCAATAGCGCGGGCACCGAGACCGGTGACCACGTGGCCGGCCGAAACCTCCCCGGACGGCCCGCCGAACGGCTCGGCGTCAGCCGACCGCCTCCGCCGCGGCCCGGCCCGCAGCCCGCCCGGAGAAGATGCAGCCGCCGAGGAACGTTCCTTCGAGCGAGCGGTAGCCGTGCACCCCGCCGCCGCCGAAGCCTGCCGCCTCCCCCGCCGCGTACACGCCGGACAGGGGCGTGCCGTCCTCCCTGAGCACCCGTGACGACAGGTCCGTCTCCAGGCCGCCGAGCGACTTCCGGGTCAGGATGTTGAGTCGTACGGCGATCAGCGGACCGGCCGCGGGGTCCAGGATGCGGTGCGGGGCCGCCGTACGGATCAGCTTGTCGCCGAGATAGGTGCGGGCGCCGCGGATCGCCGTGATCTGCAGGTCCTTGGTGAACGGGTTGGCCGTCTCGCGGTCCCGGGCGGTGATCTCGCGGCGCAGCTCAGCCGCGTCGATCAGCGGTTCGTCGGTGAGCGCGTTCATGCCACGGACCAGCGATTCGAGGTCCTTCTCCACGACGAAGTCCACGCCGTTGTCCATGAACGCCTTCACCGGACCCGGCACGTCCGCACGCGCTCGGCCGATCACGCCGCGGATCGACTTACCGGTCAGGTCGGGATTCTGCTCCGAGCCGGAGAGCGCGAACTCCTTGCCGATGATCTTCTGGTCGAGAACGAACCAGGTGTAGTCGTAGCCGGACTTCGTGATGTGCTCGAGAGTGCCGAGCGTGTCGAAGCCGGGGAAGAGCGGGACCGGCAGCCGCTTGCCCCGGGCGTCCAGCCAGAGCGAGGACGGTCCCGGCAGGATCCGGATGCCGTGCTTGGCCCAGATCGGGTTCCAGTTCTCGATGCCCTCGGTGTAGTGCCACATCCGGTCGCGGTTGATGTGGTGGGCGCCCGCTTCCTCGGTGATGCCGAGCATCAGCCCGTCGACGTGGGCGGGGACCCCGGAGAGCATCTTCGCGGGCGGGGTGCCGAGCCGTTCGGGCCACTGCTTGCGTACGAGGTCGTGGTTGCCGCCGATGCCGCCGGAGGTGACGATCACCGCCTGGGCCTTCAGCTCGAAGGCGCCGGTCGCCTCGCGGCTGCTCGCGGTGCCGCGCTGGGCGCCGCTCGGTTCGAGGAGTTCACCGGTCACGGTGTCGATCGCGCCCGCGGTGCGGCCGAGGCCGGTGACCCGGTGGCGGAACCTCAGCTGGACGAGCCCCTTGGCGACGCCCTCGCGGACCCGGCGCTCGAAGGGGGCCACGACACCGGGGCCGGTGCCCCAGGTGATGTGGAAGCGGGGTACGGAGTTGCCGTGGCCGTTCGCGTCGTAGCCGCCACGTTCGGCCCAGCCGACGACGGGGAAGATCCGCAGCCCCTGGGCGTGCAGCCAGGACCGCTTCTCACCGGCCGCGAAGTCGACGTACGCCTCGGCCCACTTCCGTGGCCAGTGGTCCTCCTTGCGGTCGAAACCGGCCGTACCGAGCCAGTCCTGGAGGGCCAGCTCGTGGCTGTCCTTGATCCGCATGCGGCGCTGCTCGGGTGAGTCGACGAGGAAGAGGCCGCCGAAGGACCAGTGTGCCTGGCCGCCGATCGACTGCTCGGGCTCCTGGTCGAGCAGGATCACCGTGCGGCCCGCGTCGACGAGCTCGGCGGTGGCCACCAGACCCGCGAGCCCTGCCCCGATCACGATCACATCAGCGTCGTACGCCATGGGTTCCATCCTTGTCGGGCGAGTCGGGGCGAGCGGGGTGGGACGGGGTCCGGAGGGAGCACCGGAAGTTACTCGTGCGTCAGATCTTCGGCACCGGCCGCTGCGGCGTCAACCGCCCGGTCGGACGCGCTCCGGCCGCACTGTCACCTCGAAGGCGCTATCGTCGAAACAAATCACCCTCTCCTGGCCGGACTTGAGGTAGAGAAGCGTGTCGGTGCTGGTGCTCGTACTCGCCGTGAGCGCCGCCTGCTGTCTGGGATTCGGCTTCGTCCTGCAGCAGGCTGCCGCCCGGCACGCCCCGAGGAGGGACTATCTCTCCCCCCGGCTGCTGCTCGACCTGATGCGGGTACGGAGCTGGCTGGCCGGGATCGGCCTGATGGTCAGCGGCATGGCGCTTGGGGCGCTGGCCCTCGGCAAGGGCGAGGTGTCCGTCGTCGAGCCTCTCCTGGCGACCAATCTGCTCTTCGCCATGGCCCTGTCGCGCCATCGCACCGGCCAGCGGCTCGGCCGGCAGGGCTGGGCCGGGCTCTGGCTGCTGGCAGGCGGCGTCACCGCCTTCCTGCTGGGGGGCCGGCCTCAGGGCGGCGAGACGATCACGAACGCACTGCGGCACTGGCTGGTGGTCGGCGTGGTCGTGGGTATAGCCCTGCTGCTCACCACCTTCGCCAAGCGCTCGCAGCACGGAGCGGCCGCGGCGCTGCTCGCGGTGGCCGCCGGGCTGCTGTACGGCCTCCAGGACGCACTGACCCGGATGAGCGGGCAGCTGCTGTCGGACGCGGGGTGGACGGCACTGGTGACGAGCTGGCAGCCGTACGCGGTGGTGGTGCTGGGCGTGACGGGGCTGATCCTGGTGCAGAGCGCGTTCGAGACGGCGCCGCTGCGGATGTCGCTGCCCGCGCTGACCGCCGCCCAGCCGCTGGCCGGGATCGCCTGCGGGATCGGTTTCCTCGGCGACCAGGTGCGCACCGACACGGGTGCGCTGGCCTGGCAGGCGGCCGGGCTGGTGGCGATCGTCGTCGGGATCGTGCTGCTGGGGCTGCATCCGGCGATGCCGACGGGCCACGACCACCACCGCCGGAAGCGCAGCCTGCAGCCGCACTGACGGGCGGCTCGCCCGGGCGGGCGGATCATGCGTCCACCCGCCCGGTGCTGCCCGGTCGGCGATCCCCGGCCCGGTAGCTGGGGTTGGATGGGCCTCATGACTGCTGCTGACGAAATTCTGGACATCGTCGACGAGAACGACGAGGTCGTCGGTCAGGCCCCGCGCGGTGAGGCGACCGCGCGGGGCCTGCGCCATCGCTGTGTCTTCATCGAGGCCAGGGACGCCGACGGCCGGCTCTTCGTGCACCGCAGGACCCCGACCAAGCTGGTCTTCCCCTCGCACTACGACATGTTCGTCGGCGGGGTGGTCGGCGCGGGCGAGTCGTACGACGACGCGGCGCTGCGCGAGGCCGAGGAGGAGCTCGGTGTCACGGGGCTCCCCCGCCCCGAACCGCTCTTCAAGTTCCTCTACCAGAGCGCGGAGCACACCTGGTGGTCGCACGTCTACCAGGTGCGGTGCGAGCTGCCGGTGAACCCGCAGGTGGAGGAGGTCGCCTGGCACACCTTCCTCACCGATGACGAGCTGACGGAGCGGCTCGGCGACTGGGAGTGGGTGCCGGACGGACTGGAGACGTATCGCCGGCTGCGGGAGTTCCGGGCGGGCCGGGTCCCGGCAGGCGACCGGCGGAGCGCTGGTTAGGGTTCGGTCGTGAACGACTTCGTACAAGGTCTGAGGCTGTGGTTCGCGCCGGAGCGGATCCGTGACGAGGGCGACACCCCCGACTACCGCTTCTCGCTCGCCAACGAGCGCACCTTCCTCGCCTGGATCCGGACGGCTCTGGCACTCATCGGGGGCGGCTTCGCCGTCGACCAGTTCCTGCCCGACCTGGCCTGGGGGGTCAGAACGGGGCTGGCGCTCGCCCTGCTCGCGGCCGGTGTGCTGTGTGCGCTGCGGGCGGTCAACCACTGGGTGCGGTGCGAGCGGGCGATGCGGCGCGGCGAGGACCTGCCGGTCTCCCGCTTCCCGGCGCTGCTCGGCCTTGCGGTCGCCGTCGTCGCCGTCGCGATGGTGGTGGTCGTCGTCTTCGGCTGGGAGGCCCGTTGACGGCCGCCGTCCGGGACCCCGGGCTGCAGCCCGAGCGGACCCGGCTGGCGTGGCGGCGTACCACCCTGTCCTGCACGGTGGTGGCTCTGCTGGCGGGCAAGCAGGCCCTGCACGACGGTGTGACCCCGGCCGGGCTCGTCGCCCTGTCACTGAGCGTGCTGGCCTGGCTGGGCTTTCTGCAGGTGGCGCACCGGCGGGTCCGGGTGATGGGGACCGCTCAGCCGCGGCCCCTGTCGCCGCGCGGCGCCCTGACAGCGGCGGTGTGCACGGTGGCGCTCGCGGTGTTCGCAGCGGCGATGATCTTCTGAGGGGCCGTGCCGGGGCCGTCAGCTGTCCCAGGGGACGGTGACGACGATCTTCCCCCGGGTGCGCCCCTCCTCGTTCAGCCGGTAGGCGTCCGCGGCCTGTTCCAGCGGGAAGGTCCGGTCGACATGGACCGAGATGACGCCCTCCTCGGCCAGGGCGCTCAGCTCGGCGAGGTCGTCGGTGTCGGGCCGTACGAAGGCATAGCGGCCGCCGTACGAGAAGACCTCGCCGTCCGCGATGGACACCAGCCGGCCCCCGGGCTTCAGCACCTCCGCGGAGACGCGCAGGGCCTCGCCGCCGACGGTGTCGAAGGCGGCGTCGACCCCGTCGGGAGCCAGGGCCCGGATCCGGTCGGCGAGCCCTTCGCCGTACGCCACCGGTTCGCCGCCGAGCCCTCGCACATGGTCGTGGTTGTGGTCGCTGGCGGTGCCGATGACGCGGGCGCCCGCGTGCCGGGCGAGCTGGACGGCCAGTGAGCCCACCCCGCCCGCGGCCGCGTGGACCAGCACGGTGTCGCCCTCCCGGATCCGCAGCGAGCGGTGCAGCACCTGGTAGGCGGTGAGCCCGGCCAGCGGCAGGCCCGCCGCCGCCTCGAAGCTCAGGCTCAGCGGCTTGCGGGCGAGGGTGCGCACGGGGGCGGCGACGTACTCGGCGAAGGTGCCGCGGGACAGGAAGTCCTCCCGCACATAGCCGATGACCTCGTCGCCGACAGCGAATTCGTCGACGGCGATACCGGGCTGTACGACGACTCCGGAGACGTCCCAGCCGGGGATCACCGGAAAGACGGCCTCCAGTCCCGACTGGAGATGGCCCTCCCTGGCCTTCCAGTCGACCGGGTTGACGGCCGCTGCCCGCACTTTCACCAGCACACTGTCCGGGCCGACCTTCGGGTCGGGCCGCTCGCCGTACTCGAGGACCTCGGCCCCGCCGTACCTGCTGTAGCTGATCGCCTTCATCATCCGACCATCCGGGCTGCTCAGGCCGGACGCAACTCAGACGGTGGCGGCCTCGGACGGCGGCCACGGCGTGGGCGGGCCGGGGCCGGACGCCCGCCCCCGGATCGAGGCCGCGGTGGCCGCCTCCCGACACCTGGCCCGCCCCGCGCTCACCAGCGCGGGATGGCCGGCGTCACCCACTCCGGCTCGGCCTTGCGCATGGCCGCCGCGTCGTCGCGCTCGCGCATCGTGCCGTCGTCGGCGAGCCACCGCCGGTGCAGTACGGCCAGGCGCCCCCGGTCGAGTTCGACGCCGAGCCCCGGGGCGTCGGAGACGGTCAGCCGGCCGTCCTTGAACACATGACGGGTGGTGATGACGTCCTCGGTCTGCCAGGGGTAGTGGCTGTCGCAGGCGTAGTCGAGGTTGGGGACGGTGGCCGCGACATGGGTCATCGCGGCGAGGCTGATCCCCAGGTGGGTGTTGGAGTGCATGGAGAGTCCGACTCCGAAGGTGCGGCAGATCCCGGCCAGCTCACGGGTGCGGTGCAGGCCGCCCCAGTAGTGGTGGTCGGAGAGCACGACCTGGACGGCGCCGCGGGCGAAGGCCTCCGGGACCTCGGCGAGGGTCGTGACGCACATGTTCGTGGCGAGCGGTACGTCGGTGCCCGCGGCGACGGCGGCCATCAGGTCCGTGCCGGTCGCCGGGTCCTCCAGATATTCGAGTACGTCCTTCAGCTGCTCGGCGACGTGGAGCGAGGTCTCGACGGACCAGGCGCCGTTCGGGTCCAGCCGCAGCGGCTGCCCGGGGAACGCCTCGGCGAGAGCGCGGATCGCGGCGATCTCCTGGTCGGGTTCGAAGACACCACCCTTGAGCTTGAAGGAGGAGAAGCCGTACTCGCCGGCGAACCGACGTGCCTGGGCGACGACTCCGGCCGGGTCGACGGCGGCACCCCAGTCGTCCTGTTCGCCGCCCTCGGGGTGGGTGGCCCAGCGGTAGAAGAGGTACGCGCTGTACTCGACGCTGTCGCGGACCTTGCCGCCGAGCAGCGCGTGCACGGGCAGGCCGAGGGATTTACCCAGGGCGTCCAGGCAGGCGACCTCGAAGCCGGAGACGACGGAGAGCCGGAGCTTGTCGGCGGTCTGGACGCCGCGCAGCCCGCCGGCCTCCACGCGCTCGTCGGCGGCGCGTGAATCACCGCACACCTCCTCCGCGAGGGCGAAGAGGCCGTTCAGATCGCTGACCGAGCGGCCGACCAGGGCCTGGGCGAGCGGCTCGGCGAGTTCGAGGTACTTGCCGTCCCCGTAGGTCTCCCCGACGCCGGTCGTCCCACCGCGCGTGATGACCTCCACGACGAGCCGTGGGGTGTACGGCTGGTGGACGCCCTGGGTGTTGAGCAGCGGCGGGTCGGCTATGAGGATCGGGGTCAGCCGGACTTCGTCGATCAGCAACGCAGTATCCATACGTGAACCTTATTCAGAGACAGGACCGAGCGCCAGAGTCCGGGACCGCTGGGGCCTGAGTCCGCACAAGGGGAATCCAGGAGTTCACTGGACGACATACCGACTGGTCGGCATCATGACCTTCGACGTCTTTTTCACCCCGGAGGTGCGCACGATGAGCTCAGTCCACCCGCCAGGTCTCGACCTGGACCGGCTCCGCGGATATCTCGACCGCGAGCGGCCGGGTCTGGTGAACGGACCGCTCGAAGCCCGCCTCATCGAGGGCGGTCGCTCCAACCTGACGTACATCGTCACGGACGGCACCGGCCACTGGGTCGTGCGCCGGCCGCCGCTCGGCCATGTCCTCGCCACCGCGCACGACATGAAGCGCGAGCACCGGGTGATCAGCGCACTGCATCCGACCGCCGTGCCGGTGCCCGAGCCGGTGCTGCTCTGCGAGGACGACTCGGTCATCGGGTCGCAGTTCTACCTCATGGAGTACGTCGAGGGGACCCCGTACCGCACCGCCGAGCAGCTCGCCCCGCTCGGCCCCGAGCGCACCCGGGCCGCCGTCCTCGGGCTGGTCGACACGCTGGTGGAACTGCACGCGGTGGACCCCGAGTCGGTGGGGCTCGCCGACTTCGGACGCCCCGAGGGCTTCCTCGACCGGCAGCTGCGCCGCTGGGGCAAGCAGCTGGACGCCTCCCGCAACCGCGAGCTGCCCGGCATCGACGAGCTCCACGCCGCGCTCGGGCGCGAGCTGCCCGTCTCCCCCGCGCCCACCGTCATCCACGGCGACTACCGCCTGGACAACGTGCTGATCGGCTCAAACGACGAGATCAAGGCCGTCCTCGACTGGGAGATGTCGACACTCGGCGACCCGCTGACCGACCTCGGCCTCCTGGTGATGTACAGCTCCGATCTCGGTCTGCCCAAGTCCCCGGTCTCCACCACCAGCGGCGCGGCCGGCCACCCCGCCCCCGCCGAACTGATCGAGCGCTACGCCGCCCGCTCCGGCCGGGACACCTCCGCCATCTCCTGGTACACGGCGTTCGCGTGGTTCAAGCTCGCCGTGATCCTGGAGGGCATCCACTACCGCTACACCCTCGGCCAGACGGTCGGCGCCGGCTTCGACCGGATCGGCGATCTCGTCCCCGTCTTCATCGAGCACGGCCTCACCACCCTTCAGGAAGGCTGATCAGCCCATGGATTTCGCATTCGACGCCCGCACGGAAGAGCTGCGCACCAAGCTGCTCGCCTTCATGGACGAGCATGTCCTCCCGGCCGAGAAGATCGCGGACGAGCAGCGCGCACTGCTCGCCTCCCCGTGGGACACCCCGCAGGTCGTCGAGGACCTGAAGGCGGAGGCGCGCAAGCAGGGCCTGTGGAACCTTTTCCTGCCCGACGCGGAGTACGGTGCCGGGCTGTCCAACCTCCAGTACGCTCCGCTCGCCGAAATCACCGGCCGCTCCCCGCAGTTGGCGCCGACCGCGCTGAACTGCGCGGCGCCGGACACCGGCAACATGGAGGTGCTCTTCCAGTTCGGCACGGAGGAGCAGAAGAAGCAGTGGCTGGAGCCGCTGCTCGCCGGTGAGATCCGGTCGGCGTTCGCCATGACCGAGCCCGAGGTGGCGTCGTCGGACGCGACCAACATCGAGACCCGGATCGTGCGGGACGGTGACGACTACGTCATCAACGGCCGCAAGTGGTACATCTCCGGGGCGATGAACCCGGACTGCCGGATCTTCATCGTGATGGGCAAGACCGACCCGGACGGACCCGACATCCGCCGCCAGCAGTCGATGATCCTGGTCCCGCGCGACACGCCCGGCCTCGAAGTGCGGCGCGCGATGCAGGTGTACGGGTACGAGGACCACTACCACGGCGGTCACGCGGAAGTCGTGTTCACCGATGTGCGGGTGCCCGCCGCGAACCTGATCGGCGAGGAGGGCGGCGGCTTCGCCATCGCCCAGGCGCGTCTCGGTCCGGGCCGGATCCACCACTGCATGCGGCTGATCGGGATGGCCGAGCGGGCCATCGAGCTGATGTGCAGGCGGGCGGTGTCCCGTACGGCCTTCGGCAAGCCGCTCGCCCAGCAGGGCGTCGTGCAGAACTGGATCGCGGACGCGCGGGTCACGGTGGAGCAGCTGCGGCTGCTGGTGCTGAAGACGGCGTGGCTGATGGACACGGTCGGCAACCGGGGTGCCCACACGGAGATCCAGGCCATCAAGATCGCCACCCCGCGCGCGGTGGTCGACATCCTCGACCAGGCGGTGCAACTGCACGGTGCGGGCGGCGTCAGCCAGGACTTCCCGCTGGCGGAGCTGTGGGCGGCGGCGCGGACGCTGCGGCTGGCGGACGGGCCCGACGAGGTGCACCAGAGGTCGCTGGCGCGGCGCGAGATCAAGCGGTACCTGTAGGCGGTGGCCGGGACGGGCGGTGACCGGGTGCGTCCGGTCGCCGCCTCCGTCCTCGAACGCGGGACGGGCTCGACGCTGTCGTGCGGGCATCACGAGCCCGTCCGGCGATGGAGGACGAACGGGCTGGTCACGGGCGGGGAGGATCAAGGCCGCCCGGCGGTCGAGGACGGAGCGGCAACTACCGCACCCCGGTGCCTACGGTCGCAGCGCACGCAGCAGCAGGTCGGCCAGATGGTCGGCGACTTCCTGCTGGCTGAGCGGGCCGTCCGGTCGGTACCACGTCGACAGGTGGTGCACCGAACCGAAGTGGTAGTCCACCACCAGATCCGCCGGCGTCGCCGTCGAGAACACCCCGCTCTGCTGCCCCTCTTCGACCAGCGCCCGGAACCGCTCGTGGTAGCGGCGCCGCTCCACCCGCACCTGCTTGTTCTTCTCCGGGCTCAGATGGTGCATGGACCGGAAGAAGATCGACGCGTCGTCGAGGTTCTCGATCGTCGTGACGACGACATCCGCAGCCGCGTCCCGCAGCCGCTGCTCGACCGGCGCCTCGGCGTCGGCGAAGGCGTCGAGCCGCTCCTGCTGGAGCCGCAGCACCCGGGCGTAGACCTCCTGGAGGAGGTCCTCCTTGGACCCGAAGTAGTGGTACAGCGCCCCCTTGGTGACGCCCGCCGCCTCGACGATCTCCTGGACCGACGTGCGGTCGTAACCGTGCTCGGCGAAGAGCCGGGTGGCGGCGGCCAGCAGCCGCTGCGGGACCGGGGCATCGTTCCCGTCCGTCGTTCTGGCCATTGCCGCCACCTGCCTTCCGTACGATGATTCCGCTGCTCTACTGCGCTGAACGCAGTTCCCGCCTGAGGATCTTCCCACTTGCCGTCTTCGGGAGTTCAGCCAGGATCTCGACCTCGCGCGGGTACTTGTAGGCGGCGAGCCGCTCCTTGCAGTACGCGCCCAGCTCTCCGGGCTCGACCACCGCACCGGGCCGCAGGCTGACGTACGCCCGGACGGTCTCGCCGCGGTAGGCGTCGGGGACGCCGACGACGGCCGCCTCCCGTACCGCCGGGTGGGTGTACAGGACATCTTCCACCTCGCGCGGCCAGACCTTGAAGCCGGAGGCGTTGATCATGTCCTTCTTGCGGTCGACGACGTACAGCCAGCCGTCGCGGTCCATGAAGCCGATGTCGCCCGTCCGCAGCTCACCGTCCGGGAAGGCGGCGGCGGTGGCGTCGGGCAGCCGCCAGTAGCCGGAGACGACCTGGGGGCCGCGGACGGCGATCTCGCCCTGTTCGCCGAACGGCACCTCGTCGCCGTTCTCGTCGAGGATCCGGACGATTGTGTCCGGGCCGGGAACGCCGACGGAGAGCGTCCCGGAGACCGGGTCGACGGGGGCCTCCCGCTCGGGCGGTACGGCGGCGCAGGGCGCCGTGCACTCGGTGAGGCCGTAGCCGTTGCGGATGTACGGGCCGAAGCCCGCACGGAATTTCTCCACGAGCGCGGGCGGCAGCGGTGCACCGCCGGAGGAGATCACCTGGAACGAGGCGAAGTGCTCACGGGTCACATCGGGGTGGGCGGCGAGCGCCATGAAGGCGGTCGACGGGCCGACGGTGTACGCGGGGCGGTGCTCGGCGAACGCGTCGAGGACGACACCGGGGTGGAAGCGGTACGCGAGGACGAGGGTGCCCGCGTTGGTGAGACAGGCGGCCAGCTGGCACACCATGCCGGTGATGTGGAAGAGCGGGGCGAGCGCGAAGTACGAGGAGCCCTCGGCGACCGGGTGTCCGGTCCGCTGGCGCTCGGCGTTGACCATGATGTTGCCGTGGGAGTTCATGGCGCCCTTGGGGGTGCCGCTGGTCCCGGAGGTGTAGCTGATCAGCGCCACGTCGGCGGCGGTGAGCTCGCGGCCTTCGGGGGCGGCGAGCCCGCGGCGGGCGACGGCCATCAGGTCGTCGGCGTCCTCGGGGGCCGGCAGCCGCTCGAAGTTCAGGACCCGGTCGTCGTTCTGGCTCTGGAGGTCGAGCTCGCAGGCGGTGACGGCGATCCGTACGGTCGGGGCGGCGGCCGCGGTGTCCCGCAGATACGACTCCCATGCCCGGTCCGCGCAGATCAGCACGGTGACCTCGGCGTCCTTCAGTACATGGCCGACCTCTCCGGACTTGTACATCGGGTTGAGCGGGACGACGGTCGCCCCCGCCTTCCAGGCGCCGAGCAGCGCGAGTACGAACTGCGGGGAGTTCTGCAGCATGATCGCGACCCGGTCGCCGCGCTCCAGGCCCTTCGCGGCGAGATGACCGGCCACCGAGTCGGAGAGCGCATCGGTCTCGCGGTAGCTGAGGCGCCCGTCGAAGTAGGCGAGCGCCGGGTGCTCGGGGGTGCGGGCGACGGAGGCGCGAAAGGCGTGCACCAAGGTCTCGGCGGGGCTGACGGGAGCCCGCTGGGCCTCGCTGAGCAGGGAGATCCAGGGCTTTGCCGCGTAGATGGACCCGGTGGCGGCGTCGGTGTCGGACTGGGTCATGCGCCGGTCTCCTCCCACTTCTGCTGAAGGTGGTTCATGTTGGTGAGCCAGTGGTCGGTGTCCTTGGTGCGCGCCCGGTAGTACCCGGCGACCTCGGGGTGCGGCAGGACGAGGAAGCGGTCCTCGGCCATGGCGTCGAAGAGCGCGTCGGCGACGGCCTCCGGCTCGATGGCGCTGGGGGCGAGCACGAGCTCACCAGCCGAACCCGCGGCGGTGAGCATGTCCGTACGTACGCCCTGCGGGCAGATCGCGTGGACCTTGACGCCGCGGTGGCGGTAGGTGAGCGAGAGCCATTCGGCGAAGGCGACGACCCCGTGCTTGGTGACGCTGTACGGCGCCGCGCCGATCATCGTCAGCAGACCGGCGGCGGACGCGGTGGAGACGAACCGGCCGCTGCCGCGCTCCAGCCAGTCCGGCAGCAGCGCCCGGGCCGCGCGGACGTGGGCCATCACATTGACGTCCCAGGCCGCCGCCCAGACCTCCTCGTCGGCGAAGACGTCGCCGGGCGAGGCAAGGCCCGCGTTGGCGCAGTAGATGTCGACGGTGCCGTCCAGAGCGTCCCGGGCGGCATCCACGATCCGTGAGGCGTCACCGGCGACGGCGGTGCCGCCGATCTCCTCGGCAAGCGTCTTGATCCGGGCCTCGTCGAGGTCGTTGACGACGACCCTGGCGCCTTCCGCGGCGAATCTGCGGGCCAGAGCGGCGCCGATGCCGCCTCCGGCTCCGGTGACCACTACGCCCGCGCCCTGCACCGTACTCATCGGGTCCCGCCTCTCTCAGCCGACTTCCCCAGCAGACTAACCAGTCGGTATGTCGTCGGGGAAGGGGGTTGGCCCTGGTTGTCGCCACTCCTGTCACAGCAGTCGCGTCCGGCTCGTTCCGCGGAGGGCTTGCGCGCGCTAGCGTGCGTGACCATGACAGTCGGAGCGATCATGGAGGTAGCCGAATGAGCCTGTCCAGACGTGGTTTGCTGGCCGCCGGCAGTGCGGTGGGAGCCCTCGCGGCGACCACTGCGGGAACCGGGACCGCCGCAGCGGGACCCGTGGCCGGGAAGGGGCACGGCGCGGGGCGGAACCGGCTCCTCACCGGCTTCGACCGGCTGGCCGCGGACGGCTACGCACTGCTGAAGGGGCAGAAGGTCGGGGTCGTCACCAACCCGACCGGGATCACGTCCGACGTGCGCCACATCGTCGACGTGATGCACCCGGACGAGCGGGTGGACCTGGTCGCGGTCTTCGGACCCGAGCACGGCTTCCGCGGCACCGCGCAGGCGGGCGGCTCCGAGGGGCGCTACGACGATCCGGCCACCGGACTCCCCGTCTACGACACGTACTTGAAGAGCGGGCAGCCACTCGCCGATGTCTTCACCGCGTCCGGCGTGGACACGATCGTCTTCGACATCCAGGACGCGGGCGCACGCTTCTACACGTACATCTGGACGCTCTACGACTGCATGGAGGCGGCGGCGCTCGCGGGCAAGCGGTTCGTCGTGCTGGACCGGCCGAACCCGGTGACCGGGCGGGCGGCGCTCGGGCCGGTCCTCGACCCGGCGTTCTCGACCTTCGTGGGGCGCCGGGAGATCGCGCAGGCGCACGGCATGACGGTCACGGAGCTCGCGCTGCTCTTCAACGCGGAGTTCCTGGCCGAGCAGCCGGTCGAACTGGACATCGTGAAGATGTCGGGATGGCGGCGCTCGGACTTCTTCGACGAGACCGGACTGCCGTGGGTGCCGCCGAGCCCCAACATGCCGACGCCGGACACCGCGCTGGTGTACTCCGGGACCTGCCTCTTCGAGGGTACGAACCTGTCCGAGGGGCGCGGCACCACGCGGCCGTTCGAACTGCTCGGCGCGGAAGGCATCGACCACCGGTGGGCGGCGGCCGCGAACGCGCTAGACCTGCCCGGAGTCGCGTTCCGCGAGGCGTACTTCGCGCCGACGTTCTCCAAGTTCCAGGGGAAGACGGTCGGCGGCGTGCAACTGCATGTGCAGGACCGGGAGGTCTTCGACCCGGTACGCACCGGGATCGCTCTCCTGGTGACGGCGAAGCAGACGTGGAGCGGGTTCGCGTGGCGCTCGGACAACTGGATCGACAAGCTCACCGGCAACACGCGGGTCCGCACGATGATCGACGCGGGCGCGGACACGGATGAGGTGGTGGGGGCCTGGGCGGCGGATCTCACCGCGTTCCGGGCGGTACGCAAGAGGTACTTGCAGTACCGGTGAGGCGGACCGGGCGGGTCCGAGGGTTCGGACCCGCCCGGCGGACCGGTTCCGTCCCCGGGCACCGGACGGAGTGGAACGAATGCCTACCGGTGGGTGGGGAACTCCACCACCTGCTGGTACGTCGGGCGGTTCTGCCAGTGGATCGCCTTCTGGCTGATCCCGCCCAGCGCGCGGTGGATGATCGAGTCCGTGCACCACTGCTCGCCGGCGCCGCAGTTGTCGTCACCGGGGTAGACCTCGCCGGCCGGTTCGGACGCCGCCTGTTTCAGCGAGGCGAGGAGGGTGTCCCGGCAGCTGCTCAGGTCTCCGTTTCCGCAGTACGTCCTGGCGAGCGGCCCCTTGACCGGCCGGCCGAGGACCTGGCGCAGGTCCTTGTCCACGAAACCCCACCAGCCGTACTGGAACGCCGATCCGCTGTGTGCCCCGCTCGGGCCGTGGCTGGCCGCCGGTGACTCGTCGGTGGCGAGAGCGGCGGTCAGCGCCCCGTACAGGCTGTCGCCGAGACCCGGCTCGAACTCGGCCTCGACCAGCTTCGGCCACCACGCGTCCATGATCCGTACCGCGTCCGCGTCGGTGTACGTGTGCGAGCCGGGGCTGCTCTCCCGGCGCTGCGACCCCGAAGCCCGCCAGGACTCCAACTGCTGGATGACCGCGTTCAGTTCCGGGTCGGCGACCGGCCGGGACCGGAGTACCTGCAGCAGTTCGGGCAGCAGCTGCTCGCCGCGCAGGTCGGTGAGTGCGGCTTCCGCCATCGCCCGGGTGAGCGAGGCGCGGGTGACACCGCCCTGCTCCACCAGCTTCGCCACCCGGTCGTCGAGCAGATCCGCCCGGTGCACCGCGCTGAGGCCGAAGCCCGCGGAGGCGTACCCCTCGGCCTGCTTGTTGTTCCAGGAGACGTAGTAGTCCTGGCCGCTGGAGTGCGGGTGCTCGGCGAACGGGGTGTAGGCGGCGGTGTTGGCGACCGGGTCGTAGCCCTGCCATTCGTACGCCTTCTCGGCCTTGACGGGCAGGGCCGGGTCGACGCCGGCCGCACGCACCGGGTTCATGCCGCTGTTGTAGTAGGCGGCGGTGCGGGAGTCGGCGTAGAACCAGTTGAAGGCGTAGTCGATGTTGCTCGCCGCCTGCTGGAAGGAGGCGGCGTCCTTCACGTACGCCGGGTCGTTGAGCATCTGGAAGCCGATGATCGAGTCGGCCTCGTGGCGGTAGGTGGTGCGCAGCGACGTGTACGCGACGGGCTTGCCGCCCACTGTGGCGCGGTGGGTGACGATGCCGTACGCGGTCCGCCACACCTGCATCCGGTAGGAGCCCTTCGCCGTGGAGTCGGCGACGGTCGGTGTCCAGGAGTTGGTGCGCTCCAGCTTCTCCATCGCGGTGCAGGTGCCGTGGTGGAGGTAGTGCGTGGAGTCCTTGGTGGGCGCGGAACCGTCCGGCTCGCACAGTTCGATGGCGTACGTGTCGGTGATGTCCTGGCCGGCCGAGGTTGCGCTCCACGCGTAGTCCTGACCGCGGCCCATCTGGACGTACATGCCGACACCGGCGAAGGCGACCCCGCGGGCGCTGATGCCGGGGCCCTGGAGCTCCTGGAGCATCATCAGCTGCGGCGCGAAGTAGCCGGTCTGCGGCCCGAAGACGGCGATCGGGTTTCCGCTCGCGGTGTGCTTGCCGGAGACCAGCAGGGCGTTGGACATGCCGCGCTTCTGGGCGCCGGAGCCGGAGCCGGGCAGCGAGCCTTCCGGGATGACGCCGTCGTCGTAGATGCCCTGGGCCTTCCTGAGCGCGGCCGGGGCCTTGACCGGGGCCTTCCGGTCGGTGCCCGCGGAGCCGGTGCGGTCGTGGACGAGCGGCTCGGGGGTGACCGAGCCCGGGTCGGGAAGGGCGGTACCGCGCGCCTGGGCGGGCTTGCCGGCGTAGGGGAAGGACGTGCCGTCGTGGACGGTCAGCACGGCCTCGGGGTCGTTCCGCTGCCGGAACGACTCCCAGACCTTGGTGCCTTCGGCGACCCCGTACTTCTGCTGGGCGGACAGCAGCGAGAGTGCCGCCTGCACTTCGCCGCCACCGCCGCCACCGAACTGACCGCCGACGACCGAGGCGATGGAGATCAGGTCGGTCAGCTTGAACGGCTGGATCTCACCGATGTTGGTGATCGCGTCGATCTTGCCGGTGAGGACGTACTCGCCGGGGAAGTAGCGGCCCTTCTTGGACTTGTCGCGGTACGCGTTGATGCCGTCGACATACGCCTGCGCGTCGGCCATGGCCTGCTCACCGCGCGCGCCCTCATGGGTCCTGATGTACGCGACCTGGGCTTCGAGATCGGCCTCGGTGTACGGGGCCTGCGGCCAGAACTGCTGCTCGAGACCCTGGTTGGCGAGTGCGCCGCCGGCGAACGAGGTCAGTTCGCCGCGCCCGATGTGCCGGAAGAGGTCCATCAGCCAGAGCCGGTCCTGCCCGGCCGCGTACCCGGCGCCGAACTCGGTGCCGTAACGGGTGGTGCCCTTGATGTGCGGGACGCCTGACGCCCTGTCACGGGTGATGGTGACGTCGTCGCGCGGCGAGGTGACGGACTCGACCTGGTCCTTCGGTACGCCGAACGAAGCGTCGTTGAAGAAGTCGGTCAGCTTCTGGTCGGTGAGTCCGGTGTACCCGGCCACCAGGCCGTTGTAGCGGTCGAGTTGGTCGTCGCTGTGCGCGGGGTGCGTGCCGAACGCCTGGTTGCCGAGGATCTCGACGAGGGTGGCGTTGCCGTTCTCGCCGGGCGGCAGGATGTCGTCGCACTGCCCCTGGCAGTAGTCGGCGACGGGGACGGGTTCCGGCGCCGCGGCGCCGGACTGCGGCGAGGCTGCGAGGAGGGTGGTACCGAGGGTGAGAACCGCCGCAACGGTGGCGGCTCTGAACTTGACGGTGCGTGGGGGCATGCGTGCTCCTCCGGGAGGCCGATGCGCCGGAGGTTACTGGCGGTATGACCCGTCGGTAAGGTGAGCATCGGTCACCTTTTCCGAATCGCCACATGCCGCCGCGTCCGAGCCGGATTCGATCCGGGTCCGACCCGTTTGAGCTGCGTCCGACGAGCACTGTCTCGGCCAATGGACGCGAATCACCTTTCGATGGAGCCGAATCGGGCAGTCGTACGTCCATCCCTTGACGCCGAAGTACGAGCGACGGAGGTGGCAGTTCGATGGCCGGTTTCCGCAGTCTTGCGAGACAGGTCCGCGATCCGCGGTGTGACCTGGCGCTACGGCGGTACTCGCTGCGCAAGTGCCTGGAGAGGTTCGCCCCCTACGGTCACCGGGCGACCTGGCACCATCTGTGTGCCCGGCACCGGATCGAGCCCGAGGACCGGGCCCCCGATCCGGTGCGGCTGGTGCGCGCGCTGGAGGAGCTGGAGGAGGCCCGGGCCGTCTGGCTGGGGTACGAGGCGGGGTTCGCCCAGCGCCGCAGGCGGGAGAAGCACGAAGGGCTGCGCCGGCCGGGCGCGTTCGACGACTGGCACCGGCGCACGTGGGGCGGGAACGGGGTGGCGCGCTGCGACGATCCGGCGGTCCATCCGTCCGCACCGCTGGGCGAGGTGCTGGGCCGGCTGATCGCCGCGCTGGAGTCGGAGCCGGGCACGACCTGCCCGGTGTGCGCGAGGACCGGGATCGTCTGGCGCCAGGACCTCGACCACGAGCCGTGGTCGGGGCCGGTCTGCACCGACTGCGGGATCGTGGTGCCGCAGCCGGTGCTCACGCCGAGGGCGCTGGCGAGGGCGCGGCGCATACGGACCAGGGACCTGACGTCCGCGGCATGAGGAGTGCCCGCTCCGCCCCGGCCCGCGACTCGCTTACCGGCAGTCCGCCGACCGGCGCTCCGGCATCAGCCGGGAGCCGCTGATCGAGTCCCCGGAGATGTCGTTCGGGTTGGAGAGCACGCATGTCTCCAGTGACAGGCAGCCGCAGCCGATGCAGTCGGTGAGGTGGTCGCGCAGCCGGCCCAGCTGCTTGATCCGCTCGTCGAGTTCGGAGCGCCACGCCTCGGACAGCCGCGCCCAGTCGTCGCGGTTCGGGGTGCGCTCCTCCGGGAGCTCGGCCAGCGCCTCGCGGATCGTGGCCAGCGGTATGCCGACCCGCTGCGCCGCACGGACGAAGGCGACCCGGCGCAGCGCGTCCCTGCTGTAGCGGCGCTGGTTGCCGCTGGTGCGGCGGCTGCTGATCAGGCCCTTGGCCTCGTAGAAGTGCAGGGCCGAAACGGCGGCACCGCTGCGCGCGGAGAGCTGGCCGACCGAGAGTTCATGGAGTGTCTGTGGGATCTGGGGCACCCCTCGAACCCTACGTGCACTCCCCCCGGCCGGTCCGTCGTTGACAGGAACGCCACACCCAACCATGCTGAGCAAGCGCTTAGACAGTAGCGATGAACGACGCATGCACGACGATGCACGGTCGAGAGCGGGAAGGCAGGACCAGGGACATGGCAGAGCCGAGGATCTTCACGTCCGCGCAGGAGCTGCGCGACGGGGTGGGCGAGCAGCTGGGGCACAGCGACTGGTTGGAGATCGACCAGAAGCGGGTCGATCTCTTCGCCGATGCCACCGGGGACCACCAGTGGATCCATGTGGACCCGGAGCGTGCCGCGGCCGGCCCGTTCGGCACGACGATCGCGCACGGCTATCTCACGCTCTCGCTGCTTCCGGCGCTGGTCCCGCAGATCATGCGGGTCGAAGGCATGAAGATGGGCATCAACTACGGCACCAACAAGGTCCGTTTCCCGGCCACCGTGCCGGTGGGCTCGCGACTGCGGGCGACAGCCGCCCTCAAGAGCGTCGAGGAGGCGGGCGGCGGCGTCCAGGTCACCGCCGTCGTCACGGTCGAGCGCGAGGGCGGCGACAAGCCGGTCTGCGTCGCCGAGTCGGTGTCGCGCTACTACTTCTGAGCCCAGCGGAACGGCGCCGAGTCGCCCTACCGCTGGGCCGCGACCATCCGCAGGACGAGGTCGGCGTAGAGCGCGCCGACCTCGTCGGGCGTCCGGCTCCCCTGCGCGCTGAACCAGCGCGCCACATCGATGCAGAGCGAGAGCACGGCCAGCGTGGTGCCCGGGATGTCGGGGACGTCGAACTCCCCCGCCTCCACGCCTTCACTGATGATCCGTCGGATCACCGCGTCGCTCCTGCGCCGCAGCGCGACGATCTCGGTGCGGTGCTCCGGGCCGAGGGCGTCGAGTTCGTACTGGACCACGCGGGCGGTGGTGTGCCCTTCCGCGTGCCAGCGGACGAAGGACCGCACGGCGTGGGCGAGCCGCTCGGACGCCGTGCCTTCGCTGTCCGCGGCCGTCTCCAGGAGGAGCAGGGCCCGGTCGTGACCGATCCTGCTGATCCGGTGGAGCAGCTCTTCCTTCGTCTTGTAGTGGATGTAGAGCGCGGCAGGGCTCATCCCGGCGCGGCCCGCGATGTCCCGGGTGGTGGTCGCGTGGTACCCGCGCTCGGCGAAGGCGTCGACGGCCGCGACGAGGAGCCGTCTGGCCGCCTCGGGCGTCACCTCGCCCCACGGCGTACCGTCGCCGCCGGTATCATCCGCCGTGCTCATCGTCACAGACCCCTTCCGTTCACCAGGACGCACACCATACCCCGAACCTGAGCAAGCGCTTAGGGGTCGGGGGGTGGAGGTCGTCAGAGCTTCTGGAAGGGGTCGTGCTCGGCGAGGATCTTCTCCAGCCGGGCCTGGTCGACCCGGCTGATGAGCTGCCCCGCCTCCTGGCGGTCCCGGATGACCTTGGCGAGGGTGAAGCAGGACGTGACAAGGTAGAGGACGCCGATGGCGAGGAAGCCCCGCACCCAGGCGTTCGCGTCGAGGAAGTAGATGCCGAGGGTCACCGCACCCATCGCCACCCCGAAGGATGCGACGGCCTGTCCGTAGAAGGCCGCGGTGCTCTGCTGCTTGACCGATGTCGTCTCACTCATGGTGGACAGCATCGACCGCTGCGGTGCCCGGCACATCCGCCCCCGTACTCAGCCCCGTACTCAGACGCCCGTTCGGGTGCGACGGCTCAGAAGGCGGAGACCCCCGTCAGGGCACGGCCGATGATCAGCTTCTGGATCTGGCTGGTGCCTTCGTAGAGCGTCATCACCCGGGCGTCGCGCAGCAGCTTGCCGACCGGGTACTCGTCGATGTAGCCGTAACCGCCGAAGACCTGGAGGGCGTTGTTGGCTGCACGGACGGCGGCCTCGGAGGCGAAGAGCTTCGCCTTGGACGCCGCGGTGGCGAAGTCCTCGCCGCGGTCGATCAGGTCGGCGACCCGCCAGGTCAGCAGCCGGGCGGCGTCCACGTCCACCGCGATATCGCTGATCAGTTCCTGGACGAGCTGGTAGCTCGCGATGGACTTGCCGAACTGCTCACGTTCGCCCGCGTAGCCGACGGCGGCGTCGAGGGCGGCCTGTGCGATGCCGACACAGCCGGCCGCGACCGACATCCGGCCCTTGGCGAGGGCGGACATGGCGATGGAGAAGCCCTTGCCCTCGGGGCCCAGGAGCGTGGTGGCGGGGACGCGGACGTCCTCCAGGACCACTTCGGCAGTGGCCTGGCCGCGCAGACCGAGCTTGCCGTGGATGGTGCGGCGGGTGAGACCGGGAGTGTCGGTGGGCACCAGGAATGCGGATATGCCCTTGTGGCCGGGGGCGTCGCCGGTGCGGGCGAAGAGCAGTACGACGTCGGCCCAGGTGCCGTTGGTGATGAACATCTTGGTGCCGTTGATGACGTACGAGTCGCCGTCGCGGACGGCCTTCGTCGTCAGGTTGCCGGCGTCCGAGCCGGTGCCGGGCTCGGTGAGGCCGAAGCAGCCGATCGCCTCGCCCGCGGTGAGCGGGGGCAGCCACTGCCGCTTCTGCTCCTCGTCGCCCCAGGTGGCGATGGTCTTGGCGACCAGCCCCAGGGAGACCGAGACGATACCGCGGACCGAGGAGTCGCCGCGGCCGAGTTCCTCGGTGACCAGGCAGTACGCCAGGTGATCACCGCCCGAGCCGCCGTACTCCTCCGGGACGGTCAGCCCGAGGAAGCCGAGGGAACCCAGCTTCTTGACGATCGGCCTGTCGACATTCTCGGCGCGGTCCCACTCGACGACATGCGGGGTGATCTCGCGGGCGACGAAGTCCTTGGCGAGCTGCCGGACGGCATCCTGCTCCTCGCTGAGCTCCAGGTTCATCCTTCGGTTCTCCCACTTTTAATTAGCACTGCTAGTTTTACGTTCGCAGGCCCTACTATGTGCCGCATGGCCCGACCGCGCAAGCCCCTCCTCAGCAGAGACCGCATCGTCGAGACGGCGAGCGCGCTCGTGGACGCCGAGGGGCTCGACGCCGTCTCCACCCGCCGGCTCGCGGCCGAACTCGGGGTCAGCGGACCCTCGCTCTACAACCACTTCCGCAACAAGGACGAGATCCTGGACGCGGTCGCGGACGCCGTGTCCGCGCAGGTCGATCTGTCGATGTTCGACGAGTCCGACGGCCGCGACTGGCAAGCGGCCCTGCACGACTGGGCGGTCTCCTATCGGGCGGCGCTCGCCGAGCACCCGCACATCGTCCCGGTGCTGGCCCAGGGCCCCGGCCGCCGTCCGGCCGGGCTGCGGGTCGCCGACGCGGCGTTCGGTGCGATGGTCCGCGCGGGCTGGCCGCCCGCCCAGGCCACGTACATCGGCGCACTGATGCGGTACTTCATCACCGGCTCGGCGCTGGGCTCGTTCGCGCGCGGCTTCGTCGACGACGAGACTGCGTACGACCCCGCCGACTATCCGCACCTCGGCCAGGCCCATCTGCTGGCCGACCGCCGTCAGCAGGTCGACGAAGGCGCGTTCGAGACCGGGCTGCGGGCGTTGCTCGACGGCCTCGCCCTGCAGTACGAGCAGGGCTCTGCCGCGCACACGGTTCGGCCGGCGCCGAAGCGTTCCTGACGCATCCTGGGTGCATGGCACGCATGGCACCCCACGACCCGGCCGCGCCCCGCCTCGCCGCCCTGGCCGCACTCCTCGCCGACGAGACCCGCGCCTCCTTCTGTCTGGCCCTGCTCGACGGCCGCGCCTGGACGGCTGGGGAGCTGGCGCGGTACGCGTCGGTGGCGCCGTCGACCGCCAGCGAACATCTGGGGAAGCTGATCGCCGGGGGGCTGCTGACCGAGGAGCGGCAGGGCCGCCACCGCTATGTGCGGCTCGCCGACGAACGGACCGCCCATCTCGTCGAGGACCTCGCCGCCCGGGCCGCACCCGGTGACGGGGAGCGGCCACAGACCCTGCGGGCGGCAAGCACGAGCAGCGCACTGGCCCGCGGACGCACCTGTTACGACCACCTCGCGGGCCGGATCGGCATCGCGATCGCGGACGCGATGACCGCTCGGGGACTGCTGCGGCAGGACACCGGCTTCGCGCTCACCGACATGGGTCTCGGCTGGTTCGCGGAGCTGGGCATCGGTCTGGACACGGGGACGCGGCGTCCTCTCGTACGCAGCTGTCTGGACTGGACGGAGCGCAGGCCTCATCTGGCAGGGGCGGCGGGCGCCGCGTTGTGCAGGCACGCCCTGGATGCCGGCTGGTGCGTCAGGATCGGGTCCGGGCGGGCGGTGAAGGCGACCGGGGACGGGGAGCGGGTGCTGCACGAGCTGCTCGGAATCGAGCCGGAAAACATTCGGTGAGGGCCGAACCGTTCCCCGTTTAGAGTCGGGCTCATGACGACACCCATACCCGCCTCCGCCGCGCCCGCCACCGGACCCGCGGTCCGCGACCGGCGGGCGATCGCCGCGGCCGGCACCACCGTGGTGCTGTGGGCCTCCGCCTTCGTCTCCATCCGCAGTGCCGGTGAGTCCTACTCGCCCGGTGCACTCGCGCTCGGCCGGCTGCTCGCGGGTTCGCTGACGCTCGGCGCGATCCTTCTCGTACGCCGCGAGGGGCTGCCGTCCAGGGCGGCGTGGCCGGGCATCGTCACGTCCGGGCTGCTCTGGTTCGGGCTCTACATGGTGGTACTGAACTGGGGCGAGCAGCAGGTCGACGCGGGCACGGCCGCCATGGTCGTGAACATCGGCCCGATCCTGATCGCACTGCTCGGCGCCCGGCTGCTGGGCGAGGGGCTGCCGCGCAGGCTGCTGACGGGCATGGCCGTGTCGTTCGCGGGCGCCGCGGTGGTCGGTCTCTCCATGTCGGGAGACGGGAGTTCGTCGGTGCTCGGGGTGGCGCTCTGCCTGCTGGCGGCGGCGGCGTACGCGGGCGGGGTGGTCGCCCAGAAGCCGGCGCTGCGGCACGGCTCGGCGCTGCAGATCACCGCGTTCGGCTGTGTGGTCGGTACCGTCGCCTGTCTGCCGTTCTCCGGTGTGCTGATCTCCGAGGCGGCCGACGCCCCGGTGTCCGCGACGCTGAACATGGTCTATCTGGGCGTCTTCCCGACCGCCCTGGCCTTCACCACCTGGGCCTATGCGCTCGCCCGCACCACTGCGGGACGGATGGGCGCCACCACATATGCGGTCCCCGCGCTGGTGGTGCTGATGTCGTGGCTGCTGCTCGGCGAGGTGCCCGCGCTGCTCACGGTCGGCGGTGGCCTGCTCTGTCTGGCCGGGGTGGCGGTCTCCCGGAAGCGTCCGCAGACTGGACGCACCCGAAATGGTCGGGCACAGCCGGTGGAGGGACGCCGTCATGACCCGGAGCGCCAAGGATCCGAGCAGCCGCAGGAAACGGAAGAAGAGGAACAAGGCTGCCGACGACGCTGACCACAGGGAGGCCGCCCTCGCCTGGGCGGCCCGGCACGGTGGCGCCGAGCTCGAAGCCTTCGGCGTGACCGACAGCGGGGACGACGATCCGGTCCTGGTGATGCCCGACGGGCGGGCGCGCGACGCCTGGCGCGAGGACTATCCGTACAACTACAAGCTCGGCCGGAAGGCATACGAGAAGGACAAGCGCGCGCTGCAGATCGAGCTGCTCAAGTTCCAGCACTGGGTGAAGGAGCGCAACGAGCGGCTCGTCATTCTCTTCGAGGGGCGCGACGCGGCCGGCAAGGGCGGCACGATCAACCGGTTCACCGAGCACCTCAACCCCCGTGGCGCGCGGGTCGTGGCGCTGGAGAAGCCCACCGAACGCGAACGCACCCAGTGGTACTTCCAGCGGTACACGGCACATCTGCCGAGCGCCGGGGAGATCGTGCTCTTCGACCGTTCCTGGTACAACCGGGCAGGCGTGGAGCGGGTGATGGGGTTCTGCACGACCCGCGAGTACCTCGAATTCATGCACCAGGCACCGGGCTTCGAGCGGATGCTCGCCCGGGACGGCATCCAGCTGGTGAAGTTCTGGTTCTCCGTCTCCCGCAACGAGCAGCGCAACCGGTTCATGATCCGCCAGATAGACCCGGTACGGCAGTGGAAACTGAGCCCGGTCGACCTCGCCTCGCTGGACAAGTGGGACGCGTACACGGAGGCCAAGGAACTGATGCTGTTCCACACGGACACGGCGGACGCGCCCTGGACCGTGGTGAAGAGCAACGACAAGAAGCGGGCCAGGCTGGAGGCGATCCGGCACGTGCTGCACCGCTTCGACTACCCGGACAAGGACACGACGGTGGTCCGCGAGCCGGACCCGCTGATCGTGGGTCCGGCCTCCCGGCTCTTCGAGCAGGGCGAGATGGATGCCCGGCTGCTCACCACGCACCGGTCGGTGGCCGGGCCGACGATGTGAGCCCGGGTCGGAACACCACGAGGGCCCGGCAGCCCCTGTCCGCGACCCGTTGCGCCGGTCGGCGTCCCGTCGCCGCAAGGTGCTGCGGGGGTCCACAGCGATCACCTCCCGTCCGGCTCGCGGCGGCTCCGGGACCGGTGCGGGGAGCCACCGGTGCCGGAGCCGGACCGGGTCCGGGAGCCGTGATCAGCGTGAACTCGCCCGCCCCGCAAGGACCTTGATGGAGACCAGTGCGATGACCGCCAAGCCTATGATGTAGGCAGCCACCGCCATCGACGTGCCCGTCGCCTCCAGCAGCAGCACCATCACGAACGGGGCCAGGCCGCCGCCGAACACCGCCGCGATCTGGTAGCCGAGCGAGGCGCCGGTGTAGCGCATCTCGGCCGTGAACAGCTCGGCGAACAACGCCGCCTGCGGCCCGTACATGATGCTGAGGAAACAGCTGGTGACAAAGGTGCCGACGGCCATCCAGAGCAGCGACTTGGTGTCGATGAGCAGGAACATCGGCACCGCCCACACGGCGAGCCCGGCCGCCCCGAGCGCGTAGATCCGAAGCCGCCCGATGCGGTCGGACAACGCCGCCGACGCCGGTATCAGGACGAGCTGGGTGAGGCTGATGCAGAGCGAGACCGTGAGGACGGCCTCGCGCTTCATGCCGAGCTCACGGGTCGTGTAGTCCAGGACGCCGGTGATGATGATGTAGAAGGTCGCGGTGTTCACGGCGAACGAGCCGCCCGCGAGGAAGACCGTGCCGAGGTGCTCCCGCACGATGGTGCGCAGCGGGGAGCGCGCGGAGCGGCTCGCCTCCTGCTCGGCCAGTTCCTTCTCGGCCTCGCGGAACTCGGGGGTCTCCTCGACGCGCGTGTGGATGTACCAGGCGAGGACCAGGACCAGCAGGCCGACCAGGAACGGCACCCGCCAGCCCCAGGCGGCGAACTCGCTGTCACTGGTGAGGGCTCCTGCGGCGAGGAAGACGGTGTTGGCGGTCACCACACCGATGGGGACGCCGAGTTGGACGAGGCTTCCGTAGACGCCGCGCTTGCCCTCGGGGGCGTATTCGGTGGCCATCAGCATGGCGCCGCCCCACTGGGCGCCGACTGCGATGCCCTGGACGACGCGCAGGGTGACGAGCAGCACCGGAGCGGCGATGCCGATCGTCTCGTACGTGGGAAGCAGGCCGATGCCCGTGGTGGCCACGCCCATCAGGGTGAGCGCGAGGACCAGCATGGGTTTGCGACCGCGCTTGTCGCCGAGCTGGCCCGCGATGATGCCGCCGAGCGGACGGGCCAGGAAGCCCACGGCGAAGGTCGCGAACGCGGCGAGGACACCGGCGGAGCCACTGCCCGCGGGGAAGTAGAGGTCTCCGAGGACCAGGGCGGCGGCGATGCCGAAAACGAAGTAGTCGTACCACTCCACCGCGGATGCGAGCGCTGCGGCGGTGGCCACCTTGCGGCGGGCCCGCGTCTCGGTGGGGGTCGGGACGGTCTCGGTGGTGCCCGGGCTGGCGGATGGTGACGTGTCCATGCGTGCACACTCCGGTGGGTGCGGGGGACGGGGTCCCGACGGGGCTGATCCGTCGGTCCCGGGACCGTACTGACCGGACGGTATGCCGGTCAACGGGTCGTGCAGCAGCAGTTTTTACCTTCACATGACACTCAGACGGCCGCGACGAGGAAGGGCCGGACACGGCGAAATCCCCGGCCGCCACCGAGGGCGGCCGGGGTCCCTTCCGGGCAACGGCTAGAAGACCACCAGGGCCCGTCCGCCCTTGCCCGCGATCATGTTGTCGAAGGCTGCCGGGATCCCGTCCAGCGCGATCCGTTCGGTGACCATCATGGAGAGGTCGAACCTGCCGGCCCGGATGTGCTCGGCGAGCACGGGCAGATCGCGGGCGGGGTCGCTGTTCCCGTAGACGCAGCCGGACAGCGAACGGCCCCAGTGGAAGATCTCCAGGGCATTGAAGGTCACCTGCTGGTCCTTGCCGCCGATGCCGACGACGGTGGTGCGGCCGCCGCGCCGGGTGGAGTCCCACGCACCGCGGATGGTCGCGGGCCGGCCGACGCACTCGACGGCGACGTCCGCGCCCTGTCCACCGGTGAGCCTGCGGATCGCGCGCGGCGTGGCGTCGGAGGCGATGACGTAGTCGGTGGCGCCGGCCCGGCGGGCGAGTTCCTCCTTCTCCGGGGAGACATCGACGGCGATGATCTTCGAGGCTCCGGCGATGCGGGCGGACTGGAGCACGGCCAGGCCGACGCCGCCGATGCCGAAGACGACGACCGTCTCGCCGGACCGGACCCGGGCGCTGTGGTGGACGGCGCCGTATCCGGTGAGGACCGCGCAGCCGAGCAGGGCGGCGTCGGTCAGCGGGATGCCGGCCGGGGCGGGCAGTGCGCAGTTCGCCGCGACGACCGTCTCCTGGGCGAACGCCGCGACGTTCAGGCCGGGGTGGAGTTCCGTGCCGTCGGCCGTACGGGCGTGGACGTTGCCCGCACCCGTCAGCGCGTCGGCGCACAGCCAGACCTCACCGATCCCGCAGTGGTGGCAGCTGCCGCAGGAAGGCGCCCAGTTGAGTACGACGCCGTCGCCCGGCGCCACGTGGGTGACGCCCTCGCCGACGGAGAGGACGGTGCCTGCTCCCTCATGGCCGAGGACGGCGGGGACGGGCACCCGCATGGTGCCGTCGGACAGGGACAGGTCGGAGTGGCAGACCCCGGCGGCAGCGAGACGGATCCTCACCTGGCCGGGTCCGGGCTCCGGGAGTTCGATGTCGGTGACCTCCAGGGGAGCTCCGACGGCGGGCAGTACGGCGGCGCGGACCACGGACCGGCTCCTTGCTGATCGGGGTGTGCGGGGACGGTTCAGAACTGGAGGGACTTGGTCTGGAGATATTCACCGAGGCCGTGCTGACCGAGCTCACGGCCGACGCCGGACTGCTTGTAGCCGCCGAACGGGGCGATCGGGTTGAACCGGCCGCCGTTGATGTCGACCTGCCCGGTGTCCATCCGGCGGGCGAAGGCGACGGCTTCAGCATCGTCGGCGGCCCAGACGGCGCCCGCGAGCCCGTACACCGTGCCGTTGGCGATCCGGAGCGCGTCGTCCTCGTCCTCGTACTTCAGGATCGAAATGACCGGGCCGAAGATCTCCTCCTGGGCGATCGTCATCTCCGGGGTGACATCGGCGAACACGGTGGGGCTGACGTAGTAACCGGTCGGGTGCGGGGCCGCTGGGCCACCGGCGACGAGCCGGGCGCCCTCCTCGATGCCCTTCTCGATGTAACCGCGTACCCGGGCCTGCTGCTTGGCGTTGACGACGGGGCCGACCCGCTCCCCCGGTACGTACTTGGCGACGGCCGCAGCAGCGAGAGCGACGGCTTCCTCGTACCGCTCGCCGTCGACGAGCATCCGGGTCCAGGCGCTGCACGTCTGGCCGGAGTTGGACATCACGTTGGCGACGCCGACGTTGACGGCCTTGGCCAGATCGGCCGAGGGCAGGATGACGTTGGCGGACTTGCCGCCGAGCTCCAGCGCGACGCGCTTGACCGCGCCGCCCGCGGTGGCGCCGATCTGCTTCCCGACGGCGGTGGAGCCGGTGAACGAGACCAGGTCGACGTCCTCGTGCGCGGCGAGGGCCTGTCCGGCGACCGGGCCGAGGCCGGTGACCAGGTTGAAGACACCGGCGGGCAGGCCGGCCTCCTCGGTCGCCTCGGCGAAGAGCTGTGCGGTCAGCGGGGTGTCCTCGGCGGGCTTGAGGACGATCGTGCAGCCTGCCGCAAGTGCCGGAGCCACCTTGGCGACGATCTGGTGCAGCGGGTAGTTCCACGGGGTGATCGCCCCGACGACACCGACGGGCTCCAGCAGGACGGTGGAGTTGCCGTGCTTCTCCTCGAAGGGGTACGACGCGGCAAGTTCCGCGTACGAACCGGCGACCAGGACCGGCACACCCGCGTGCACCGCCTGCGACAGCGCGAGCGGCGCGCCGAGTTCGGCGGTGACGGTGGCGGCGATCTCGTCCTTGCGGGCCACCAGGACATCGCGCAGGGCGGCGATCCGCGCGGCCCGTTCGGCGGGCGGGGTGGCGGACCAGCCGGGGAACGCGGCTCGGGCGGCCCGTACCGCGGCGTCGATGTCCTCGGCGGTTCCGGCCGGGACATGGGCGATGACCTGCTCGTCCGCCGGGTTCACGACCGCGATCGTGTCCGCGCCCGATGAGGGGCGCCACTCCCCGCCGATGTACATACCGTCGTGGGCCTTCATGGCATTTCCTCCCGGACATGGATACGGCCGATGTCGTCAGCACCCCAAACTAGCGGCGTTAGTTTTTGGGCGCCAGAGACGCCCGTCACGTGCGGCCGGGCCGTTCACCCGGACTTCGCCGCGCGGCTCAGTAATTCACCAGTAACGGCCTCCTCCTAGCGTCCCGGATCAGCCCGCCTCCTCCCGTACCCACCCCCTGGTCCCGGAACCGCGGCGGGCTCCCCGTACCAGCCATGGAGGAGCACTCCGATGCATCTGCCCCGATCCCCGCGGCGCAGAACCGCCGTGTGGGCTGCGGCCGCGATCACGGCCACAGCCGCACTGTCCGGCCCCGCACCCGCGTTCGCGCAGTCTGCGGCGGACCCGAGCCCCGTCACCGCGAAGGTCGACTCCGCCGTTCTCGACACCGTCGCGAAGGGCAAGGAGTCGACCTTCTTCGTCGTCCTCAAGAAGCAGGCGGACCTGTCCGCTGCCAAGGGCAAGCGCAGCCACGCCGCGAAGGCGAAGTCGGCGTTCTCGGCACTGCGCGCCGAAGCGAAGAGCAGTCAGCAGCCTCTCCAGGCCTTCCTGGACAAGGAGAAGGTCGGCTACCGGTCCTTCTGGATCGCCAACGCGGTCGAGGTGACCGGCGGCGAGAACCTCGTCGACGCCCTGGCGAAGCGCCCTGATGTGGCGAGCATCGTCAAGGAGCACACCTACAAGCTCGACCGGACCGAGTCGAAGTCGACCGACGCCGCCACCGACGCGGACCCCACCGCTGCCGAGTGGGGCGTCCAGGACATCAAGGCCGACCAGGTCTGGGACCAGTACGACGACCGCGGCGAGGGCATCGTCATCGCCAACGTCGACTCGGGCGTCCAGTACGACCACCCGGCGCTGAAGGGCAACTACCGCGGCAACAACGGCGACGGCTCCTTCACGCACGACTACAACTGGTACGACCCGACCGGTCAGTGCACGACGTCGGCGCCCTGCGACAACAACGGCCACGGCACGCACACCATGGGCACCATGGTCGGCGCCGGCGGCGTCGGTGTCGCGCCCGGCGCCAAGTGGATCGCCGCCAAGGGCTGCGAGTCCAGCTCCTGTTCGGACTCCTCACTGCTCGCGGCAGGCCAGTGGATCCTCGCGCCGACCGACCACACCGGTCAGAACCCGCGTCCCGACCTCGCCCCCGACATCGTCAACAACTCCTGGGGCGGCGGTGACACGACCTTCTACCAGGACATCGTCGAGGCGTGGAACGCGGCCGGGATCTTCGAGGCGTTCGCCGCGGGCAACGACGGAAACGGCACAACCTGTTCGACCACGCACGCGCCGGGTTCCCAGGCTCCCGCGTACGGCGTGGGCGCCTATGACTCGGCCGGGAAGATAGCGGGCTTCTCCGGCTTCGGCCCGTCCCTCGTCGACGGCTCGGCCAAGCCGAACATCTCGGCTCCCGGCGTCAACATCCGCTCCACCTGGCCGGGCAACACCTACAAGTCCATCAACGGTACGTCGATGGCGACGCCGCATGTCGCGGGCGCGGTCGCCCTGCTGTGGTCGTCCGCCCCCTCTCTCATCGGCAACATCGACGAGACCCGCGCGCTGCTCAACCAGGGTGCGCGCGATGTCGACGACACGCACTGCGGCGGCACCGCCGGCATGAACAACGTCTGGGGCGAGGGTAAGCTCGACATCTTCGCGTCCGTCGACAAGGCCCCGCACACCGCGGCGGTCGTCACCGGCAAGGTCACCGACAAGGCGACCGGCTCCGCGCTCGCCGGCGTCACGGTGAAGGCCTCGGGCTCCGCCTCGACCCGCACCGTGACCACGTCGGCGGACGGCTCCTACCGGCTCACGCTGCCGGTGGGCACGTACGACTTCGCCCTCAGCGGCTACGGATACGCGGACGGTTCCGCGTCCGGTGTCACGGTCGCCACCGGTGAGCAGCTCTCCAAGGACTTCACGCTCGGCGCGGTCGCCTCCCACGCGGTGTCCGGCACCGTCCTGGACGTCACCGGCAAGCCTCTCGCCAAGGCCACCGTCCGGGTCGCGGGCACTCCGGTCGCCTCCGTCACCACGGACGCCTCCGGCCACTTCAGCCTGCCGAAGGTCGCCGAGGGTTCGTACACGCTGACCGCTGCGCCCACCGCGCCGGTGCTGTGCAACGGCGTCTACAGCGGCTCCCTCGCCGTCGACGGCGACGAGACCCTGACCGCCCGCGTTCCGGCGCGCTCCGACGCGGCCGGCAACAGCTGCGCCCCGGCGACGTACTCGTGGATCGGCGGCAGCGGCAAGGTCGCGCTCAGCGGTGACGAGGACGCAAAGACGATCACACTGCCCTTCCCGGTGAAGCTGTACGGCGTCTCCTACTCCAGCGCGAGCGTCACCACCAACGGCCTGATCAACTTCCTCGAGCCGCGGCTCGGCGACTACGACAACGTCGCGCTGCCGTCGGCCGAGAAGCCCAACGGCACCGTCGCCGCCTTCTGGGACGACCTGGTCCTCGACAAGAAGTCCACCGTGCAGACGGCGACCACGGGTACAGCCGGCAGCCGCAAGTTCGCGGTCGTCTGGAACGACGCCGCCTTCGTCGGCAACACCTCGGCCCGCGTCTCCTTCGAGGCCGTCTTCGAGGAGGCCACCGGCTCCGTCACCCTCCAGTACCAGGGCCTGTCCACCGCCTCGCCCGAGAACGGCGCGAGCGCCACCGTCGGCATCGAGAACCAGGCCGGCACCGACGCCCTCCAGTACTCCTTCAACGAGCCGGTCCTCAAGGACCGGTCCGCCATCCGCATCGCGCAGGGGACCAAGTGATGAGAACCAACTCCCGGCGGGCGCTGCGGCTCGCCTCCGCGCTGGTCGCGGCCGGTCTGGCGCTGAGCGCCGCGCCGCCCGCGCTGGCCGCCGACGACGGCAGCAGCCTGCTCACCCTCACGGACAGCCAGGCCGAGAAGCTGGCGGACCACGCCCAGCTGAACGCCTACGCGGAAGCCGATCGCGAGAGCGTCGACCCGCAGGGCGCGACCACCGGATCCGGCACCTCCGGCGCGGACCAGGGCACGGACCAGGGCTCGGGCTCCCACCTCGACGAAGGCACCGGCACGGACGCCGGCGCCGCCGTGACCGTCTCCCCCAAGTCCACGCTGGAAGGCGTACGCGGCCTGGCCGCCACCCTCCCGGCCGGCAAGGGCGGCGACTACTTCACCCTGCACAGCCTCGGCAGCGTCCAGCGCAGCAAGGCCGACGGCACCGCCCTGTGGCGGCGCGACAACGCCTCGCTGTACGCGGACTGGGGGGTCAAGAACTCCCGGCCCTGGCAGACCGAGCCCTACCCGGCGCGCATCGTCATGGGCTACAACGCGGTGAGCCCGTTCACGCCCGCGTCCGACCAGGGGTACGTGACCGGCGACCTGACCGGCGACGGCGTGGACGACGTGGTGTTCTCGGCGAGCGTGGGCGTGTCCCCGTACCGCCCCTTCACCTCTCCCGGCTCCACGCTGCCCAACGGCACCTTCGTCACAGTTCTCGACGGCAGGACCGGCAAGACGCTGTGGTCGAAGCTGTACGCGTACGCCTACAACGTGAAGCTCGTCGGCAAGACGCTGGTCGTCACGGACGCGCCGTACTACAACCTCAACTCCCCCGCCGCCGCGACCGCCACCGTGTCCGGCATCCGCTTCTCGTACGCCGACGGGGCGCTGACCCCCTCCGACACCTGGACGTACGACACCGGCGTGCGCGCCGGTACGGCGTGGGGAGCCCTGGAGGACCTCGGTGGCGGCCTTGTCGCCGCGTCGTACAACCAGCGCAAGACCACGACCGCCGCAGGCCGCGGCCACACCCTGGTGCTCGACACCGGGGACGGCTCCGTCAAGTGGCAGACGGACACCGCCCTCTACTCGCGCCAGCTGCACCTGGACACCGCGCGCGGACGGCTCGTCGCACTGGAGCAGTCCGACCCCACCGACGGCGTGAAGTACGAGATCGACTCCTACGCTCTGGCCGACGGCAGGCGCACCACGCTCGACACCCGGATCAACGCGGTGCCCATCGACATGACGACGGGCGACCTGCGGGGCGACCGGAAGACCGAGTACGTGGTCAGCGAGTCCACCCTCAGCCCGACGCTGTGGCTCAACGCCAACACCGTGCGGGTCGTGGACGGCACAGACCCCGGCAGCGTCCTATGGTCCTCCACCGTCAAGCGCGCCGCCGACAACGGCCACGACGGGCCGAGCGCCTGGAGCCTCGACGTCGTCGACGGGAGCCTCGTGACGGCCGCCCAGGACGACACCGGCATGGACACCGCCGAGAACCCCGGGGGCGGGCAGTACGCCTCGCTCACCGTGTTCTCCGGCAGCGGCGACGTGCGATGGCAGGTCAAGGGCGTCGGCGCCTCGCCGATGTTCAACCAGGTCTACCGCGACGCCGACGGCCAGCACGTGCGCACCGTCGACCAGGACCAGAACGTCCGGACCTACGGGTTCGGCAACGGCAAGCAGCAGAGCGTCCTGCCGCTCCAGGGCGACCTGTCGTCCGCGCGGTCGGCCGACATCGACGGCGACAAGAAGAAGGACCTGGTCGTCGGCGGCACGTCCAACGGTGTCTGGGCCTACTCGGGTCCGTCCCTGACCGCGGGCAAGCCCGAGCTGCTGTGGAAGGCCACGGTTCCCGGGCAGGTGCACCGGATCGAGAAGGGCGACGTCAACGGCGACGGCCACGACGACTTCGTGGTGGCCGCGGACACGGCCGTCGCGGTTCTCGACGGGCGCACCGGCAAGGTCATCGAGCGCATCGACGGGAACGGGCAGTTCGTCCGCTCGGTCACGGTCGCCGACCTCAACGGCGACAAGCGAGCCGACATCGTCGTGCCGACCGACAAGCTGCGGGCCTACCGCGGTGACGGCTCGAAGCTGTGGACGTACGCGGCGCCCGACAGTGCCGGCAGCGTCGTCTTCGGTGACCTCGCGGTGGGCGAGGGGCGGGTGTACGCGCAGTACACGAGCACCGACGCCTTCGAGAAGGAGTCACCCGCGGCCGACGGCGCCGCGCTCGACGCCAGGACGGGCACCGTGCGCTGGACGGCGAGCCCCAAGGCCCCGGCCGAGAGCGTGGACGGCAAACTGTACGGAGCCGTCCTGAACCACGGCGTCTTCACCTCACCGGAGATCCCGTACGCCGGCGGTCACGCGGTCGTCTACACCTGGCTCGCCGCGACCTCGACGACGGCGGAGGGCACGCCGGACGGTTCCGGCCTGCGCGCGGTGGTCGAGATCCGCGACAGCCGCACCGGTGAGGTCCTCCACCACGGCATCGCCGGAGGCCCCTGGAACGTAGGCAGCTACTTCACCGGACCCGAGGGGCTCGTCCTCGCGGGGACGGCGTCCTTCCGCACCTACGCGGCCGACGGCCAGGACCACCGGATCTACACGCTGCCGTCGACGGAGACCGGCGGGTTCCTCACCGGTCCCGGCGGACGACGCCTCCTCGTGGGCGGCATCCAGGGCGGACTCACGCTGTGGGATCCGTCCGTGCTGACGACGGGCGACGACTACCCCGCCGCCGTGGGCGGCACCACCTTCATCGGAGCCCGGGAGTACTTCTCCGGCGACCTCGACGGTGACGGTGTCGACGAGGTCGTGAACCTCGGCTTCGACGAGACCGGCTTCGACCGCATGACCGAGCTGCTCGGCGGTCGATATCTGAACCAGTTCACCGCCCTCTCCCAGATGACGGTGTCCACGCTCTCCTGACGGGCCTCGTCCTGCCGCGGGCCCCCCGGACTCCGGTCCGGGGGGCCCGCGGTCTGCGCGACGAGGCGCGTTACAGTGGCGCCCTCATGAACGCGGAGCACACAGGACACGGCACACAGGCCGGCCCCCCGCTCCTGCGGCTGCACCTTTTCGGTGGGTTCCGGGTGACTCGCGACGGCGGGCCCCCGCTCGCCGACAAGTGGCCCCGCCCCAGCGCCCGCGCCCTCGTGAAACTCCTCGCCGTCTCCCCCGGACACAGCCTCCACCGCGAGCAGGCCATGGAGATCTGCTGGCCGGACTCCGACGCGCAGGCCGCACTCGGCAGTCTGCGGGTCGCCCTGCACGCCGCCCGCCGCGCCATCGAGCCGGAGCTGGCCGCCCGCGCCTCGTCGTCCTATCTGACCGGCGAGGGCACCCTGCTGCGGCTCGATCCACAGACCGTGGTGATCGACGCCGATCAGGCCGAGACCCTGGCCGAAGAGGCCCTGGCCGAGGGTTCGGCCGAGTCGCTGGCCACCGCACTCGCCGCGTTCACCGGCGAGCTGCTGCCCGAGGACCGTTACGCCCTCTGGGCCGAGGCCCGGCGCGAGCAGCTGTCCGCACTGTGCGACCGGGTACGAATCGCCCTCGCCGAAGCCCACCTCGCGGACGGCGAAACCGAACTGGCCACCGAGGTGGCGCTGCGTGCCGTGGCCGCCGCGCCCGCCGAGGAGCGCGCCCACCGGGTGCTGATCGACGCCTATCTGCGCCAGGGCCTGCGCCGCCAGGCCGTGCGCCAGTACCACCTGTGCCGCGAAGCGCTCGACGCGGAGCTGGGCGTGCGCCCGGGGCCCGCCACCGAGCAGCTGCATCTGCTTGCCCTGGACGCGGCCACGGCGGTGCTGCCCGCCGTCTCCGCTCCCGTGCTTCCGGCCGCGATACGCACCCCGCCCGGTCCGCCGCTGCGCGGCCGCACCGACGAGCTCGATGTGCTGCTGTCCGACGACGGTCCGCCGGTACGGCTCATCGAGGGCGAGGCCGGGGTGGGCAAGACCCGGCTGACGGCGGAGGCGGCCCGGCGGGCGGCCGAGGCCGGGACGACCGTGCTGTGGGGCGCGGGCCACGACGCCGAGGGCCACACGCCGTACGGCGCCTTCGTCGAGGCACTGGACGCCTGGATGGCCGACAGGCCGTCCGCCGAACGGGCCGGAATCGGTGGCGAGTACCCCGAACTCGCCTCGCTGCTGCCCTCGTTGGGCCAGATCGACGCGGGCGCGGAACGCAGCCCGGAGGAACAGCGCGACCGGCTGTTCCGGGCGACGGCCGGGTTGCTGGGCGACCTGGCGGCCACCGCGCCGGTGCTGCTCGTGCTGGACGATCTGCACGCCGCCGACTCGGGGACGTACCAGCTGCTCAGCCATCTGGCCCGGCGGGCGGTGGCCACCGGCGCCGACTGGCGGTTCGCCGTGACGTACCGGGCCGAGGAGTTCGCGGCGGCGGACCCCAGGCGCACCGCGTTGGACGGTCTGATGCGTCAAGGGCTGGCCCGCACCCTGGAGCTGGGGCGGCTCGACCGTGCGGAGTGTCTGGCGATCGCGGCGGACGCGGGCGCCAGGACCGGGCTCGACCGGGTCTGGGAACTGTCGCTGGGCAACCCCCTCTTCGCCCTGGAACTGGCCCGGACCGTCCACGAGGGCACGAATCCCGCCGCGCTCAGTGCGCCGGAGGGCGTACGACAGCTGGTGGCGGCGCGCCTGGCACGGCTGGGGCCGGCGGCGCGACGGGTCGTGGAGGCCGTCTCCGTCGCAGGCGGCGGCGCCGCGCTGTCCGAGGTGCTAGACATGACCGAGCACGGGCTGCATCCGCCGCTGTCGTCCGCCGAAGCGACGGATGCCGTGGACGCGGCGATCGCGGCTTCGGTGGTGGCTGAGCGGACCGTGGTGGTCGGCGGGCGGCCACTGCCCGGTCTCGCGTTCCGGCATCCGCTGGTCCGGCTGACCTGCTACGACGGGCTGTCCACGGCCCGTCGCCGGCAGCTGCACTCGGCGTACGCGGAGGCGGTGCTGCGGCGCAGGCCGGACGCCGTGGACACCCTGGCCTCACATCTCGCCCGCGCCGATGACCCCCGGGCCACCCACTATCTGCGCCAGGCGGCCGAACGTGCGGCAGCCCTGTGCGCCAATGACACCGCGGACCGCTACTACGCCGAACTGACCGCCCGGCTGGACGCGTTGGCCTCCGACGCGGCGCAGGCCCGGATCGACCGCGCTGTCGTGCTGCGCCGGATGGCCCGCTACCAGGAGGCGGCGGCAGTGCTGCGCGAGGCGCTGGACGACATGGTCCGGCGCGGCGACGAGGACGGTCAGGTGCTGGCCGCCGCCCGGCTGACCGAGGTGCTGGTGAAGTACCGCGGTACCGACGAGGGCGAGAAGCTGCTGCGCACCTACCCACCCGGTCCGCCCACCCTGCCGCTGGCCGCCGCGACCCACCATCTGGCGGCGGCGGTCCTGCGGTTCGTGACCGGCCGGTACGAGTCGGCGCACACCGCGGCCCGTACCGCACAGGACGCCGCGGACGCAATACCTGGCAGCGAACGCCGGGGGCTGCTGGCCCGCGCCCTGGGGATGCAGGCGACCTCGCTCGGCCTCGCGGGCCGGTTCGCGCAGGCCCGCGAGGCAGCCGATCTGGCGCTGCCGCATGCCGAGGCGTACGGCGACCAGGAGTTGCTGGCCACCGTCGTCTCCGTACTGCGCGAGCATGCCAGGCGATCGGGCCGGCTCGCCGAGGCGGTCTCCTTCGGCCGGCGGGCCCAGCGGCTCGCCGAGCACACCGGCGACCCGACCGCGGTCGCCTTCGAGCGGGCCAACCTCGCCGAACTCCACTTGCTCCTACGGGAGTTCGAGGAGGCGCGGGAGCACGCGGAGGCCGCGGCACGGGAGACCGACGGGCAGCCCGCATGGTGCACCCCGTACGCGCTGGCCGCACTGGCCCGGTTCCGGATGAGGACGGATGAACCGGGCGCCGCGGAGCTCCTGACCCGCGCCGCGGAGGTGGCCGAGGCGCAGGGCGACCGGCAGGCGGTGTACGAGGTGCGGACGGCGCAGGCCGAGCTCCTGGTGCGCACCGGACGCCCGCGGGAGGCCCTTGCACTGCCGGCCGACGACAGCGGTCCCGATTCGGCCGCATTGCTGGCGTGGTCGGAGCTGCTGTCAGGACGCCCGGAGCGCGCGGTGCGACGGGCGGTGGATGAGGCCGTACGCGCCGAAAACGTCGGCGAACAGCTGTCGTTGACCGACGCGCGTACGGTTCACGCGGCGGCGCTCGCGGCGCTGGGCCGGGCACAGGAAGCGCACGAGGAGTTCGGCCGCGCCGCCGCCCTCGCGGCTGAACTCCCGTATCCGGCCGGGGCGTTCGCGGTGGAGCAGGCCGCCGGGGCGGACTGGGCCACCCGTCCGGGATTCCCCGGCTGACCTGCGGCACCGGCGGCTTCGCCGGTCAGCCGAGTTCCGCGGGCTCGGCGCCCGGACGCTCGAACTGGGTGCGGTACAGCTCCTCGTACCGGCCGCCGGCCGCGAGGAGTTCCTCGTGGGTGCCCCGCTCCACGATCTGCCCGTTCTCCACGACGAGGATGAGATCCGCCGTCCGTACGGTGGAGAGCCGGTGGGCGATCACCACCGCGGTGCGTCCCTGGAGGGCTTCGGCCAGTGCCTCCTGGACGGCCGCTTCCGAGGTGTTGTCCAGATGGGCGGTGGCCTCGTCGAGGATGACGACGCGCTGGCGGGCAAGCAGCAGCCGGGCGATGGTCAGCCGCTGGCGTTCGCCGCCGGAGAGCCGGTATCCGCGTTCGCCGACGACGGTGTCGAGCCCGTCGGGGAGTGAGGCGACCAGGCCGTCCAGGCGTGAGCGGCGCAGAGCGTCCCAGAGGTCTTCCTCGGTGGCGTCGGGCCGGGCGAGCAGGAGGTTGGCGCGGACCGACTCGTGGAAGAGGTGGCCGTCCTGGGTGACCATGCCGAGCGTGTCGCGCAGGGTGTCGGCGGACAGGTCGCGTACGTCGATGCCCCCGATGCGTACGGAACCCTCGTCCGTGTCGTACAGCCGGGGCAGCAGCTGCGCGATGGTCGATTTGCCCGCGCCGGACGATCCGACGAGTGCCACGGTCCGGCCGGGTTCGGCGCGGAAGGAGACGCCGCGCAGCACTTCGGCGCCACCGCGGGTGTCCAGGGTGGCTACGTCTTCGAGCGAGGCGAGGGAGACCTTGTCGGCGGACGGGTAGCCGAAGCGTACGTCGTCGAATTCCACGGACACCGGCCCCTCCGGGACCGCCCGTGCGTCCGGCTTCTCCTCGATGAGCGGCTTGAGGTCGAGGACCTCGAAGACCCGCTCGAAGCTGACGAGCGCGCTCATCACCTCGACGCGCGCCCCGGCGAGGGCGGTCAGCGGCGCGTACAGCCGGGTCAGCAGCAGGGCGAGAGCGACCACCGCTCCGGCATCCAGTTGGCCGCGCAGTGTGTAGTACCCGCCGAGCCCGTAGACGAGGGCGAGCGCCAGCGCCGATACGAGGGTGAGCGCCGTGATGAACGCGGACTGGGCCATGGCCGTCCGGACGCCGATGTCACGCACTCGGCCCGCCCTGGCGGCGAATTCCGCGGATTCGTCGGCGGGCCTGCCGAAGAGTTTGATCAAGGTGGCGCCGGGCGCCGAGAAGCGCTCGGTCATCCGGGTTCCCATCGCCGCGTTGTGGGCGGCGGCCTCCCGCTGGAGTCTCGCCATCCGCGTACCCATCCGGCGTGCGGGCAGCACGAACACCGGCAGCAGGACCAGCGCGAGTGCGGTGATCTGCCAGGAGATGCTGAGCATCACGCCGAGGGTGAGAAGGAGGGTGACGACGTTGCTGACGACGCCCGACAGGGTGTTGCTGAAGGCGCGCTGGGCGCCGATGACGTCGTTGTTGAGGCGGCTGACGAGCGCGCCGGTGCGGGTGCGGGTGAAGAACGCGATCGGCATGCGCTGCACATGGTCGAAGACCGCGGTCCGCAGATCGAGGATGAGCCCCTCACCGAGGTTGGCCGAGAGCCAGCGGCCGACCAGCCCGAGTCCGGCCTCCGCGACGGCGATCACGGCGATGAGTACGGCCAGCCGCGTGACGGTGCCCGCCTCCTTGCCGGTCACGATCGCGTTCACGACGCGGCCGGCGAGCACGGGGGTGGCGACGGCGAGCAGCGCCGTCGCCACACTCAGTACCAGGAACAGGGCGACCCGGCGCCGGTGCGGGCGGGCGAACGCGGCGATGCGCCGCAGGGTGTTCCGGTCGAAGGGGCGTCGGTCCTGCTGCGCGTTCATGACGTTGTGGAGCTGCGTCCACGCGGTGGCTTCCATGCTCATGGAAAGACCGTACGACCTCCACCGGACTTGAGGTCAACGACCGAGCTCGACCGCCGCCCGGCACCCCTGGAGGGTGCCCGCACGGTCCCGTCCGGCCCGCCACACTTCCGGTCGCACGGCAGGACTCTGCCGGCATGTTCCACATGAGAGGCCCTAGACGTCGAGTCCGGGGATGTCCTTCGGCAGGGGGCAGATCCGGCGGCCGTAGTGGTCGAAGACGTACAGATGCGCGAGGTCGACCAGGAGCGGGACCTGTCCACCGGTGCGCAGCCGCATGTCGGGGCCGGTACGGACGACCAGGTCGCCGGCCGTGATCGCGGGGCGGTCGGGGGTGCGGGTGGCGGGCTGCCCACGGTCGGGTTCCGGTTCGTCGAGGGCGACGACGGGGCCGCTGATGTGACCGGTGGCGCGCTCCCTCAGCCGTTCCAGTACGCCCACCCCACCACCGGAAGCACCGCCGATTCCGCTGCCGGCGGCGCGGCGGCGGCGCTGGGCCGCCCTGTCGGGACGGGCCGATTCGAGGTCGGGCACCACGGCGGGCTGCGACCCCGTGTTGAGGTGGACCAGTGCCTCGTGCCCCTGGTACTCGACGTGTTCGACGATGCCGCTCAGCGCGACCTCGCCGGGGCGGGCCTGGCTGGGCGCGGCGATCCTGGCCGCTTCCGAGCGCAGTCCGACAATGATCTGGCGGCCCTGCTGGATACGGAGCAACTGGTGGTCGGGGCTGAGCGGTTCGGGCAGGGGCAGCCGCTGGCGGCCGAGGTCGATCGACATGCGCCCTTCGAGGGGTGCGTGGACGACGGCCTGGAGAAGGTTGATGCGCGGGGTGCCGATGAACGCGGCGACGAAGACGTTCTCCGGCAGGGCGTAGACCTCGCGCGGCGGGCTGACCTGCTGGAGCCGTCCGCCGCGCATCACGGCGACCCGGTCGCCGAGAGACATCGCCTCGGCCTGATCATGCGTCACATAGACGGTGGTGACGCCCAGCTCCCGGGTCAGCTGCGATATTTCGGCCCGCAGATGGTTGCGCAGCTTCGCGTCGAGGTTGGAGAGCGGCTCGTCCATCAGGAACACGGAGGGCCGACGCGAGATGGCCCGGCCCATGGCGACGCGCTGGCGCTCACCGCCGGAGAGCTGACCCGGGTAGCGGTCGAGGACGCTTTCGATGCCGAGCATCCTGGCCGTGTTCTCGACGCGAGCGGTGTGGTCCCGGCCAGGGTTCTCCAGCTTCAGCGGGAAGCCGATGTTCGCCCGGTTGGTCATGGTCGGGTAGAGCGCGAAGTTCTGGAACACCATGGCCATGCCGCGTTCGCGGGGCGCCAGGTAGTTGGCCGGTTCGCCGTCGAGCAGCAGCTCGCCCTCGGTGATCTCCTCCAGGCCGGCGATCATGCGGAGCACGGTCGACTTGCCGCATCCCGAGGGTCCGAGCAGGACTACGAACTCGCCCGGGTCGATGGAGAGCGAGAAGCGGTCGACGGCACGCTGGGTCCGTCCGTACGCCTTGCTGACGTTGTGCAGGGAGATGGCGCGAGTCATGTGTGGGTCCGCCCGGGAGGATGGTGAGGTGGAGCGGTGGGGAGCGGCTGCAACGCGCTGAAGTTAGCCCACTACCCGGGGTGCTGGGAATGACTCGTGCAAAGGTTGCGCAGTACTGGGACGGGTGAGCCGGAGACGTCAGGTGCGATTCCGGTTCACGGCGGGCAGTTCGGACCTGGGAACGGGTGCGGGTGCCGGAACGGCCGGGGTCGCCTCGGCGGTCCGGGATCGCCCTCCGCGCATCCCCAGCCCCGCCCCGGCGAGCAGAAGCGCACCCAGCATCACGAACGGCGCGGCGGTGCCCGCCACTCCGGCGATCACGCCGGCGGACGCGGGGGCCGCGACCTGGCCGAGCCGGTTGCCGGTCAGCCGGAGTGCGAGCGCGGTGGAGCGGGCCTCCGCCGGGGCCGCCTGGACGACGGTGGTCATCGACAGAGGCTGGCCGACCCCGAGACAGAAGCCGAGCACGGCGAGCATTACGGCCAGCGCCCAGACGGGGACCGGCAGGGCGATGCCCGCGCAGAGCAGGCCGGCCAGCAGACAGGTCGTGGTGAGCAGCGCCGTACGGCCCAGGAGACGCAGCATCGGCGTCATCACCAGGCGGCAGGCGATGGTGGCGGCGGCCCGCAGGCTGAGCAGCAGCCCGATGGTGGCGGGGGCGATGGAGCGGTGCTCGCCGACGACGGGCAGATAGGCGGTGAGGATGTCGGTCGCGGAGAGCACGGCGAGGCTGATGAAGATGCCGGCCGGAACACCGCGGGTACGCAGGATGCGGCCGACGGGCACCTTGTCGGCCCGGGCAGCCGCGCGGGCGTCCGGCGCCGTGCGGTGTTCGATGCGCCAGAGCGAGACGAAGGACGCGGCGGCGACGGCCGCCGAGACGACCAGGGCGAGTGCGCTCGTACGGGCCAGGGCGCCGTCCCGCTCGGAGATCACGTACCCCGCGGCGATCGGCCCGATGAGCTGGCCGAGCGAGGCGCCGATGGTGAAGTGGCCGAAATTTCGGTCCTGTTCGGCGGGGGCGGACTGACGGGCGACGATCGACTGGGCGCCGATCACGAAGCAGAGATGGCCGAGCCCCATCACACCGCTCCACGCCGCCATCGCCGGGAGGGAGCCCGCCGTACCGCTGAGGGCGCAGCCGCCGGCGATCAGGACGACACCGAGAGGCAGCAGGGGTGCGCACCGGCCGTGGTCCGTCCGACGGCCGAGCGGGACGGCGGCGAAGAGCGGGAGGAGTGCGTACACCCCGGTGATCACACCGATGGCGCGCTCGTCCGCACCGAGCGAGAGAGCCCGGTAGGAGACGGCGGGCCGCGCCATCGACACCGCCCCCTGCGCGAAGGCGAAGGTGATGACGAGGCGCAGCAGCCAGCTCCTGCCGGGCTCTTCCGTGTCGGCCATGGATCAGATGATGCCGAAGAGGAGGCCGGCGCAGAGCACCACCAGTGAGGTGAGCGCGGCCCATTTGACGGTAAACCTGGTGTGGTCGCCGAATTCGACCTTCGCCATGCCGACGAGGACATAGACGGCGGGGACCAGCGGGGACGACATGTGGAGCGGCTGGCCGACCAGGGAGGCGCGGGCGATCTCCAGCGGGGAGACACCGTGGGCGGCGCCGGCCTCGGCGAGCACGGGGACGACGCCGAAGTAGAAGCCGTCGTTGGACATGAAGTAGGTGAGCGGGACGCTCAGGATGCCGGTGATGATCGCCATGTGCGGGCCCATGCCGTCCGGGATCGCGCCGACGAGCCAGTCCGCCATGTGCTCGACCATGCCGGTGCCGGAGAGCACGCCGGTGAACACGGCGGCGGCGAAGACCATGCCGGACACGTTGAGGACGTTGTCCGCGTGGGCCGCGATGCGGGCCCGCTGGTCGGGCATGTGGGGGAAGTTGACGGTGAGGGCGAGGGCCGCGCCGAGCAGGAAGAGCACCGGGATCGGCATCAGTTCCATGATCATCGCGGTGAGGAGGGCGACGGTGAGCCCGGCGTTGAACCAGTAGAGCTTGGGCCGCAGGGTGGCCCGGTTCGGGTCGAGACCCTTGAAGCCCTCGTCGTCGTCCGCGTCGGGGTGGGCCGCCTCCTCGGGCTCGGCGTCCGTGCCCGTACCGGCTCCGCCGGACGTCTTGCGGGTACGGTCGCTGCCGCCGCCCGCACCGACGAGGACCGTCTCGGGCTCCTGGACCACGGCCTCGTCGAGGGTGAGGAAGCCCAGCCGCTTGCGCTCGCGCCGGCCGAGGACGACCGCCAGAACGATGACCGCGAGCAGTCCGACGCCGAGCGCCGGGATCATCGGGACGAAGATGTCGCCCGCGTCCAGCTTGAGCGCGGTGGCGGCGCGGGCGGTGGGGCCGCCCCAGGGCAGGGTGTTCATGACACCGTTGGCCGTCGCGGCGACACCGGTCATCACGACGAGGCTCATCTTGAGGCGCTTGTAGAGCGGATACATCGCCGAGACGGTGATCATGAAGGTGGTGGAGCCGTCGCCGTCCAGCGACACGATCGCGGCGAGCACCGCCGTACCGACGACGATCCGCATCGGGTCGGCCTTGCAGAAGCGCAGGATGCCCCGGACGATCGGGTCGAAGAGGCCGACATCGATCATCACACCGAAGTAGACGATGGCGAACATCAGCATCGCGGCGGTCGGGGCCAGGTTGCCCACGCCGTCGATCACGTAGTCACCGAGCTTGGCGCCCTGCCCGACGGCGACACAGAACAGTGCGGGGATCAGGACCAGCGCCGCGATCGGCGACATCTTCTTCATCATGATCAGGACCAAGAAGGTCGCAATCATGGCAAAGCCGAGGATTGTCAGCATGTGGGATACCTATCGTTCACCCTTGAACTCCCACCGGAGTCGGCGGTCCGGATGACGTTAGGGCGCGTCTTGGTGCGTTAACAAGACGTTGACATGTGAGCAATACGAGCAAAACCCCAGGTCAATGGCCAGGTGAGGTGCTGGGCGCCACCGCGACGGGGATGCCGTTGAGGACGGCGGTGCCGGACAGCGGGTCGAGCAGGGTGCCGTCGAGGAGCTGGTTGACGTTGACTCCGGGGGCGACGGACGCGACGGACGTCCGGGTGCCGGGCCGGTCGTGTCCCCATCCGTGCGGGAGGCTCACCACTCCGGCCCGGATGCCCTCGGTGATCTCCACGGGTGCGGTCAGTGCGCCGCCGGCCGCGGTGATCGTGGCGGGGGTGCCGTCCGCCAGTCCGAGCCGGGCCGCGTCGGCCGGGTGCATCTGGAGGGTGCAGACATTCGAGCCGCCACCGAGCGAGGCGACGTTGTGCATCCAGCTGTTGTTGGAGCGCAGATGGCGTCGGCCGACGAGGACGAGCGAGTCGGCTCCCGGCCGGTCGGCGAGTGCGCTGCGGAGCCTCGGCAGGTCGGCGGCGATCGCCGCGGGGAGGAGCTCGATGCGTCCGCTGCGGGTGGTCAGGACCTGCGGGACGCGGGGCCGGAGCGGGCCGAGATCGATGCCGTGCGGATGGGCGAGGAGCCGGTCCAGGGTGAGGCCGTCGGGGTCGGCGCCGAAGCCTTCGCCGTACGGGCCGAGGCGGAGCATCAGGTCGAGGCGGCGTTCCGGCCCGGTGCGGCCGGTGAGCGCGGCGGCCAGTTCGGCGGGGGTGCGGCCGTGCACGGGCGAGAGAGGATCGGCGACGGCCTTGGTCAGCACCCGGTCGATGATCATGGCGTCCACGGCGGCCACGGCGGACCGGTCGGCTCCGCGCATCCCTGAGACGGCGAGGACGAGCCGGGCGAGGATCTCGCTCTCGTCGAGGAGGCCGTCGTCGAGCGGGACGGCGGGTCGGGTGTAGCGGACCTGGTTGCGTACGGCGAGTGCGTTGAACGCGAAGTCGAAGTGGGCGCTCTGCGACGGCGGCGGCGGGGGCAGCACCACATGGGCGTGGCGCGAGGTCTCGTTGAGGTACGGGTCGACACTGACCATGAAGTCCAGCCCGGCCAGCGCCCGGTCCAGGCGGTCGCCGTCGGGTGCGGAGAGCACGGGGTTGGCGGCGAGGACGATCAGGGCGCGGATCCGGTCGTCCCCGGGGGTCTCGATCTCCTCGGCTAGTGCGGCGACGGGCAGTTCGCCCTTGGCCTCGGGGTGCCCGGAGACCCGGCTCGCCCAGCGTCCCAGGGCGAAGCCCTTGCCGGGGGCGGCGGGCCGGGGGGCGCGGGCGGTGGCGGAGAGCGGGAAGAGGGCACCACCGGGGCGGTCGAGGTTGCCGGTGAGGATGTTGAGGACGTCGACGAGCCAGCTGGCGAGGGTGCCGTGCGCCACGGTGCAGCTGCCGATGCGCCCGTAGACGGCGGCGGTGGGGGCGGCGGCCAGCTCCCGGGCGATCGTACGGATGGTCGAGGCGTCCACGTCGCACGCCTCGGCGACCGCCTCTGGGGTGAACTCCCGTACGGCGTCGGCTACTTCGTCGAGTCCTTCGAGATGGTCGGCGAGCGTACCGGGATCGGTGAGCTTCTCCTCGAGGAGTACGTGGGTGAGCGCGGCGAGCAGGAGTGCGTCGGCGCCGGGGCGGATGGCGACATGCCGGTCGGCGAGGCGGGCGGTCCGGGTGCGGCGGGGGTCGACGACGGTGAGGGTGCCGCCGCGACGACGCAGCGCCTTGAGCCTGCCGGGGAAGTCGGGGGCCGTGCAGAGACTGCCGTTGGATTCGAGCGGGTTGGCGCCGAGGAGCAGCAGATGGTCGGTGCGGTCGATGTCCGGCACCGGGATGGCGTTCGGGTCGCCGAAGAGCAGTCCGCTGGAGACGTGTTTGGGCATCTGGTCGAGGGTGCTCGCGGTGAAGAAGGCCCGGGTGCGGAGCGTGGCGAGCAGGGTGGGCGGATAGAGCGCGCCGGCCATGGTGTGCACGTTCGGGTTGCCGAGGACGACACCGACGGACTGTTGCCCGTGCTGCTCGGTCAGTGCGGGCAGGGCTGACGCGATCGCGTCGAACGCCTCGGACCAACTGGCCTCCTGGAGCACGCCGTCCTTGCGGACGAGGGGGGTGCGGAGCCGGTCGGGATCGGCGTCGAGCCCGCCGAAGGAAGCGCCCTTGGGGCAGATGAAGCCCCGGCTGAAGACATCGTCCCGGTCGCCGCGGGCACCGGTGACCCGTGTCCCCTCGATGGTGAGGGTGAGTCCGCAGGTGGCTTCGCACAGGGGGCAGATGCGCAGGGCGGTGCGGGACTCGCGGGAACTGCTGGAGTCGTGCGGCATGGGCCCTCCCCGGGGCGGCAACAGCGGAGACGCGGGCAAGCACGGCCGAGCATACCGACCGGTACGCATGGTGGGGAGGTGTTGTCGCGGCGATGTTGCCGGGCAGGGGGTCTCGTCGGATCTCCGCGAAGCGGGGTGCGGCGCGGTGCCGTGCGGTGGGTTGCGCTGCCGTGAGGTGCCGTGCGGCCTCGGGTTCAGTCCAGGACCCGGGCCAGGTACGCCTGGATCAGCACGCGGGTCTCGGCGACGATGGCCTGATCGCCCGACGGCTCCGTGCGGAAGGCGAGTTGGAGGAGCGCGTCGGCGGCTTCGACGCAGACCAGGATCGTCCGGAGCAGATCTTCGTCAGGGGTGCGCCCCAGATGGCCGGAGAGCAGGTGGGTCAGCCGGTCCGCGACGCGGTGGTTGGCGTCGGAGGCCGGATCGTCCACGGGGGCCGGAGCGCCGAAGTCGACGAGCGCGAAGCCGGGGACGGAGCGCTTCATCTCGAGGTATTCGTCGAGCACGGCGTCGATGGCGCTGCGCCAGTCGGCGGCCGGGATGGCGGCCAGGCGGCCGGTGATGCGCTCCGCGTAACTGTCCAGGTTGCGCCGGGCCAGGGCGTCGGCGAGGGCGCGCTTGTTGGAGAAGAACCGGTAGACGGATCCGATCGGGACTTCCGCGCGTGCGGCGACGGCCCGGGTGGAGAGCTGCTCGTAACCGGTCTCGTCGAGGAGTTCGGCGCAGGCGTCGAGTATCCGGGAGAGGCGTTCGGCACTGCGCTGCTGCACGGGGGCGCGGCGGAGGTTCGTATTCGCATGGGGCACGGGCTCCATGATGCCGTGGCTCTCCTCTGCGGGACGGTCGGGTGCGCACCTGCGGTCAGGCCAGGAGCAGGGTCAGGCCGCCGATGGTGTACGCGATCATCAGGGCCAGCAGGGGGAGTTGCCCCGCGACGGCGCGAGCGGGCGGGAAGAGGCGGACGGACCTGTCGTGGGCTGCGACGACGCCGAGGACGTGCCCGATGACGATGGCGGTGACCTGGAGCGTGGCGATGCCGCCGGGGGTCAGGGGTGGTTCGGGCGGGACCGGATTGTCAGTGCCGAGTGCCACCATGACTGTACGTGCACCTTCGGTTACGAAGAGTGTGAAGTAGTGGGCGACGAGATAGCCGAGGGCGATCGGGACGAGCGAGTGCGCGAAGGCGGTGAGGGGGTGGCTGAGTCGGCCGGAGATCAGCCGGGTGGCACCGGCGCAGAGGGCATACAGGGTGGCGACGAGGGCGACGGCGGCGAGCAGTCCGAGCGTGGCCGCGGTGGTGCGACCCAGGGGTGAGGTCTGGACGGTGGTGATCCAGGAAGGGGCGTCGGAGAAGCCGTCGTAGGCGGTGGAGCCGAGCATGACGCAGACGGTGGCGACGAGACCGGGGGTCTGAGGGACGGCATCGAGTCCGTTGAACGGGGAGCGCAGGACGAGTCGCCGGTCGGCGGGCCGGCGGCCGAGGGGGGAGAGCCGGGCGAGCAGACCGGAGTAGACCTCGAAGGCGTCGGCGTGGTCGAACCAGCGGGCGCCGTGGCGGGCGGCGCCCGCGAGGTGGACAACGCCGTGGAGCACGAAGAAGAGAAGGAGTGCGGTGGACGACGCGGGGTCCGGGGCGACGAGTTCGAGCCAGGTGAAGGCGAGGAGTCCGGCCGCGGCGGGCCACAGGCCGAGATGTACGGGGAGGGGGCGGCCTGCGGCCGGGTCGCGGCCGAGTGCCCGGCAGACGAGGAGGTGGAGCGTACGCAGGGGGTTGAGGAGTCGCCAGACGGGACCGAGGAGGAGCGAGGCGGGGACGAGCCCGACCCAGAGGAGCACATAGACGGTGCCCGCGGCCGGGTTGTGCTCCGGCCCGTTCGGGCCGAGGAGGAGGTGGAGGAGGACGAACAGGGCGGCGGCCAGGCCGAGGACGCGCGCGACCATGCGGGTGGGGTGGGCGTCGGCGAGGCGCTGGAGGGCGGCCGGGATCGGGCGGCCCGCCCGGTCCCCACGGAATCGGGAGGCGGACCAGAGCAGGCCGAGGGCGAGAAACGAGACGAAGAGGGCGGCGAACGCACCGGCGAACGCATAGAAGGGGGACAGCGGCAGATCGTGCTGGGAGCCGATGCCGTGAGCGAGGACGTTCACCGTACGACGAGCTGGGTCAGCAGCAGTGCGGACTCATGGGTCTCGACCTCGAACAGTCCGGTGCGATCGGCGGTGAAGGTGAGGGTGGTGGTCCGTCCGGCGCGCAGGCGCGCTTCCCTGTCGTAGCCGTGGACGTGGAGGGTGTCGGCGTGGTCGGTGCGGACGCGCAGCTCGATCCGCTGCCCCTTCTTGATCTCGATGCGGCCGGGGGCGGGGCTGACCTTGCCGTGGGAGATGACGATCTCCAGAGTCCGGTCGGGGCGGGGCTCGGCGGGTGTGCCGACGGGAGGAGTGGTGGTGAGCGGGGTGGTGGCCTGGATCGTCGTGGAGTGCACGGCCCAGGCGGTGTGATCGTCGGCGTACAGCCGGGCCGTGACGGTGCGGCCGCCGCCGGCACCGCGGACGAGCGAGCGGGGGAGGTGGTACCAGGGACCGTAGAGCCGGGCCAGTGGGCGCCCGTCGAGGAGGAGCAGGGCGTGGCCGCGTCCGGGGAGCGCCGCGCCGCCGACGCTGTCCGGGGTGAACCTGAAGTTCCGTACGGAGAGATGGACGTTCCACCCGTCCTCGGAGTCCGGCCGGACGGCGACGGTCACCGCGGGGGCGCTCTCGGCGTCGACCTGCCGGAGCCGGTGACCGGATCCGTCGTCGGCAGCAAGGAGCCGGCCGACGCTGCCGACGGCCTGTTCATGACTGGTGCCGGGTCGGTGGTGGGTGGTTGCCCGCCCACCACAGGCACTCGCACCGACCACGAGGGCGCCTGCGGTGAGGAGCGCGACGGTGAGCCGGCGGAAGGCCGTGCGCGCCGTGCGCCTGTTGAGCCTGCTGAGCCGCAGGGGGCTGGGGGATCGCTTCATGATCGGTCCCGATCCGGTGCGGAGCTCCGGTCGGCCTCGGAATGCGTGTCCGGCCCGGAATCCGCCGATCCGGACCCCGCGTCCGCATCGGCCCCCGTCTCGTCGCTGCCATGTGTGTCCGCCGCATCGACATCCGCGTCTGCGTCCGGCCCCGGGTCCGTCCTCTTCCCTACCGCCCGTTCACCGTGCCGAGCCGAGGCCACCACCGCCCACAGCACCCAGATGACACCGAGGAGGCCGCGCATCCAGGCCGGGCCGATCGGGATCCACGGGATCATCAGGACGGCCTTGTCGAAGGCGTCGAGCAGGGTCAGGACGCCCAGCACCATCGTGGTCCAGCCCAGTCCGGGCCGCTCGCCGCGCAGTACGAGCCCGATGCCGGTCCACCACGCCCCGGTCAGCAGCAGCGCCACCGCAGGCAGATAGGAGGACGCGAGGCCCGTCGTCGCACCGGCCACATCCAGCCCGAGGCCGATCGCGCCGAGCAGCGTGGCCGCTGTGGCGAGCCGGCTGTGCCGCAGGCGGCGCCACCACAGCACGCCGCCGACCAGCACGAGCACCAGGGCGACACCCAGCGCGATCTGTACCTCGATGCGCTCGACGCCGCGTGCGCCGTACCAGTCGCAGCCGGTCGGCAGCCGCCGCGCCCGCACGTTGTAGTCGGCACAGACCAGCAATTGGGCGAGTTTGACCGGTTCGCCCACCAATCGATCGGTGCGGCCGGAGACCGCGCCGCGCGCCGCCCCGCACTCGGGCAGCGAGCGCGGTGTGGACGGCCCGGTGTCCGACTGCCAGCAGTTGCCGTCCCCCTGGCCGTCCCACCACACATCGGTGCGGTTGGGCCGGGAGCGGCCCGCCTTGTCCGTGCCGAGGTGGTTGTCCGCGTACCGGTTGTGGTGCGAGGTGTCGACCTGCTTCGCCAGGGCGTTCTCGCCGCGAATGAAGGCGGGGACGGCACTCAGGAAAAAGGCGGCGCGCCGCTGTCCGTAGATCCAGTTGTTCTCGTAGATGTTCCAGTTGCCGCCCGCGGTGATGATGCCGGTGCCCGGCGGCATGGAGATCTGCGGGCAGACGACACCCTCCTCGTAGCCGCGCTCCACGGGCGGTTTGGCGCAGGTGCCGTCGGCGACGTACGGGTAGTAGTCGGCGTTGTTGTCGTGGATCAGGTTGCGTTCGAAGCGTGCGTGGTTCTGCGGGAGCCCCGGGTGACCCGGGAAGGCGCTGTCCATCGAGGCGCCGCCCATGTTGTGGTCGAACTCGTTGTCGTGGACGTGGACGGAGTCGCCCGCGGTGCCGGAGTATCCGACCATGTTGTGGTGGCTGCGGCAGCCGGTGATCTCGATCGAGTAGCGCGGCACGTCGTAGCCGTAGCCGTCGTTGATGTCCGACGCACTGCCGGGATAGATGCCGGAGTCGCCGTTGCCGTACGACTCGCAGTTCTTGTACAGCCCGTGGTCACTGGCGAAGGTGAGGAAGCCGTACTCGTCGTTCCACCGGGTGAGGACGTCGTCGATGACGAAGCCGTCCTGTGCCAGCACGTACAGCGAGTTGAACGTGGTGCGCTGTGCGGTGAAATTCTTGAAGTAGATGCCGTCGGAGCCGTCCGCGCGGATCGCGTTGAGCTTCTGGTACTTGGCGTCGATGACGACGTCGGTGCGCGCCGCCCCGGTCCCCTCGATCTGGAGCTGCTTCTTGCCGAGGATCGCCACCAGGTTCTGATTGTGCGGACACTGCTTCTGCTGCGCGTACGACAGGATCTGGTAGCCGAGCTGCGAGTCGGGTGCCTTGAGCCTCGCGCACTCCCCCGTCGGCCTGGGCAGCGAGGGCTCCTCCTCGTACAGGCCGGGCAGGATCGCGATGTTCATGCCGGGTCTGCCGACCTTGTCGACGGCCTGTTGCAGATGGCGGTAGCCGGATTTCCGGCACCGGTCGAAGAGTTCGAGGTTGCGCGCCCGGAGCTTCGCCGGAAAGCCGGATATCCGGCGTTCGAAGTCGACCCGGTCGCTCTTGCAGACCAGCAGATCGGGTTCGCCGGCGCGGTGGACCGGGACGCTGCCGGAACCGTCCGGCAGGGGGACCGGCCGTTCCTCGTGTGCCTGGGCGGCCGAGGCCGCGAGGAGTGCGGCAGCCAGCGCCACCAGGACCACCAGAAGTCTTCGTGTCCACGACATGTGCGGGAGAGTAGAGCATTGTTCATCTTTTGAAACCCCCTTGTGCACGACGGACCAAAAGATTTCCGGCACGGCCCCGCCCCGGATCCGCGGCGCGCCACCGCCCCGCCCCGTTGACGTGCCCCGATCTGATTCCTACGGTGACCCATAGGATTTCTTCGGCACCGGGAGCGCGGCATGGGCAGCACCAGCGGCATCGAGCAGGCGAGGAAGACGGCGGAAGCGCTTGCGCACTCCCCCGGTTTCGGCAACGAGCACAGCTCCGAGGCGGTCCCGGGGGCGCTGCCGCACGGCCGTAACTCGCCGCAGCGAGCGCCCCTCGGGCTCTACGCCGAGCAGCTGAGCGGCTCGGCCTTCACCGAACCGCGCGCCCACAACCGCCGTTCATGGCTCTACCGGATCCGCCCGTCGGCCGCCCACCCGCCGTTCGTCCGGATCGACAACGGCGCGGTGCGCACCGCCCCCTTCGCCGAGTCCGTCCCCGATCCGAACCGGCTGCGCTGGAACCCGCTCCCCGAGCCCGCTCCCGATACGGACTTCCTGGCAGGCCTGTGGACCCTCGGCGGCAACGGCGACGTCACCCAGCGCACGGGCATGGCGGTGCACCTGTACCACGCCAACACGGCCATGACCGACCGGGTGTTCAGCGACTCGGACGGCGAACTGCTGATCGTCCCGGAGCGCGGCGGCCTGCTGCTCCGTACCGAACTGGGCCTGCTGCGCGCCGACCCCGGCCACATCGCGCTGATCCCCCGCGGAGTCCGCTTCCGCGTGGAACTCCTCGACGACTCCGCCCGCGGCTACGTCTGCGAGAACTACGGTCAGCCGTTCACTCTCCCCGACCTCGGGCCGATCGGGGCCAACGGCCTTGCCAACGCCCGTGACTTCCTCGCCCCCGTCGCCGCGTACGAGGACGAGGACCGCCCGGTCCAGGTGATCAACAAGTTCTGCGGCAACCTCTGGTCCGCGACGTACGACCACTCGCCGCTCGACGTGGTCGCCTGGCACGGCAACCACACCCCGTACGTCTACGACCTGCACCGCTTCAATGTCATCGGCTCCATCAGCTACGACCACCCCGACCCGTCGATCTTCACTGTGCTGACCTCGCCGTCCGACACCCCCGGTCTGGCCGGTGTGGACTTCGTCGTCTTCGCGCCGCGCTGGCTGGTCGGCGAGGACACGTTCCGGCCGCCGTACTTCCACCGCAATGTGATGAGCGAGTACATGGGGCTGATCGAGGGCGCGTACGACGCGAAGACGGCCGGCAAGGGCGGCTTCGTGCCGGGCGGCGGCTCGCTCCACAACATGATGTCGGCGCACGGCCCGGACCGGGAGACCTTCGACCGGGCGAGCGCCGCGGAGCTGAAACCGCAGAAGATCGACGACGGTCTTGCCTTCATGTTCGAGACCCGCTGGCCGGTCACGGCGACCGGACAGGCGGCAACCGCCGACCATCTGCAGCGCGGGTACGACGACGTGTGGCAGGGTCTCGAACGCAACTTCCGGCCCTAGGGCCTCTCGTTTGGATCATGCTGGGCTCGCGGGGCCCGGCACGCACATCTGCCGCGTTGTCGTCAGTCTTCCCCGAGCTCTCGGCTTCGCTCGAGCGGGGGAGACCCCATTCGCTCCGCGTGGGCTCCCTCCTCCGCCTTGCAGCTGCACGCACCGGACCCCGCTCCCTGATCCAGCCTGATCCAAACGAAAGACCCTGGGCGAAGCCCGCCCCTTCCAGCCCCCGCTCGTCGCGACCGCAGTGTCGCAGTACGGAGAGTCCAGGTGACCCAGGTGCCTCAACTTCCCCAGACGCCCCAGGTGACGGCCTTCGCCCCCGACTCGCTGGTGCTGAACCGCAAACTGCCGCTGTGGTACCAGGTCTCGCAGTCCCTGCGCGCCTCCATACTCGGCCGAGCCCAGGACGCCTCGCTGCGGCTGCCGACCGAGGAACAGCTTGCCGCGCACTACGGCGTCAGCGTCCTCACGATGCGGCAGGCGCTCAAGGAGCTGGAGACGGAGGGGATGATCAGCAGACACCGGCGGCGCGGCACCTTCATCGAGCCGCGCGCCCGGCGGGTGTCACCGGTGCGGCTGCTCGGTTCGATCGATGCGATCGTCGCCCAGCAGTCGGGCGAACGGACCACGGTTCTCGGCCACGGTCCGCTGGCACTGACGGGCGATCTCGTGGAGTACTTCCCGGAGTGCACGGAGGTGGTCGGCTACCGACGGCTGCGCTGCGACGGCGACAACGGTGAGCCCACCAACTGGGCGGAGAACGCCGTGCATCCCGAGGTCGCCGCCCGGCTCGATCCCGCCGATCTGGAACGCTGGCCGATGACCAAGGTGCTGCGCGACCGCGTCGGCGTCCGGATCGCGCGGATCACGGACACGGTCGAGGCCCGGCTCGCCGACCCGGCCACCGCCGAGCTCCTGCAGGTCCCGCTGCTCAGCCCGATCCTCTTCTACACGGGGGTGACGTACGACGAGAGCGGCCGGGTGGTGGATGTGGCACAGATCCGGTACCGGGGCGACCGGTTCTCCTTCTCGGTGACGGTGGAAGCGCACTGACCGGGCACCCTCCCGCGTCACGCCGTTACGATGCCGGGGGCGGGCAGACGTGGCGACGGGGAGGACGACACGGTGGCAGCACGGGCGGGCGCCGGAGCCGGCGGGGACGACGACATCCCGTTGCTCGACGACCTCATGCCATGGTCCGTACGACCCCTGCGCACCGGGCGCCAGTGGGTGACGGCTCCGGACACCGCTTCCCTCAAGGCCCGTTGGGCGCGGCTGGTGCGCACCGAGGGAGCTGAGCGCGAACGGCTCTTCAGGCCCACCCGTTCCCGTAGCCAACAGACTCCGGTCGCGGCGCTGCCCGGACAGTCCGGCTCCACCGCCCGGTTCGCCCGGGAGTCCGGCCCCTGCCCCGAGCCGGTACGGATCCTGCACGGCCCGTACGACGAGCAGTGGCTGATCCCCGACCACCGGCTGATCGACGCCGCCCGCCCGGAGCTGTGGCGGGTCGCCGACGGCCACCAACTTTTCGCCGTCGAGCACGGGTACGTACCGCAGGACGCCGGTCCCGCCCTGTCCGTGACGGCACTGCTGCCCGACGGCCACTCCCCGGCGGGCCGCCCCGGCCGGATCCGGCCGCTCTACCGGCGGCCCGGTGGACTGGAACCCAATCTGGCGCCCGGTCTGCTCGGGCTGCTGCGCGCCCGGCACGGGGACGCGGTCACCGCGGAGTCCGTGCTGGCGTGGATCGTCACGGCGGCCCGCCACTCCCCCGCCGGCTGTGTCGTACCGCTGCCCGCCGACACCGCACGCTGGTGGGCCGGGGTGGAACTGGGCCGGGAACTGTCGCGGCTGCAGCTGCGCGGTGCCCGTGGCGGGGAGCGCCCCCGGCTGCCCGGCGGGCGGCGCCCCTATGTGCGGGCGGCGGTACCGGCCGCGCCGGGCACGCTGGAGTACGACCCCGATGACGAGGCGCTCCTGCTGGGTACGGGACGCATTTCGCCGGTACCGGCGGGGGCCTGGGAGTTCCGGGTGGGCGGGGTACGGATGCTGGAGCTGTGGTTCGGGCGGCGGGCCTCGTCGGACGAGGCGGACGGGCTGGAAGCGATACGGCCCCGGGGCTGGCCCCAGGAGTGGACCTCGGAGCTGCTGGAACTGATCACCGTGCTGGCACTGCTCACCGAACTCCGGCCCCGGCAGCAGGCGTTGACCGAAGGTCCGCAGCTCACCGCCGGTGATCTGCGGGCGGCCGGCGTCCTGCCGGTGGCGGCGACGGCCCGCCGGCCCGCGTCGGTGCTCGACCATCAGGAGGAGGGGCCGGACGGGCAGTTCGCGCTGCTGTGACGGCATGGGCGCATGCGCGCTACCGGTCGAACGAGTCCAGCACCCGGTGCAGTGCCCGGTCGAAGACGCCGTCCAGATCGATCGGCCCGGGGTCCTCGGCGAATCCCGCCGCCATCCGCGGATACCTCCCGGTCGCGATCTGGCTGATCAGATAGCCGGTGCGTGCGGCCTGCTCCTGCTCCTCGGACCAGGGCAGCGACCGACTGCGTTCCGCCGTGGCGATCTCGTTGGCCACGTAGGTGGTCACCACGCCGTTGATCATGGCGATGAGTTCCATCTTCTCGCCGAACCGTGCGTCCACGCCGTCCAGGCAGCTGAGCGTGTACTCCAGATACCGCAGCGCGTTCGGGCTGAAGCCGTACACGGGTGACATGAGCCGCGGCACCCAGGTGTGGCGGTGCATCATCTCGCGGGCCTGATGGGCCAGCGCGATGAGATCGGCGCGCCAGTCGCCGGACGGCTCCGGGAACTCGTACCCGCCGCTGACCGCGTCGAGCATCAGCTCGTACAGGTCCTCCTTGCGGGGTACGTAGTTGTAGAGCGACATCGTGCCGCAGCCGAGCTCCGCCGCGACCTTCCGCATGGACACCGCGTCGAAGCCCTCCGCATCGGCGATACGGACGGCGGCTGCCGCGATGTCGGCGCGGCTGAACGCGGGCCTGGGGCCGCGGCCCGCACGCTCGGGGCGCGCCCAGATCACTTCCGGTACAGCGGGTCGCCCCACCATCGATCATCACCTCGTTCACCATCCTAGTTACGTACACCGTACGTAGTGCGCTACGGTGGGCCACATGACAACTACGTACGCTGTACTTAGTGAAGGTCTGGAGAAGCACTACGGCGATGTCCATGCACTGCGCGGCCTCGATCTCGCCGTCACCGAGGGCGCCGTCTGCGGAGTGTTGGGGCCGAACGGCGCGGGCAAGACCACCGCCGTCCGGGTGCTCACCACATTGACCGCCCCGGACAGCGGCAGCGCCAGGGTCGCCGGGCACGACGTGGTGCGCGAGGCGGCCTCGGTACGCGCGGCGATCGGCGTCACCGGGCAGAACGCCTCGGTCGACGGCGAGCTCACCGGCCGACAGAACCTGCGGCTCTTCGCCAAGCTCCTGCGGTTCCGCGGCGAGGCAGCACGCATCCGCGCCGACGAGCTCCTCGAACGCTTCGAGCTGACCGACGCCGCCGACCGCCCGGCCCGCACCTACTCGGGCGGCATGCACCGCCGCCTCGACCTCGCCGCCAGCCTGCTGACCCGGCCGAGGGTGCTCTTCCTGGACGAGCCGACCACCGGACTCGACCCGCACAGCCGCAACCAGATCTGGGCGGCGGTACGCGAACTGGCCGGCCGGGGCACGACCGTCCTGCTCACCACGCAGTATCTGGAGGAGGCCGATCAGCTGGCCGACGACATCGTGCTGATCGACCGGGGCCGGACCGCCCACCGCGGCACCCCCGCCGAGCTGAAGGCCCTCATCGGTTCGTACGCCGAGGTGGTCGTCCCTCAGGCGTCGGCACTGGTCCCGGCAGCGGCCGTCCTCGACCAGCTCACCGGCGCCGAACCGGTACTCGACCACGAGCGCCGCACCGTGGGCGCCGTCACTACCGACGCCACTCTCACCCTCCCCAGAATCGTCCGCGAACTCGACGCGGCCGGCGTACCGGTGATCGATGCGAGCCTGCGCCCGCCGACGCTCGACGAGGTCTTCCTCCGCCTGACCGGCCGCGGCGACGGCCGCACCTCCCCGCCTCTGAAGGAGACGGCAGCATGAGCAGCACCGTACTGGCCCATGAGCAGCACACCGGACCCGCGACGAGCACCCCGATCGCCGACAGCCTGGCCGTGCTGGGCCGCCATCTGCAGCGGATCAAAGCAGCCCCGGGCGTGGTGATCCTGACCCAGACCATGCCGATCACGATGCTGCTGTTCTTCGGCTACGTGTTCGGCAGCGCCCTGGCCATGCCCGGCCAGGAGTACCGCGCGTTCCTGGTGCCGGGTCTGCTCGCGTCGACGGCGGCCAACGGCATCATGACCGGGATGTTCCAGTCCGCGCAGGACTGCCACCGCGGGGTGATGGACCGGTTCCGCACACTGCCGATGAGCCGGCCCGCCGTACCCCTCGGCCAGACCGCCGCCGATCTGCTGACCACGGCCATCGGCATGGTCCCGCTGATCCTGGTCGGACTCGCGGTCGGCTGGCGGATCGAGGGCGGCCCGCTCGCCGCTCTGGGCGCCTTCGGGCTGCTGCTGCTTCTCCGGTTCGCCACGTCGTGGATGGGCTGCTGGCTGGGCCTGCTGATCCGCAACGAGGAGGCGGCCGGCCAACTCGGCAGTGCCACCTTCGTCCTGCCGCTGCTGTCCAACGCGTACATCCCGACCGACAACCTGCCGGGCTGGCTGCGGACGGTCGCGGAGTGGAACCCGATCAGCGCCATGGCCGCCGCCACCCGCGACCTGTTCGGCAACGCATCACCGCCCCCCGACGCCGCCTGGCCGGTCACCCACCCGGTGGCGGGCACAATCGCCTGGTCGGCGGTGCTGCTCGCGGTCTTCGTCCCACTGGCCGTACGACGCCACGCACGCGGCGGCGAGTGACCCGGGCCGACTCCGGCGGCCCCGAGCGCTGTTCCCGCCGCCGGGCAGGCGTCACCCGGTGCCGTGGCGCCGGGGCATGCCGCGCACACGCCCCGGCACCCGCCCGCTACTTCTGCGGTGACAGCTCCGGTCCCAGCGAGGAGAACTTCTCGTGCGACACGACCCGCTTCGGCGGCCAGGTGATGTTGTTCGGCGGCCACTTCTGTCCGGTCTTCTTCAGGAACCAGGACGGCGGCTCGTACATCGGCGGCTCATAGCCTTCCGGCAGCGCCGTCTTCCACTCCAGCCCCTTGGTGCGTTCCGCGAACTCGGCCTTGATCGCCTTCAGCCGCTCCGGCTGCGTGATGAGATCGACCGCGGTCGCCGCCAGATACTTCGCCGCCGCGAGCACCGCCGCCTGACCGGGAGCGGCGGCCGCGCACGCGGCCGTGGACCAGGTGTGCATCTTGGTGCCGATCGGGGCCAGGGCCGCGCCCATCGAAACGGTCGGCACATTCCAGCTGATGTCCGCGACATCCGTCGAACCGCCGCCCATGAAGACCGGGTTGGGCGGGGTCAGCGCGCCGACCTTGTCGTGCATGCCGGCGGCCGGCAGTCCGAGAGACTCCTGGAGTTCCTTCGCCAGCGCGTGCGCCTCGTCGGTGAACGCGGGCGGACCGATCTGCGTCATGTTCTCGTGCAGCAGTTCGGCGAAGGACTTCGACGGCAGCTGGTTCCAGCAGGCCGAGGTGATCCGGTGTCCGACCGTGGTCTGGCTGGCCTTCGCCGCCGCTTCGGAGACCGCGATCACCTTGTCGAGCAGCACCTGGACGCGGGCCGGGCTGCCTTCGCGCACGTAGTACGAGATCTCGGCGATCTCCGGGGTGACATTGGGGATGTCACCACCGTTGTTGATCACCCAGTGGAGCCGGCCCGACGGGGCGAGGTTCTCCTCGCGCAGGAACTCCGACATCGTCGCCATCATCACGGCGGCGTCCAGCGCGCTCTTGTTGCCGAGCGGGGTGCCGCCGTGTCCGGCGACCCCGAGGAAGGTGAACGTCACCGCCGTCATCGCGGTGGTGGTGCCCCAGCCGGTGGCGTTGGCCGTGGACGGATGCCAGTCCAGGAAGGCGTCGAGGCCGTCGTACACGCCCTTGCTGACTGCGTACGTCTTGCCGATCAGCGCCTCCTCGGCCGTCGAGCCGAAGAACTTCACGGTGACCGGGAGCCGGTGCTTCTTCGCGGTCTGGGCGACGGCTGCCGCGGCGGCCGCCGCGGCCGTTCCCAGCGCACTGTGCCCGCAGCCGTGTCCGGGGCCGTAACCGGGCGCGAACGGGTCGTGGATGTACTCGCGCGGGTCGTGGTGGCCGACGCCCTTGTTCTGCGAGAGGCCGGGCAGCGCGTCGTACTCCCCGCTGAAGCCGAGGACCGGGCCGCCGCTGCCGTGGCGGAACGTGGCGGTGAACGCGGTCGGGAAGCCCGCGGTGCCGAACTCGACGTCGAAGCCCGCCTTCTCCAGGAACCCGGCCTCGGCCAATGAGGAGTTCCACTCGCGCAGGCTGAGCTCGGCGTGGTCCCATATCTCTGCGTTGAGCCCGGTGATCCGACCGCTGTTGCCGTCGATCCAGCCCATCGCCGCCTGCTTGGCCGGGCTGTCCTGCGCCAGTCCCTTCGGAGCCTCGTAACCGTCGTCCGTCGCGGTGTCGGCCGCCTCGGAGGCCGCGGCCATCGCCGGGTCGGCGTCGGCCGCCATCACTGCGGTGGTCACCCCTGCCGCGCCGAGCATCTGCATGATCCGTCTCCGGCTGAGGACCGGTCCTGCCGCCAAGGCCGCTTCGTGCGCGTGCTCGTGCTGATCGTGCAGGTCACACATGTACGCCTCCGGGGGTGAGGTGCCGTGTACGTGCCAAACGATCAGCACCCTGGCCCTGGAAGTTTTCGACGTCAACATCTCGTGATGAAAAAGTTGTTACGTACACGGGATCCCACGCACCCGCCGTCGGCCCGCACGACGCACCACGGGCGTGGCATCGACTCGGCGAACAGGCGCCGCGATGACTGGAGTTGGCAGGCGATCCGGGCGTGCGCCGCGGACCGTGCTGCCACCGATCACGGTGCCGGGGCGGGGCGGCATCATGGGCGAGCCGGGCACGGGGACCGAACCGGCGCTCGGCGAGCACACCGAAGCGCTGCTGCGGGCCGCGGGGATGACGGACGAGCAGGAGAGCAGCGCTGTGCCGGGACGGTGTGATCGCCTGAGCGGCCCGAGCGGCGGGCCGGATCAGTCAGGGGCCGGAACGGTGGTGACGGTCCGTCGGGTCAGTGGCGGCCACCGAAGAGCGAGCGTCGCAGTCGCCGCAGCGGCGCGAAGAGCGAGACACGCGCGCTCTTGCTCCGGCGGGTGTGCGCGGCGTCGCGCGAGGTGAGCTCGAGCATCAGCAGCGTCGCTTCCGCGGTCTCGCGCTGCGGGACGGCGGGACCGCCGAGCACTGCGAGATGGCGGTCGAGGCGCGAACTGGTCGCACTGCTCCCACATGTGATGGCAGGCACACGCGGCCTGCTGCGCATCGCTATCTGTTCCATGTCACTCCCCACCCGTACGAGGGCACCCGGCCCGGGCAGGTTAACCCTATCCCCCCACTATGACACTCGTGTATCCCGGTCGTCGGATTGAGCACACACATACGGAGGTTGACGATCGGGCTCATAATTCGCTCGATTCCAGGGCGAGTTGGACAGATCGGGAGCGGTTGCCCGCAGCGGCGGATTATTGCGCAAGGGGGTCTGGAACGGGCCGGTCTGAGCTAGCGTGGAGAGGTTTCCGCCGTGCTGCCGCCACTCCTGCGGATGGGGGATCACCGTGAGCGAAGTGCCGGGCGACGACCGACTGATCGCGGGCCGATACCGCCTGCTGGGGCCCCTGGGCCAGGGCGGGATGGGGGTCGTGTGGCGGGCGCGCGACGAGGTGCTGGGGCGCGAGGTCGCCGTGAAGGAGGTCCGCGCCCCGTCGGGGCTCGCCTCCTCCGACGTACAACGGCTGTACGCGCGCCTGGAGCGGGAGGCGTGGGCGGCGGCCCGGGTCTCGCACCGCAATGTGGTGACCGTCTACGACGTGGCGACCGAGGACTCCCGCCCGTGGATCGTGATGGAGCTGATCCGAGGGCTCGCGCTCTCCGAAGTGCTGGACGCCGAGGGGCCGATGACCCCTCAGCGGGCCGCGCGCATCGGCGCGGAGGTGCTGGCCGCGCTGCGCAGCGCCCATGCCTCCGGGGTGCTGCACCGTGATGTGAAGCCCGGCAATGTGCTCCTCGCCAACGACGGGCGGGTGGTACTGACGGACTTCGGGATCGCCCTGGTCGAGGGGACGTCCGCACTCACCATGACGGGCGAGCTGATCGGCTCGCCCGAGTTCCTCGCACCGGAGCGCGCGCTGGGGCGCACGCCGGGGCCCGAATCGGATCTGTGGTCGCTCGGAGTGCTTCTGTACGCCGCGACCGAGGGCAATTCGCCGTTCCGTCAGAACACACCGCTGAACACCCTCCGGGCTGTGGTCGACGAAGAGCTGCCGCCGCCCCGGCGGGCCGGCCCGCTCGGCCCGGTCGTCGAGGGGCTGTTGCGCAAGGATCCTGCTGAGCGGCTCTCCGCCGAACAGGCCGAGCACCAGCTCCGCATCATCGCGGCGGGCGGTGCGCCGCGCGCCACCGGGGCGGGTACGCCGGATCCGTACGGTCCGACGACGACGGCCGGCACCATCACACCCCGGGCACCCCGTCCCGTACCCGCGCCGCCCTCGTCGGATCCGTCCACGACGGCCGAAGTCGCCCCCGCCGGGCCGCCGCGCCGGGCGGTCGCGCTGCTCGCCGTGGGCGTGGCGGTGCTGCTGCTGGCGGTCGGCGGGATCATCTGGACGCTCGCGGACCGCGGTGACGACGGCGACACGGGAGGTGCCACGGGCAGCGGCCCGGGTGCGACCAGCAGCGCTCCGCACACCACACCCGCCGCGCAGGAGGCGCCCGGGTCCGCCGGAGCGCAGGGCGGCAGCAGCTCCACCGGCGACGGCGACACCACGGGCAAGGCCGTGAGCGGCGGAAGCAGCCACAGCAGTACGAGCAAGCCGCCGCCGCAGACCGTGACGGTTTATCTCACCTCGGTGCGCGGCAGTTACGAGGGCAGCTGTCCTCCCCCGCACGCATCGGCGCCTGCGGTCGAGGCGACCGTCACGGTGGGGCGCACGCCGGCGGAGGTCGAGTACCGGTGGGTGCTGAAGGACGGTACGAGTTCCGATCCGGGCTGGCAGTCGTTGCCCTTCGGTTCCGGCGACGGGCGCGCGAAGAAGGTGTCGCACACGGAACTGACGTACCAGCAGGACACCACGTACCACGGAACGATCACGCTGGAGGTCAGGAGTCCGGTCGTGGTCACCTCGAACGGGGTGGAGTTCTCGGTGACCTGCCGGACGGAGACCCCGTCGAACGGGGCCTCCTACCCGGCGGAGGACTGACCCGGGCGGTCCGCCCGGTCAGGCGGCGGAGCTGAAGGCGGGCAGGTATCCGCCCGACTGTCCGGCGGCGGTGGGGTGGTACGACTCACCGATGTTGAGCCAGTTGACGCTGTGCAGCCATGCGCTTCCCGAGCAGATCTCGTGCCCGGTGAACCTCCCGGCGACATCGCTGAAGGTGAAGCCGTGGTCGGCAGCACGCTTGGCGGTTGCCGCGTTGAGGTAGTCGGACGCGCTGTTGATGGCGGAGCGCTCGGTCTCGCTCAGACCGGCGATGCAGCTGCCGCCGAGCTTGTAGAAGCGGGGGTAGCCGAGGACGACGACACGGGCGGCCGGCGCCTTGGACCTGATCGCCGTGTACACCGAGTTGAGCTTGCCGGGCAGGGTGGTGTCCACGTAGCTGCGGGCTGTGGCGATCCGGCTGAGGCAGGTGGACTCCGACTGGAGTACACAGGTGGTCATGACATCGGCGAAGCCTGCGTCGTTGCCGCCGATGGAGATCGAGACGAGGTCGGTCGAGGAGTTGAGCGGGGAGAGCTGTCCAGCCGTCACATCGTCGGTACGGGCACCCGAGCAGGCGGTGAAGGCGAACGACGAGGGCGAGTTGGCGTTCGCCCAGAGGGCGGGGTAGGCCTTGGTGCTGCGCTTGCAGTCACCACTGGCACTGTCGTAGCTGCCGGACCCGACCCCCGAGGAGTACGAGTCGCCGAGGGCGACGTAGTCGACGGCCTGGACGGACGATGCGGCGTTCGCGGTGGCTGCCCCGGTCAGGGCGAGTACGGCACCTAGCAGGAGCGAGGACGAGAACGCCACGAGTCTGGACATTTTCATGGAACCTCCCTTGGACCGAACCGGCAGGATCTCTGCCTACTCAGTGGTAGCAGCAGGTCCGCCGGTCCGGAAGTGTCCATGCCAAGTCGATCGGATGAGCGCTTTCTGACGCCCTCCTGAGGTCCCGTCACACCGGAATCCGGCATCCTGCGCACCGGTGGACAAAACCGCTTCCGCGGAGTGAACGGCCCATGTGCGGGCCGGTTGACGGGAGGTGGCGAAACCTGGGTGCGCCGGGTGCCGCCGTGCCGGATCATGGGCGCCATGTCTGCCAACCCTGAGGCCGCTCTGCCGATCCGGCTCACCGTCGACGACAGCGACTCCCCTGCCGACGTCGTCGACGCGCTGTTCCTCGGCCGCTTCGCGACGGGCGAGCAGCCGTACTCGCACAGTTCCTCCCTCGACCGGGTGAAGTCCGGGGCGACGCTGCTGCCGCCCGCCGCCAAGGTGCTGCGCGCCGCCCGCGACGACGACCGCAGCGCCACACTCGCCGAGGGCGACGGCTGGACACTCCTCATCTCGCGGTGGAACCGCGGCGCCGACGTCACCGTCACCGCGACCACCCCCGAGCTGGCGCAGCAGATCCTCGAACAGGCGACGGACGGCGCCCAGGACGAACCGGAACCGCAGCCCGAGAACGTGACCATGGGCTTCTGGTACGTCTCCCCGCGCCGCGGCCCGCACCGCACCACCCGGCAGATCGCCGCCGGCACATGGGACGAGGTGCGCGACAACTACACGGCACCGGTGGCCGATGCCATGGACCGGCTGATGAAGGTGACCCCGGACGACATCGCGGGCCGGCTGCTCCTGCTGCACGGCCCGCCCGGCACCGGCAAGACGTCGGCGCTGCGCACGCTTGCGCGGTCCTGGCGGGACTGGTGCCAGGTCGACTGTGTACTCGATCCGGAGCGGCTCTTCAACGACGTCGGCTATCTCATGGACATCGCGATCGGCGAGGACGACGGCACGACGAAGGGCCGGTGGCGGCTGCTGCTCCTGGAGGACTGCGACGAACTGATCCGCGGCGAGGCCAAGCACACGGCGGGCCAGGCGCTGTCCCGGCTGCTGAACCTCACCGACGGGCTGCTGGGCCAGGGACGCAACGTGCTGGTGGGGGTGACGACCAATGAGGACCTGGAACGGCTCCACCCGGCGGTGGTCAGGCCCGGCCGCTGCCTCGCCCGCATCGAGATCGGTCCGTTGAGCCGCCGGGAGGCGGTGGCCTGGCTGGGTACGGAGGAGGGGCTCGGCCGGGAGGGCGCGACGCTGGCCGAGCTGTACGCACTGCGGCGCGGCACCGGGCCGGCGTCGGTACCGAAGCAGGACGCGGGAGCGGACGCGGGACTGTACCTCTGAGGTGTAGTACCCGATCGCCGGGCAGGCTTGAGATCAGGCCCGTCCGGCAGTTGGGGACAGCCTCTGAGCCCGTCCGGCATCCGATGACATCTTCAGGCCCGTCCGGCACTCGATGACCTAACGGCTACCGGACGGCCCCGGTCCGCCCTGTCACCCCTCGTAGGCCACCCGCACCGCATCCTCCACCAGCGACGCCGCCCGGGCGCGGGACAGCCCGAGCCGCCTCGCCTGCTCCGCGTACTCCCGCGCCGCAGCAGCCGCCTTGCGTTCCGCCGTATCGCCCGCGGCGGCGATGAACGTACCGTTGCGCCCGCGGGTCTCGATCACCCCGTCCGACTCCAACGCCCGGTACGCCTTGGCGACGGTGTTCGCGGCGAGGCCCAGCTCCTCGGCGAAGCCGCGTACGGTCGGAAGTCTGTAGCCGACGGGCAGCTCGCCGGACCGGGCCAGTTCGGAGATCTGCGTGCGCAGTTGCTCGTACGGGGCGGTGCCGGCGTCCGGATCAATGGCGATCTTCAAGGTCACGGGACCGATTCTCCCCCACCGCCGGAAATTCGGAGGCGACCGGGCCGGACCGCCGCGTACCGTCCGGCGCATGACTGTCATCGTGCGCGACTTCCTGCCCACCGACGCCGAGGCCTGGGTACGGGTGCGGCGAGCCGCACTCCCGTACATGGTGACCACACCCGAGCAGGTCGTCTTCGAGCAGGCGACCGCCCACCCCGACAAGCGGTACCGGCTGCTGATCGCCGAGGAGGACGGGGAGATCATCGGCACCGCGCAGGTCGGCATCGCCTATGACAGCCCGGAACCCGGCCAGGGCTTCTGCAATCCCTACACGCTCCCCCGGCGGACGGGCCGCGGGGCGGGCTCGCTGCTGGTGCGCACCGCCGAGGAGTATCTGGCCGGTGCGGGGGCCGTCGCCGTCTACACCTGGGTGCTCGACGAACCGGCGAGCCGGGCCTTCGCCGAGAAGCGCGGCTACACGCCGAGCCGCCCGGCGCACTTCCTCCATCTCGACCTGGCGCACGGCACCTTGCCGCCCCGTCAGGAGCTCCCGGCCGGTGTGGAACTGCGTACCGCCGCCGACTTCGCCGACGACCCGAGGCCGCTGTTCGAGGCGGACGCCGAGTCCACGGCGGACGAGCCGAGCGACACCCCCACCGAGCTCGCGGACTACGAGGACTGGCTGCAGCACACGTGGAGCAACCCCGGTCTCGACCGGGAGCTCACCTCGGTCGTGGTGGTGGACGACCAGGTGGCGGCGTTCAGCGCCGCGAACACCGACGGTCTGACCCGCTACTGGTCGGGGATGACGGGCACCCGCAGGGCGTACCGCAACCGGGGCCTGGCAAAGCTCGCCAAGAACGACTCGCTGCACCGGGCACGCGCGGCCGGCTACACGGACGCGTACACCGGCAATGACGCGGACAACGGCCCGATGCTGGCGATCAACACATGGTTCGGCTACGGGATCTGCGCCACGGAGGTACGGCATGTACGCAAGCTCGGTTGAGGTCGCCCTGGTCAAGGCGGGCCGGACGAAGATCCGCTACCTGGCGGACGTCGTACGCGACGACGGCATCCGGGTGACGGTGACGGCCCCGTGGGCCGCGCCGGGTGTGCGCGACTTCGGCTTCGTACGGTTCGAGCCGGGCGATGTCTTCACCGAGCACTACTGGCGCGACCGGTGGTTCGCGGTGAAGGAGGTCCGTACCGGCGCGGGGACGCTGAAAGGCTGGTACTGCGACATCACCCGGCCTGCCGTGCTGCGCGACGGGGAACTGCTCGTGGAGGACCTGGATCTCGACCTGTGGGTGTCGGCGGACGGCTCGTCCGTACTGCGACTGGACGAGGACGAGTTCGAGGAGAGCGGCCTGACCGCACGCGATCCGGCGGCTGCGGATGCCGCCCGCCAGGCGCTGGACGAGCTGGAACGCCTGGCCCTTGCGGGCGGGCTCGCGGGGCTGCTGGCCGCACCGTGCCCGCCCGGCGACACCCCCTAACGCACCACCAGTTCCACCTCGAACCCCGCCGCGTCCTCCAGATACGCGGCGCAGTGCCCCTCGCCACCCGCATACGGATGGCGGTCCGGGAACAGCAGTCGCCAGCCGTGGTCCGGGGCCCGCGCCACCAGTGCGTCCAGCGTGGCCCGGTCCCGGACATGGAACGCGAGGTGGTTCAGACCCGGGCGGAGCCGGTCGTGCGGCCCCGGGGTCAGATCGGCCGACTGCTCGATCACCAGATAGCTGTCGCCGCGCCGCCAGCTGCGGCCGCGCTCCCAGCTCTGATACGGCACATGGCCGAGCTCGCCGAGCAGCCAACCCCATCCCGCCTCGGCCGCCGCCAGGTCGGGCACCCACAGCTCGATGTGGTGCACCCCGCCGGTGCGGGCCCCGCCCGACGGCAGCGGGACCGCGCGGCGGATGCCGTGCGGCTGGTAGGCCACGGTGTCGCCGTCCTCGTGCCAGTGGATCAGGAAGCGCTCCCCCGCCCGGTATCCGTCCAGCCCCGCACGGCAGTACGCGACGATGTCGTCGGGCAGGGCGTCCAGCGGGAACCAGGCGAGTCCGGAGCACTTCTCCGGTTCACGGTTGTACGGCGGGCGGGCCGGGTCGTACTCCGCCTCGAAGAACCAGCCGGTCCGGGGGGCGCCGCCGGGGCCGCGGTGCTGCATGACCAGGGCGACCCGCAGCTCGTCCGGGTCCAGTTCGACGCCGATCTCCTCGGCGGCCTCGCGGATCATCGCCTCGCGGACGTCCTCGCCGTCCTCCACATGTCCGGACGGGCCGTTGAACAGCCCGTCCGCGTATCCCGTACGGGCGCGCCGGGCGAGCAGGACGTCGGTGCCGCGGCGGAGGATCAGATGCACATCGACGATCTCGGTGTGCCGGTGCGGTGGTTCGGCGCGGGCCAGCAGGGCGTAGCGGTCGTCGTCGACGTGCTTGCCCCACAGGTCCGGGTCGTCGGAGAGCCGCTCGTGGTGGATGCGCTCGGTGAGCGGGGCGAGGAGCCCGGTCAGTTGCTCGGCGGAGAGACCCACCCCGCCCCACACCCCTTCGATCATCAGCAGCCGCCCGCCGGGCCGCAGCAGTCCGAACCAGTGGCGCAGGGCCGCCGCGGGGTCGGGCAGCAGCCACACCACATGGCGGACCATGATCACGTCGAACTGCTGCTTCCCGACCGGCGGTCGGGCCGCATCCCCGACCAGCACCTCGGCGCCCGTCCCGGCGAGCTTGGCCCGCGCCTGCTCGACCATGCGCGGCGACCGGTCGACGGCGGTGACACGGTGGCCCTGCCCGGTGACGAGCAGGGCCAGACTTCCGGTGCCGCATCCCAGGTCGAGCACATCGGAGCGCTCGCCGGGCAGCCAGCTCTCCAACCGCTGCGCCCATGCGTGCCGGACCACCGGATCGAGCAGCCCGTGGTCGGGCTCCTCGTCGAAGGAGTCGGCGGCGGAGTCCCAGTCGATCGTCGTCATGCGCCGATCGTCCCAGCCACCACCGACACAGTCGATCAGCGGGCCGACCGCTCACGGTGGTGGAAGGGGTGGCACACGCTGCCCGCGCGCCACTCCACCGGCTCGCCCGCGGACGGCGGGCGGCGGGACGGAGCGGATCGGAGGCGCCGGTCAGCGTCTTCTTTAATCGCTGCTGAGCCGCTCCTTAAGTCGGCCATAAAGATCGCCGAGTACCCCTTCCAGCAGCAGTTTTCGGGCCGGCGGGCGGCTAGCTTCTCCTGCACGCAGACGTGAACCGCCGAAGGAGAGACGCACCATGACCGTGATCAGGACCGCTCGCCGCAAGGTCGCCGCAATCGCCGCGCTCGGTGTGGCGCCGCTCGCGCTGACCGGCCTGTCCGCGGCTCCGGCCGCCGCACATGGCTCGCTGACGGATCCGGTCAGCCGGGTCTCCGCCTGCTTCGCGGAGGGGCCCGAGCATCCGAAGTCGGCGGCGTGCGTGGCCGCGGTCGCGGCGGGCGGGACGCAGGCGCTGTACGACTGGAACGGGGTCAACATCGCCAATGCGGCGGGAAATCACCGGCAGTTGATCCCGGACGGCAAGCTGTGCAGTGCGGGCAACGACAAGTTCAAGGGGCTCGATCTGCCGCGCGCCGACTGGCCGTCGACCGAGATGGCGGCGGGCAGCCACACCTTCCACTTCCGGGCCACCGCACCGCACAAGGGCTCGTTCGAGCTGTATCTCACCAAGGCCGGTTACGACCCGACGAAGCCCCTGAAGTGGTCGGATCTGGAGTCCGAGCCGTTCGCCACGGCCGCCGACCCGAAGCTGGAGAACGGATCGTATGTGTTCGACGGCACCGTGCCGAAGCGTTCGGGGCGGCAGCTGATCTACACCGTCTGGCAGCGCTCGGACTCCCCCGAGGCGTTCTACGCCTGCTCCGATGTGGTCTTCGGGGGCACCGACGGCGGTGCCGACGGCAGTGGTTCGGTGGGCGCGGTCCCCGCGCCGACCGCGTCCGCGCCGACCGAGCAGGAGATCGCCGGGGGTGCCGGCAAGTCGTCCGTGGAGCACGCCGGTCATGGTGACGACGACGCCGGTACGGGCGCGAAGGTCACCCAGGCGGCTCCGGCCGCCGGGGCGTCGGCAGGCCCGTCCGAGGCGAACGCACCCGAGCCGGACAGCGCCACCGGCCCCGCCCCGGCGGGCGAGAGCCTCGCCGAGACGGGTGGCGACGGCAGTACCCCGTACCTTGCGATCGGCGGTGCGGCCGCGCTCGCCGTCGGCGCGGCCGCCCTGTTCGCCTCGGTCCGTCGCCGGGCCGGCGAAGCGGCCCGACGCGGACACTGAGAGGCGGTCCAGGCCTGGCCTAGCCGATGACGGAGGCGCAGGTGGTCGGGGTGGCGTGCGCCGGGTCCAGGGCGTTCGCCACCTCGTGGTAGGCGATCAGGTCCACGGTCCCGATCGCCACATGCTCGGACAGGTCGATCGGGCACAGGTCCTGGAGCAGGACGTTGCGTACGTTCGGCCCGTTCAGGTACTGCGTGCGGTACGGGGTCACGACCTCGTCGTACCTGGTCGCGATGACCGTGTACCGCACCCCGGGCACGGTGTCGCCGCCCGCGTTGAGCTTGGTGATGAAGGGGGATCCGGCCATCTGGTCGGCGAGGCCGGGCGTGTGGGCGTTCAGCAGGTCCTCGGCGCCCGGGAAGTACGGCAGCAGGTTGGTCAGCCCGAGGAGGGTGGTGCCGTGGTTGTCGGGGGCGAGTCCGACCAGGGCGTTCACCTTGGCGGCGCCACCGAGGAACTTCAGGTAGTAGTTGGGCATCATGCCGCCCTGGGAGTGGCCGACGATGTCGGCCTTGGGCGCTCCGGTGGCGGCGAGCACCTGGTCGACGAAGGTGGCCAGCTGGCCGGCCGATTTGTCGATCGGGCCGAGGCCGTTGAAGAACGGCACGCCGGGCAGCTGCCCGTAGTCGAGCGAGTAGACGCAGTAGCCCCGGCCGACCAGGTACGGGGCGAGGACGAGCCAGTTGTCGACCGAGTTCCCGAAGGTTCCGTGGACCAGGACGACGGGGCGTGGGTGGGCTGCGGAGGGTTTGCAGGAGTAGTCGTTCCAGCCACGGGAGGGGGCTGTGGCGGCGGTGGGGGTGGCTGCGGTGGCGGTCGCCGTGGGGGTGGCGAACGCTGCGAAGGCGAGGAGCAGTGCGACGAGTCGTCTCCGCGCACGTGGGGTGCGCGGCGCACGTGTCCAGGGCAGCATCGTGTGGTCTCCTTGCGGCTCAAGGGAGTTGCGATGTCACTGCGCCCTGCGGCCCGGACCACAAGTTCTGTACCGACGTTCCATGTGCTCATGCCAAATTACGCGCGAGTAAGGTAGTGGGGGAAGTTACGCGTCGGTAAAAACTGACGCAGCATCACTCTTGATCTCGGTCGATCACATGACGGCAGGTCAGGCGGCGAGTCGGCCCGGCATCACGGCCTGCGGACCGAACTTGGCCCGCAGCCGGTCCGCCACCGCCTCGATCCGTCGCGCCCGTTCGTCGACCGGATCGAACGACAGCTGATGAGCGGCCCGTTCGCGGTCCGTGAGCCCCTCGGCGCGCAGCCCGATCCCCCGCACCCGGGCCCGCTGCAGCCCGAACGAGTCATGGATCCGGTAGGCGAGTCCGGTGAGCTCCGCGGAGTGGGCGGTGGGTTCACGGAGCGTACGGCTGCGGGTCAGCGTCGAGTAGCCGGTCCGGTCGGCGTAGCGCACGGAGACCGCGAGCGCCCGGCACACCTGACCGTCCCCGCGCATCCGGGCCCCCAGCTCCTCGGCGAGCGACATGAGTGCGCGGCGCTGCCGCTCCGGGTCCAGTTCGTCGCGCGGGAAGGACCGTTCGGCGGCGACCGACCGGGCGGCGGCGTTCGGCACGACCTTCGTACGGTCGATGCCGCGCGCCCGCTCCCACAGTTCGCGCCCGGTCCGTACGCCGGTGATCCGTTGCAGGGTGGCGAGCGGAGCCGCCGCGATCCGGCCGACGGAGTCGAGCCCGTATCCGCACAGGGTGCGGGCGGTAGCCGCCCCGACACCGTCCAGTGCGACGGCCGGCTCGGCCGCGAGGAATGCGGCACCCCCGCCGCCGGGCACCACGAAAGTCGTCCCGGGCGCGGCCCGCCGCGCCGCCATCCGGGCCAGCATCGGGTTCTCGGCCGCCCCGATCGCGCAGTCCACCCCGTGCAGGGCGAGCGCACGGACCCGGATCACCGCCGCCAGCCCTGCCGCGTCCTGCCCGAAGTAGCGCAGCGCACCGCGCACATCGGCGAGCGCCCCGTCCGGCGGCGCCGCCTCGACGACCGGGGTGAATGCGCCGAGGAGAGCGAGCAGCCCGGCGTAACCGGCGCTGTCCGGTAGGCCGCCGCCGACCTTGCGGAACCGCAGGTACAGGATCCCCGGCTCCTCGTACGTGTCGCTCATCCCGCACTCCCCGGGGACTGGTGCCACAGCTTCCTTCCGGTGGCGACGCCTTCGCCGGGCGGTTGGAGGTCGGACCAGGGGTTCATCTCGTATCCGGTCGGCAGGTGGATGCGGCGGCCGTTGTCGGCCACCCGGTCGCCCGGGGGCTCCTCCTCCGCTGCGGGGTCCTCCGCCAGCCGGGCCGCGACCGCGTCGAGTCCGCCGGTACGCCGCAGTTCGGCCAGTTCCGCCAGGTTCCAGGCGGCCTCGCCGACCACGCTGAGACTCTGCGGCCCTCGCCGCTGCACCACTCCACGCACGAGCAGCAGCCAGGAGTGGAAGACGGTGTGCGCGCAGGCGGCGTGGCTGTCGTCGAAGAAGGCCAGGTCGACCAGGCCCGTACCGTCGTCCAGGGTGGTGAAGATGACCCTGCGGCCGGACCGGATCGGCGGGGTCTGAGTGGCCGCCTTGGCGCCCGCGACCAGCACGGTCTCCCCGTGCCGCGTCTCGCGCAGCCGTTTGGCGGAGACCGCACCGAGCTCCTTCAGGAACGCGTGGTGGTCACCCATCAGATGGCGGGAGACGTCCATGCTCAGAACGCCGAGCTCGGCGCTGAGGCGTTCCGCGTCATTGAGGTCGGGCAGGCCGATGGAGCCGGTCTTCCGGCCGTCGTCGAGCGGGAGTTGCGCGCCACCGGATCCGGACCTGGTCCCGGTTCCCCGCTGGGCGCGGTGGAGCTCGGAGAGATGCAGCAGCAGATCACGGCGGTTGGCACCGAAAGCGTCCAACGCGCCGACCTGGGCCAGTCGTTCGGCGGCCGGCTTGCCCGGCCGCGCCCGCTGCCAGAAGTCCAGCAGCGAGGTGTAGGGCTGCCCGGCCTCGATCCGGGCGACCTCGGCCTTGCTGATGCCATGGACGTCCGAGAGCGCCAGCCGCAGCCCCCACACCTCGGAATCCTCCCCCTTACCGGACACCAGTTCGATTCTATGGGCGGCCGCCGACCGGTTCACATCCAGCGGCAGCACCGGTACACCGCGCCGCCGCGCGTCCGCGAGCAGCAGCCGCTTCGGGTACATCCCCGGGTCATGGGTGAGCAGCCCGGCGTAGAAGGCCGCCGGGTGGTGCGCCTTGAGCCACGCCGACTGGTACGTCGGTACGGCGAAGGCGACCGCGTGCGCCTTGCAGAAGCCGTACGAGCCGAACGCCTCGATGATCTCCCAGGTCCGGGAGATCACTTCGGCGCTGTAGCCCTTCGCCGCCGCCCGCTGCGCGAACCCGTCCTTGATCCGGCCCTGCTGCTCGGGGTCGGAGAGCCCGCGCCGCACCCGGTCGGCCTCGTCCCGGCCGCAGCCGGTCATGATGTCGACCATCTCGATGATCTGCTCGTGGAAGACGACCACGCCGTATGTCTCACGCAGCGGTCCCTCCAGGTCGGGGTGGGGGTAGCGGACGGGCGCGCGGCCGTGCCGGGCCTCGATGAACGGCCGCACCATGTCGGCGGCGACCGGTCCCGGCCGGAACAGCGAGATGTCGACCACCAGATCGTGGAAGGTGGCGGGCTGCAGCCTGCCGACCAGGTCGCGCTGGCCCGGCGACTCGATCTGGAAGCAGCCCAGCGTCTCGGCGGTCCTGATCAGCCGGTACGTCTCCGGGTCGCCGGGCGGCACGGCGTCCAGGTCCACCTCCTGGCCCGAGACCCGCTTCACCTCCATGACCGCGTGCGCCATCGCCGACTGCATCCGTACACCCAGCACATCGAGCTTGAGCAGCCCGAGGTCCTCCACGTCCTCCTTGTCGAACTGCGCCATCGGGAAGCCTTCGCCGCTGGTGGGCATGACGGGCGTACGGCGCAGCAGCGAGGCGTCCGAGAGGAGCACCCCGCACGGGTGCATGGCGATGCCGCGCGGCAGGGCGTCCAGCGCCTCCACCAGCTCCCAGAGCCGCCCGTACTTCTCCTTCTCCCGCGCCACCTCGCGCAGTTCGGGCAGCTCCTCCATGGCCGCGCGGGCGTCGCGGGCCCGGATGTGCGGGAAGGCCTTGGCGAGCCGGTCGGTCTCGGCCGGGTTCATGGAGAGCGCGGCGCCGACGTCCCTGATGGCATGGCGCACCCGGTAGGTCTCGGGCATGGCGACGGTCGCGACCCGCTCGGCGCCGAAGCGTCCGATGATCGCGCGGTAGACGTCGAGGCGGCGGGCGGACTCGACGTCGATGTCGATGTCGGGCAGCACGAAGCGGCGCTTGGAGAGAAAGCGCTCCATCAGCAGCCCGTGCTCGACGGGGTCGGCGTGGGCGATGCCCAGGAGGTGGTTGACCAGCGAGCCGGCCCCGGAGCCACGCGCAGCCACCCTGACCTTCATCTCCCGTACGTCATCGACGACTTGGGCGACCGTCAGGAAGTAGGAGGCGAAACCGTGGTAACCGATGATGTCCAGCTCATGGTGCATCCGCTCCCAGTAGTCGCGCCTGCGGTCGTAGCCGCGCAGCACCATGCCGGCGGCGGCGCGGGAGGCCAGTACCCGCTGGGCGGTGCGGCGGCCCGCGCCGACGAGGTGCGGCTCGGGGAAGTGGACGGCGCCGAGGCCGAGGTCGCGCTCGGGGTCGACGACGCAGGCGTCGGCGGTGCGCCAGGTCTCCGCGAGCAGCCGCGCTCCGGCATCGCGGCCGAGTCCGGCGGCGGAAGTGATCCGCTCGGCGGTCTCCCGCATCGCACGGTCGTCCTTGAGCCAGCGCTCACCGCTGTCGAGCGGGGTGCGGCGCGGATCGACGGGGACGAGCCCGCGGGCCGCGTCGAGCACGTCGGCGACCGGGCCCTGCCCGGCGTCGGCATACCGGACGGCATTGGTCAGCACGGCCCGTACCCCTTGTTCGGCAGCGAAGCCGACGGTACGGGCGGCGAGCCGCAGCGACCCGGGGCCGGTGCCTTCACGCCCGTGGTGGACGGCTTCGAGGCGCAGGTCGTCGCCGTAGATCTCCCGCCAGGGCGCAAGCAGCACGGCGGCCCGGTCGGGACGTCCGGCGGCCAGCGCCCTGCCGACCTCGGAGGCCGGGCCGAGCAGCACGGTGAGCCCTTCGGCGGGCAGCGCGGACCACTCGACCAGGGGCTGCCCGGCACCGGTCCGCGGGTCGCCGGTCACGGCATGCGCGGCGGTGACGAGACGGCACAGCTCCGCCCAGCCGCGTGCGCCGTCCCGGGCGAGGAAGGTGACCCGGGGTGCCGATTCATCGACGAAGGCGCCGCCACGGACCGGGGTCCGCAGCCGGTTCGTACGCCCGCCCTCCGGCGCACGCTCCGCGCCCTCCGCCCCCACCGCGAGCCCCACCCCGAAGAGCGGCCGCACCCCGGCCCTGTCGCAGGCCTTGGCGAAGCGGACCGCGCCTGCGAGGGTGTCGCGGTCGGTCAGCGCGAGGGCATCCATCCCCCGCTCGGCAGCGCGCTCCGCCAGCCGCTCCGGGTGCGAGGCCCCATAGCGCAGGGAGAACCCGGAAACGGTGTGCAGATGCGTGAACCCGGGCACCCGCACCTCCTGGACCGATCCGTACTCACCACCCCCTCGCTCTCCACCATAGACCAAGTTTCGAACATCCGTACGATAATCGAGGCGCCCCCGCTCTTCCGCCATTCGACCCGCCCCCGCCTGCGCGAATGCCGGACTCTCCCCGACCGTGGGGGCATGACTTTCGCTGACGAGGTGAGAAACGCCGTCACCGCACGGGCCGCGCTGCTGGTCGTCGGCGCAGACACCGCAGCTGCTGTCCATCGCCTCCTACGTCGGCGCGCCGGACGACACCGAGGGTGCGGCGACCGCCCCCGGTGGCTCGAGCCCTGCCTGAGGGCAGGGATCAGCCCAACATCTCCTCGATGAGGCCGGCTGCCCGTGCCGTACCGCCCTCGGCCCGCGCTTCGGCGCGGAGCTGGGCCGAGCGCCGGGCGACATCCTCGTCGGCGACGAGTTCGGTGAGCGCGGTGCGCAGGGCCACGGCGGTGGCCTGAGCGGTGTCGATGCGGCGGGCCACACCCAGGCCGACTAGCCGGTCCGCGTTCATGAACTGCTCGGCGGCCTGCGGGACAGCGATCATGGGAACCCCGGTGTACAGCCCTTCACTGCTGCCGCCCATCCCCGCGTGGGTGACAAACGCGTCGGCCTGCTCCAGGACCGTCAGCTGCGGCACCCACGAGTGCACCTCGACGTTGGCCGGGATGTCACCGAGCTCGTCCGGGTCCGTGCACTTGCCGATCTGGAGTACGACGTGCCAGCCGGCCAGGTTGCCGTAGGCGGCCAGGCACTGGCGGTAGAACTCCGGCTGTTTCGTGTACGCCGAGCCCAGCGAGATCAGCAGGACGTTCTCGGCACCGGCCGGCCGCGTCCAGGTGTCCCGGTCCGCGCGGGAGCCGAAGCAGGGGCCGACGAACCGGCGCTCCGGTCACCCGGGGCACGAGCGGCCGTTCCGCCGGCGACCGAAGATTCGCATCACAGAAGACTGTTGCCGTAAATGACCCCAGAGGGGACTACAGGCAGCAAATACGGCCCGAATGGGGTTGGTTACAGATGCAATGCCGCCGAGGCTCCGGGCGTGGACCACTCGGTAGGGTGATCACACCTGAACAGTCCGGCAATGAGTGAAAGCAGCCAGGGGGACCCATGTCGTTCGAGGAAGAGTGGGCTCAGCAGAAGGGCGAGGTGATCGAGCGTCACTCGTCGCAGATGCGGTTGAACCAGCTCCCCGCCGACCAAGGTGCCACGACACAGCCGCCCTTGCTGGGCAGCAGCACCTCACCGGACCTGGCAACCACGCCCGCCAAGAAGAAGAAGGCGGCGAACAGCATCGAGAAGAACCTCGAGCCCGGCACCAGGACTGCGGCCGACGCCGCCGACGAATCCGTCCGCGGAGCCGTCGCCGAGTTCAAGGGCTGGGAGACGGCCGCCGGGCTCAAGAAGGCCCACTCCCACTGGGACGAGCAGGTCAAGCGGCTGATGGGGCGCCTGAGTCAGGAGAAGTCGGCACTCCGGAACACGGCAGTCCTTTTCAGTAACAACGACCTGGAAACCGAGGCCGGTTTCAACTCGGTGAAGTCCAAAGTGTCGGATATCTAGGGGGAACCGATGCCGACGTACGACGAGATCATGCACATAAAGCTGTCCGCGCTCACCACGGCGGCGGACGGCTGGAAAACAATGGCGGGCAAGTTCAAGACGCTCGAAGACCTCTACGAGGACGACGTCCAGAGCATATCCAAGGGGAAGCTCTGGACGGGCGAGAGCGCCTCCGTATCCTCCACCAACTTCGCTTTGACACGCAGTGAGTACGACGCCGCACAAAAAGAGGCACGAGCCCTGGAGTCGCTCCTTCGTGACGCCCACGGCCAGCTCACCGAGCTGATCGGACGGGTCAAGTCCGCCGTCGCGGAGGCCAAGGAAGCCGGCATGAAGGTCTCGGACCAAGGCGTCGCGAGCTATGACTTCAGCAAGGTCGACGCCCAGACCAAGTACAGCATCCAGCACGACCCGGACCTTCCCGACGTGGAGCATTCCTACACGCAGAAGATCGCTGACGCGGTCAAGGTCGTGACAGAATACGATCACGACATCAAGGTGGCCCTGCTGCAGGCATCGGGAGCCGACAACCCGGCGCTTTTCGGATTCAATTCGAAGCCGGTCAACGACGTCGAGGCCGTTGAGGCCCTCAACCTCACGGAGAAGGTCCGTTCCGGTGATGCTTCCGAGAAGGAGCTGAAGCACTACCGGGACATCATGAACCAGAATTCCAAGGACAAACATTTCAGCGAGGCCTATCTGAACGGCCTCGGTGCGAAAGGCACTCTGGACCTGGCCGACAGGATGGAGTTGGCGGCCGACGAGAGAGGCGCTTCGAAGGAAGACCAGAAGCTCTACAACTCGATCAACACCAGCCTTGCGAACACCGTGGCCTCGGGCACGAAGGATCCGACCAGCTACGCGTACAAGCCCTTCGTCGAGGGGCTCAAGGACGCGGGTACGGACAACATCGGCGACAACCTGCGGCCGGTGAACGGCTACCAGACCGCGGTCACTCTCATGCAGCACGGCAGCGGGTACGGGAAGCAGTTCCTCAACGACGTCGCGAACGACATCATCGACGCCGAGAAGGCCAATCCGAATGTCTGGCTTCACCACGTCGACGCAAGCCGCCCCAAGCTGGCGAACGATCCGCTGGACGGAATCCTGGGGATCATGAGCAAGGATCCGGACACGGCCACCTACTTCCTCGACCCGGAGGCCGAGGGGAACAAGAACGACCACCTGAAATACCTGCTGACGGACCGCAAGGAATGGCCCGACGAGTACTTCTCCGGACCGGGCGCGGTCATGGACGTCGACAACCCCGACAAGGCCACAGGCCTGGGGGCGGCCATCCAGGCAGCCGCCACCGGCCACGAACCGGGGGAGAAGCTGGGCGAGGCGGGTCCGCACACCGAGGGCCAGGCGCGGGTCATGCACAACGCCATCCGCTACCTGGACGACGAGATGGGCGGGGACGAGTTCCCCAAGGACCTGGAAAACCTGCGCCAGCCGATGGCCAAGGCCTTGGCGGACTATGTGCCCGACACGCATATCATCCTCAACGGCCAGGAATCGGACTATGGCGGCGTCGCCGGTAAGGACTCCATCTACGGGTCCGGCGACAAGGCGCACATCGCCGTGGGCCAAGGCAGCCTCATACGTGTCATGCGGGGCATCTCGGACGACGCGCCGTCCTATTCGCTCCTGTACGAATCCGAACGCGCCTACGCCGCCGAGGTACTTGCCGACGCACCGGACTACGAGGGCAACGGGATCCACGGGGCCAGCTCGGACTGGAACCACCGGAGCCAGCAGGTCGGCACGGCGATGGGGGCCATCAACGGAATCGGCGCCGATGTCTACCAGGACAAGGAAGATGACAAGGTCGAATGGGCCGAGGACACCGCCGAGTATTCAGCCATCGGAGCCAACGGGCTCATAGGCGAGATCCCCGTAGTGAGCACCGCGGGTGGCGCGTTGATCGATTCATTCAAGTACGACTGGACCAAGGATGTCGTCGAGGCAGCCGAGCAGCAGGGCAAGCAGGATTCCAGCGAGAACTACGGCCGGGGTATGGACGGAACCACTCGCCTGATCGACGAATGGGGCGAGCAGAGAGGAATCAAGGGTAATGGGCCGTTCAATGAGGCGAGGGACGATGCAGCTGCTGGTTACGCCATCGGAAGAGACGCCGCAGGGGCACACCTCTGAGGTCCGGAAGTCGGTCCGGTCCCGCAAGGGTTTGGCGCTCACAGCAATAGCCCTTCTCTCACTCGGCGCATCCGCGTGCACAGCAGATGACAAGGCCGCCCCGGAGAAGGAGTTCTGTGACGTACCCGCTTCCTCCACCGAGGGAGAAGCGGTGCGTGACCTGCTGAAGGCGGACGAGCTCAAGTCCACTGTCTTCGCTCTGACATCAGATCTGGTCGAAGGTATGCAGGAACGACTGGGAGAAGACCTGAGCACGCCGACGTCGTCTCAGACGACCTGCTCGTTCGCTCCGAGGAACACCTTCGGCTCCAAGAGACTGCGCATCGAGTTCTCCTGGGTTCCGCAGGACACCGAGGCCCGCGACGTGGACAAGCTTCCGGGGAAGCTCAGCCACTACGACGTGAACGGCGCGACTGTCGAAGCCAACGACCTCGTTTCACGGCTCACCGTGCCGTGCCGGATGCCCGGCGACCTCAAGAAGCCGTCCCAAAAGGTCCTGCTCCAGGGACAGGCTTCCAACACCCTGCTCAACGGGACCGACGTCCAGCAGAAGACGGTGGACCAGCAGGTCACCTTCCTCTACCTCATGACCCGCAGAGCCACCGACGCACTCGGCTGCGAAAACGACCCGCTGGCGAAGAAGCCCGTGGTGAAGGCTCCGGCCGATCCTTCCGCATAGCAGCAGTGGGCCCACCCGCCCCCGTGGGGGCAAGCGGGCCCTCGCTCACACGAGTGAGCGAGCCGGCGTCACCGTTCTCGGCGCCGAATGCCGCCAGCGCCTCGGACACCGGCTGGGGTCTCCCCGCCCGAGGAGCAGTCGCCGCTGCCGCCGGAGGTCAGGCCGATCGCTGTGTCGCCCGCGAAGAGCGAGCCGCCGCTGTCGCCCGGCTCCGCGCATCGATGACGCGTACGCAGACGGAAGGGCCGGATGCTCGTGCCGTACGAGCATCCGGCCCCGGGCCGTGACCGGTATGAGTCGGCCGGCGCGAGTGCGTAGCCCCACCACGCACCGTGCTCCCTGGCCAGTTGGATGTGCACCTGCTTACCGTCGGACAGGGTGAGTTCGGTCTCGGCCGGACCGCCCTGCGGTGCCTCGATGCGCTGCAGGAATGAACGGCTGTCGCCCACCGGTCCGATGTGTGCCATGACCGGGTCGCCACCGGCCGCCGGTGCGAGCGGGCGCAGAAAGTCCGAGGACTCCCGGGCCGCCGCCGCACCGTCGGGGTAACCGTCGGCCGGCGCGTCGATGCCCTTCACGTCACCGTCTGCCAGACGCTGGACGAACACGGTCAGGAAAGTACGCAGCTCCTTGGACGGGGACTCGCCCTTGCAGGTGACGCTCACCTTCGGCTCGGCTGCGACGGCGTACGGGCTGTCGTCGGTGCGGTGGAACCACCAGAAGGAGGTCGCGCACAGGACGACAAGGGCCGCGGCCACCCCGGTGAGGGTAGCGGCCCGCATACCAACACGGAGGGCATGGGCAATCCAGACTGAGTGGGGATGGTCGGGCATTGGCCGCGTACGATCCCTTGGCCGCGCGCACCGGATCGGCGTCCACGGTCCGCAAGCCTTCCGCTGCGTCCTCGTCGGGCAGATGGATCGGGGCGGCGTGGTAGTCCACCGTCACGGTGCCATCACCGTTCACAGGTGGTGGTGGTTTCGGTTCGCTCGCTGACGGCCTCGACCTGGGTGGCCGAACCGGGCTGCGCCTTACTGTGCCTTGGCCAGACCGTCGACGGGCACGGCCGCGGACGCGTGGTCGGTCGCGTTCCGCTCGGCCCGGACGACGGCGGCGGCAGAGAGCACGAAGCTCTTCCCTCCCATGATGTCTATGCTCCCGCGGTCAGACGGGAGTTGGAATCCAACAGGCCCCTCTCTCACCCGAATCCCGTCATCGACACGTCCGCATCGGTCAGTGACGTCGAACTGCGCAGTGCGCTCCTCGAAGTTGCCGCAATCTCCCGAACCGTGGGCGGCCGTCGCGGCCTGGTCACCGTCCTCGCGTGCGACGCGGCGACCCGGGTCGTGCGGCCCCAGCGGGCCGACGCCACCAGTCTCAGAGGTCGGCGTCGAGCCCTTCATCCGCCCCGGGTACTGTCCGCTTGTTCGAATCGGGTCTCGAGCCAGGGGCTGCACGCGGGAGGGGCGTCATGAGTGGTGCGGAATCGGTCGACAGCATCTGGAAACTGAGCAACGAAGAGGGCGGAGAGCTCGCGGGCCGCTGGTGGAAATGGGCGCTGTCCGCCCCTGACGACCGCAGCCCGGTCGAGGACAGAACAGGCGAGCACGCCGCCTGGAACCAGCCGGACGACCTCTGGTTCCTGGCCGGCACCTACGGCGGCCACGTGGTGCGGCGCTGCACGATTCCCTCGGACCGGCCGATCTTCTTCCCGGTGCTCAACATGCAGCACACCAGGTCGTACTCGAGGGTCCCCCAGTCCATGACGGTGGCAGAGGCCACGGCGTCGCTCAACAGCATTCCGTTGCCGCTGCAGGAGTTCTCCGCACCGTTCAGGACGGGGCTGACCCAGCGCTACGCATGGGGCATCTGGGGCGGCATCGCGTCGCTGGCTCCCAGCCAGTACGTGCTGGAGATCAAGGCCCGGGCCACGAACGGCTTCTGGGTCGACACGACCTACCACCTGGAGTCAACGGCCTCCTGATCGGGCCGCTCTGCGAGCAGTCCGGCGCCGGCCTGGCTTTCTGCGGCATGCCCGGACTCGTTCGTCGGCCGGGCCCGTGTCCGGACCCGGCCGACGAATGGGGACAGCGCCCCGAGGACCCGCCTGATCAGCCGATCTCGGCCCCGAATGCCGCCAGCGCCTCGGGCACCGGCTGGAAGAAGGTCTCCCCGCCCGAGGAGCAGTCGCCGCTGCCGCCGGAGGTCAGGCCGATCGCTGTGTCGCCCGCGAAGAGCGAGCCGCCGCTGTCGCCCGGCTCCGCGCAGACCGTCGTCTGGATGAGGCCTTCGACGATGTCGCCGTTGCCGTAGTTCACCGTGGCGTCGAGGCCGGTGACCTGGCCGTCGTGCACCTGGGTGGTGGAACCGCTACGAGTCACCGTCATGCCGACGGTCGCCTCGCCCGCCTTGGTGATCGGCTGGGTGGAGCCGTTGTAGAGGTCGACCTCGCTGGGGTGCGGCGTGTCGGAGGTGTACTTCACCAGCCCGAAGTCGTTGCCCGGGAATTCGGATCCCGCGTTCGTTCCGATCTCCGCGCCGCCCTGCGAGTCGGACCAGCTGCTGATCGCCTCGGTGCAGTGTCCCGCGGTCAGGAAGTACGGCTCGCCGTCCTTGACCACGTTGAAGCCGAGCGAGCAGCGCCCGCCGTTGCCCCAGATCGCGTCGCCGCCGGCGATGAACGGCTTGAACTCCCCAGCCGTCTTCTTGAGTTCGGCCTTGGCGCCCAGCCCCTCGACGACCGTGCTGAGTCTGTCCCAGGCGGCGCCGTCGACCGTGCGGTCGGCGGTGACGACCACCTTATTGCTGACCGGGTCGACGGCCCATGAGGTGCCGGGGATCGTGGCCTTGGTGGTGAGGGTCTGCCGGGCCGACTTCAGCTCGGCGAGCGAGTTCGTCACGACCTTCGCCCTGCCGCCCGCCTGCCGCACCTGCTCGGCGGCGGCCCGGTCGACCACGTTCACGACCAGGTTCTTCGACTTGGCGTCGTAGTACGAGCCGGCCGCGTCGCCGCCCAGATCCTGTCCGAGAGTGGTGGCGAGCTTTCCGGCCGCGTTCGCCGTCAGGGTCCGGACGGTGAACTGCGGTACGTCGTCACTGGCGTTCGCACTCTGGAACGTGACTCCCGCTGCGACCAGGGCGACGACGGCCGATCCGGCCATGACCGCGCGCTTCCTGGATATGCGTCGATGCTTCAACTTCTACCTCCTGTGGGGCCGTACACAGGCAAGTGGGGTGCCTTGGGTACGGAGGATGGAGCCGCCCACTATTCCGACCGGGCAGATAGCACACAAGGTCGACTTCAGGACGCACACACGACACCACCGTTTCGCCGCGCCGCGTTCACTTACCCGGCGTCACACCATGTCGATTCCGATTGCGAACACCGCGTGCAACCGACCGGTCGGCAGTGGGTGAGGACTGGACCTGTCCGGTATTGGCCCTTGCGGGTCCGGTTCACGCCCCTGCCGGATGCGCGGTCAGGCTTTACCTCAACAGGGGGCCTCTATAGGGCCGTTGATGGGTAATCATCGAATCGGCGGGAAAAGCCGGGCACGCAGTGCCCGCACCGAGCTGAGGAGGCACGGAGTGCGCAGTCGGGTGCGCGCGGCGGACGGGCGGCATCTGCTGGTCGAGCGTCTGGGGGATCCGCGGGGCAGACCGGTCTTTCTGCTGCACGGAACGCCCGGAAGCCGGCTCGGTCCGGCTCCGCGCGGCATGGTGCTGTACCAGCGCAAGACCCAGCTGATCACCTACGACCGGCCCGGATACGGCGGCTCCGACCGGCTGCCGGGCCGCAGTGTCGCCGATGTCGTGGAGGACGTACGGGCCATCGCGGACCATATCGGGCTGGAGAGGTTCGCCGTGGTGGGCCGCTCCGGCGGCGCCTCGCACGCGCTGGCCTGCGCCGCGCTGATGCCCGAGCGGGTCACCCGTACCGCAGCACTGGTCGGGCTGGCCCCCTGGGGCGCGGACGGCCTCGACTGGTTCGACGGGATGGCCGCCTCGAATGTGCTGGCGTACTCCACGGCGGCGGCCGACCCGGACGGACTGGCGGAGTCGTTCATCTCGCGGTCCGCGGTGATCAGACAGAATCCGGTTCGGCTCATCGACGATCTGCGCCGGGAGCTGACCGATTCCGACCGGATGGTGGTGAACGACGCCGGGGTCCGCTCCATGCTGCTGAACAACTACCGTGAGGGGCTGCGCACTTCGGCATACGGCTGGATCGACGACGCGATCGCGTTCAGCCGCCCGTGGGGGTTCGACCCGGCGGACATCACGGGTCCGGTGCTGCTGTGGCACGGTGAGAAGGACGTGTTCTCACCGGTCGGTCACTCACGCTGGCTGGCCGAGCGCATCCCGCACGCCACCGTCGTGCTGGAACCGGCGGCCGCGCACTTCGACGCGCTCCACGCGCTCCCCCGGATCCTCACCTGGCTGCTGGATACGCCCGCAGAGTGATAACCGGGTGAGCAGTGGGACCGGGAGCGGCCGGCGGCGGCCGGACGCTCCCGCAACTCACACCGCGAGCGGCTCCAGTTCGCGCTGGAAGCGCTCCTCCTCCCGGGCGATCCGGGTCAGCGGATGGTCGTCACCGAGCTGCCGGGACAGCTCCTCGACCGTCTCCGACTTGACCCGCAGCGCCTCGTCCTTGCGCCCCAGCGCGTCGAGCGTCACCGCCATGTTCGACATCATCGCGAGGGTCTCCGGGTGATGCGCCCCGAGCACGTCCCGGAGCTGTCCGGCCACCCGCCGTTCCGTCTCCAGTACGAGTTCGAGATCGCCCCGTTCGGCTGTCGCGTTGGCCAGGTTCATCACACTGAACAACGTGTTGGGATGCTCGCGCCCGTACACCTCCCGCATCGTGGCGACCACCCGGGTCAGCACCCTCTCCGACTCCTCCGCCGCCCCGGCCCCCGAGTGGTAGACGCCGAGGTTGTTCAGGGCGGCCAGGGTGTACGGGTGCCTCTCCCCCGGCACCTTCATGTACTGGTCGACGACCTCCTGCGCGGCATCCCTGGCCTCGGTCGCCTCGCCCGCCGCGAACAGGTCGGCCGCCATATTGAGGTCGCAGGCCAGCGATTCGGGGTTGGCCGAGGTGTATTTGGCCCGGTACCTGGCACGGGTGGCCACCGTGAGCCTGCGGGCGTCCTCCAGTCTCCCTGCCCTGCGCAGCGAGACCGCGAGGCTCTTCGCCGCACTCAGCGTGCCGGGGAAAGCGCGCCCGAGGGTCGCCTTGTAGCTGTCGTAGGTACGGCTGAGGATGGCGACGGAGTCCTCGTACCGTCCGACGTCACGCAGATCACGGGCCAGGTTCATGGCGGAGGACAGGCTGTACGGATGCTCCGCGCCGAGCACCTCCACGCGCCGGTCGTACACGTCCTGGTCGATCTCGCGGGCCCTGGCGTACTGCCCGACGACCCGCAGGGTGAACGCCAGGTTGTTGGCCGCGGCCAGCGTCCTCGGGTGCGAATCGTGGAAGATCTGGCTGAACCCCTCGGTGGCCTCGGTCGCCAGCTCGATCGCCCTGGTGTACTCCCCCAGCGTGCCGAGGTCCGTCGCGAGGCTGCTGGTGCTCATGTACGTGTGCGGGTGCTCGGGGCCCAGCATCTCCCGCTGCCGGCTGAGGGTGATCTCGTCGAGTTCCCTCGCCTCCACGTAACGGCCGCGCGAGCGGTAGATGTTGGAGAGGTGGAAGCAGAGGTAGAGGTACTGGATGTCCCGCTCCCCCAGCGTCTCCTTCCAGAGGGCGCGCAGCTCCTCGCAGAGGGTGGTGGCCGTCCTGAAGTCTCCGCGCTTCCACAGATAGCGGACCCGGTCGATCAGGAGCCTGCGCGCTTCGGGCTCCTTGCAGTTGCGTGCGTCGGACGGCCCGAGGTGCGGCCAGATGGTGGCGAACTGCGGCCAGGTCGACGGGTTGTCGATCGGCTCGTCGTCATCGGGCCGGGCGCCCGCCAGAATGCGGTGCACGACATGCCGGGCATCCTGCTGCTCCTCCTCGCTGAGCTGCGCCCGGATGACGGCCTGCACCAGACGGTGCACCTGGATGGAGTTGGAGACCTGGTCGACCTTGGCGAGGGCGAACCGGCCGATCTCCCGGATGACCCGGCCCAGCACCAGCTTCTCCTGGAGTGAGGCGTCGTACGGCTTGAGCGCCTCGATCATCTCCTTGCTGTACAGGAGGTTCCCCGAGATCGGCTCGGGGGCGAAGAAGGCACAGAGTTGCAGCAGCCGCACCGCGGCGGGTGAACGCTCCTTGAGACGTTCGATGGAGATGTTCCACGTCGCGGCGACCGGCTCCGGGTAGCCGGCGGGCTGGTTGAGCGCCAGGACCTCGGGGGCCTGCTGGGCCAGCTGCTCCAGATAGGTGTCGATCGGGGTGGCGGTCTCCGCGATCCAGGCGGCCGCCTGTTCGACGGCGAGCGGCAGGTCGCCGACGGCGGTGGCCACCTGGGCGGCGTCCTCGTCGCTCAGCCCGGGGGCACGGCGCTGGAGGTGCTCGATGGACTCCTCCCGCAGGAAGACATCGACGGGCAGCGCATCGCCGTGCTGCGACCATGCCTGGTTCCGGGAGGTGACCAGGATGTGGCCGGAGCCGCCCTGCGGGAAGTACCGCCGCAGCCGTTCGGGGTCGTCCGCGTTGTCGAAGACCAGCAACCAGCGGTCCGAGGGGACCCCGCGCCGCAGCAGATCGACGGCCTCCTGCGAGGCGGCCGCCATGTCGTCGCCGCCCTGGGCGCCGAGACGGACGGCGAGCTCGGCGAGCCCGGCCACCACGTCGTCGATCTGCTCGGACGATATCCACCACACCAGGTCGTAGTCGGCCATGAAGCGGTGCACGTACTCCAGGGCCACCTGGGTCTTGCCGACGCCGCCGAGCCCGTACAGGGTCTGCGGCTGGGGAAGTACGACGGCCATCCCGCCGCCGAGCTGGTCGCGCATCCGCTCCAGGACCAGGGAGCGGCCGGTGAAGCCGGGGTTGCGCGGGGGTGCGTTCCAGATCCTCGGGACGGTTCCGGGGAAGCGCGGTCCGGGCGAGACACCGTCGGTGAGCTGGACGGGCCGGTCCAGGGCGCGCAGCAGGGAGGTCGTGGCGTGCACCTCGTCGAGCCGGAAGAGGTCGACCGGGTTGCGGTCGATGTACGGCGCCGACAGCCGCACGTCACCGACCCTGAGCGGCAGCAGCTGGCGCCGGGCGGCGCCGGGGTCATCGGCGACGGCCCGGTCCCAGAGGGTCACCGCACGCTGCGACTTGAGGTAGGCGCTGGAGAGCAGCACCACGGTACGGGTCGCGTTCTCGGCGACCGCGGACACCGGTTCCAGGGCCTCCCGCTCCGCGGACACGTCGCGCGGCACGACACGGAACCCGGCCCGGGTGAGGACTGATTCGATCCAGTCGGCCCACATCCGGTTCTCCGCCACATAGCTGAGGAACAGGTCGGCGGGCAGCGCGGGCCTGCGCCGGGTGAACGCGTCGCGGATGCGCAGCCGTACCTCTTCGCCGATCGGCGGCATCGAGGTGACCTGCTGGTCGGTGACGACGGAGGTGAGCCGTTCGAAGGCAGAGAGCAGCGAGTTGGTGAGACCGGCCTCGTCGCCGAAGGTGGCCAGGGTCTCCTCGTAGGCGTAGTAGGGACGGTACGGAATCTCCACCGCGCCCCAGTAGGCCGTGAGTTCGTCGCCGGACAGATCGCGCGGCAGCCGGTCGAACTTCAGCCGGGCCAGCGCCCGTCCGGCGTCGGCTTTCTCCTTCTCGCCCTCGTCGATGCGCATCGGGACGGGGAAGATCGAGATGGGGCGGCCGGTGTAGCGCTCGGAGATCTGCCGGGCGACGGAGGCCGCACCGTCGATGGACTGGTCGCTGAGGGTGAAGCAGTCGACGAGGACGTCGGGCAGATGGACGGTGCAGATGTCGGCGATGTCGCTGAGACCGGTCCGGCTGTCGATGAGGACGTAGTCGTAGTTGGCCTTCATGTCGTCGCGCAGGGCGTCGAAGAAGTGGCCGCCGCCGAGCCGGTCGTAGAAGTTGTCCCAGTCGAAGGTGGAGACGGTCGCGGAGTACTCGCGGTTCTGCCGGCCGGCGGAGACGAAGTCGAGCGTTCCGCCCTGCGGGAACTCCCAGCCGAGCGTCTCGGGCGTGAGGGAGACCGCGTGCGGCTGGATCCGGGCGTAGTCACGGTGCCAGTCGTCGGCGCGCTGGACCGGGCTGGTCGCTGCCCAGGCGTACTCGGTGATCAGATCGATGACACCGGTGGTGGCACCGAGGGTCGAGGGGTCGAGGAAGGGGTGGAAGAACCGGTGGAGTCCCGGCGCCTCCAGGTCCCAGTCGACGGCCAGTACCCGTTTGCCGTTGGCGGCGAGTATCCAGGCGGTGTTGGCCAGGGCCATGGTGCGCCCCGTACCGCCCTTGTACGAGTAGAAGGTGACGATGCGCCCGTCACGACTGGCCGTCATCCGTGTCCTCCGCATCCGTCGCAGGGTGGTGTGTCTCCGGTATGAAGTGCGTCTGCGCCATCGGCCCGGTCAGCCGGGTCCGTTCGGTGTGCCCGCCGCCCGTCGCGGGTGGGTAGACCGCGGCATGTCGCAGGTACTGCTGGGCCGCCGCCTCGACCACCTGCGGCAGGACCTGGCCGAAGGCCTCCATGCTCGGTACGCCCCGGGCGGCGGCGCGGCAGTAGGCCCGGCCCTGGCGCATCTTGGTCGGCATCGTCTGTTCGAGCTTCGCGGTCAGCTCGGCCTCGGCGGCTCTGCTCTGGGGGTCCTCGCGGTTCCACGGCACGACCATCGTCACCCACGGGCGGTTCTCGGCGTCGAAGGCGGCGAGCCGCCGGCGCCGGTCCTCGTCCTGCAGGGCCCAGCGGTCGACGAGCAGGATCTCCGGTCTGCTGGGCGGCTGTTTGCCCTCCGGGGGGCCGGACTCCTCGTCGAAGGAGGCGATGGTGGCCTGGTAGTTGAGGGAGCGCACCAGGTCCTCGGCGACATAGGCCAGGGGCCGTGCCGAGGCGGGGTGGTAGGGGTTCCAGTCCTGCGGGTTGTCGCCGTAGTAGTCGACGCTGCGCCCTTCGGGGAGGTCGTGGCGGGTGGCCGCCGCAATGGTCACCTGCATGGGGCGGGGGCCGGTCACTCCACTGCTCGGTGAGCCGAAGGCGCTGGGGGCCAGGCGGTAGTCGACGGGACGGCCGGTGCCGATCCGCATGGTGTCGGCGACGTTGACTATGCGCTTGGCGAGTTCGTACACCGCCCGCTCGTACTCCTCGGCGAAGAGTCTGAGCTTGATCAGTCCGTACAGCCCGTCGCTGACGTAACGGTCCCCGAAGTCGCGGTGGTTGAACTGTAACCGCTCGGCGGGGCCCGGCAGTTGGCTGGGCGGCACCGGCACCCACAGGGCCGGGACGATGGCCTCGGCCGGCTGGTTGTGGCGGGCCCGGTAGTGGATGGCTCGCTGGGCGAAGGCGTACCACTCCTTGCCGCACATCTCGCTGGCGAAGTAGCGGGGCGAGAACAGCGGGACGAACACCCGGCAGGTGGCGAGCACCTCGCCGAGCCGTTCCGACCAGCCCTCGCCGGAGCGTATCTCGCGGTCCATGAAGCCCGCGGGCGCACCCGCGGGCAGGTCGGTCATGGCCATCACGTGGCCACAGAGATCCTGGAAGAGCCGTTCGACCCACATATCGGGGTCCGTTCCACCGCCGTACCCCGGTGTGTGCGCATAACTCAAGAAGAAGTACGGCCGATGGTCCGCCGCTCGCTGCTGCGTTGTTGCGTGCACACGACCCCCGTCCTGTGTGAGCACCCGCACCCGAGGAGTGAAAAGAATGCGAGCGAATTCATCATTCCGGAGCGGACCTTGCTCCACCCCCATGGCGTTCGGTCATTCAACGCCCCTTTTCGGTCATCCGTGCCCGACGCCATCGATCGCGTCCTTGATCGAATTCGCTCGTGGGTCGTCCCCTCCCGGTTGTCCCGTGTATGTGCCGGAGTCCGGACCGAACCGGAATGCTTGCTTCAGACCTCCTTTCTCATCAGGTCGAGCAGCTGCTTTCCGCTGACGGTGAGCTCGGCTGCGCGCTCCAGCGTTTCGATGGCCTGCGGTACGCCGTCGAGATAATGCGGCTCGAATGCCCCGAGCGCCACCCGTTCGTACGTTTCAGCCAGCAGCCGGGAAAACGGAACCAGTTCCTCCTGCCACGGCGTTCGATGTTCCCAGGAGCCGTCCGCCGCGTAAAGATCCGTGACGTCGAGCAGCGCCCGGAGCTTGGCCTGGCGAAAGCCCCGCAGCAGAGCGAGCGGCAACTGCTCGGCGCTGTCGTCCGGTCGGATGCCCAGCGCGCCGTATCCGTGCCGTCCCACCGAGGGCTCCCCCGGCGCGGGGCCGTTCAGTGGCGTCACCGTGGTCAGACTTTGGGCCATCTCCGCGGCGTGCCGCGGTGCGCGCTTCGCGATCCGTGCCCAGGCCCGGTCCAGTCCGGCGCCGAGGCGGTCGGCCTCGTCCTGCCGGAGCCGGGCGGCCGGGCGAGCGGGGAAGCAGTCGCGGTACGGGTCCAGGTCGTCGAGCAGCCAACGGGGGGCCGAGCCGGGCGCCGCACCGGGCGCGTCACCGCCACCGAGCCGGCGCACCGGCAGCCAGTCCCGACCGGGCGCCCGGCCCCGTACGATCCGCCGTTCGAAAGCACCCTGACGGCCGTCACCCGCGCGGCGCACCAGGAAGCCGTCGTCGGTGACGCGCACCTGAGCCGTGCCGTCCCGCAGCCCGTCGATCCGCAGCGAGCCGAGGCCGGGCAGGGCGAGCATGCCGTCCCGGTAGGCGACCGGTACGGCCAGATCGAGCCCGGCGCGGACCACGGCAACCGCGACGTACGACGACAGCCGCCACGCGACCCTCCCGGCACCGGGCCTCTCCTCGTGCACGGCGGAGAGTGCGTCATGCAGCCAGCTGCGGGCGTAGGGGTGCGCGAGCGCCTCGTCCAGGCCTCGCGATCCGCCCTCGGATCCCTCTACCGTTGACGCCAGCTCCCAGGCGGCCGCCCAGTGGTCGCCGCCGCGTCCGTCCAGGTCGCTGTGGAGCACGGCGAGCGCTGTGCGGGTGAGGTCCCGCTGCTCGGCGCCCAGCTCGGCGGGGTCCGCCACCGCGGCCGGTACCGCGGAGGCCGACGTCCGTTCCTCGACGCCGCGCACCAGCGCCTCGAGATCGTCGCAATACACGGAAGGGTGGTCGAACGCCCGGGCGGGATCCACGGCATCCGCCGACTTGTAGCGGTGCGTGTAGAGACCGCCGCCGCACGACCGCACGACGGGGCAGCTGCGGCAGGTGTCGCTGACGCCGTCCAGCCCGAGCTGCCGGGCCCGGACCCCGGGATGGGCCGCGACCTCGTCGAAGGCGTGCGTGAAGACGTCGAACCCGGTGGCCGCCGCACCCTCGTAGGCGCTCTTGAGCGAGTCGACCTGCTCCAACTGGCCGTCGGTCTCGACGACGACGAGGTCGGTGGGGGCGAGCCCGAGGGACTCGGTGAGGCTGGGACCGCCGCTCAGCGTGGACAGGACCGAGGAGAAGAGCCGCACGGGCACCGGGCGCCCCTGCTCCTGCCAGCGGTCGAATACCGCGAGGAGCCAGTCGGCATAGGCGGTGCGCGAGCCGTCCGGGCGCGGCGGCGGCTCGTCCCAGGTGGCGTGCGGAAGAAGGAAGTCGATGAGCGGCGGATCGAGCTCGACGAGGGCGTCGAGGACCGCGCGCGGGTCGTTCTCGATGTCGATCGTGCACAGGAGCCCGAGGTTCAGATGGCGGTACCGCTCCTGGCGGAGCAGCTCGACGGCCTTGAGGACCAGGGGGTGGCTGCTGCGTCCGTCGGCGAACCGGCGGTGCCGGTCGTTTGCCTCGCGGTCGCCGTCGAGGGAGATACCCACCTTGACGTCGTACTCGCTGAAGAGGTCGAGATAGCGGGGGCTGAGCTGCAGACCATTGGTGTGGATACGCAGGTCGAGCTCGGCGACGCCGTCGAAGGCGGTGGTGAGTTCTTCGCAGATGCGCCGCAGTCGCGCGGGGCCTGCCAGCAGAGGCTCCCCTCCGTGCAGGATCACTGACACGGAGGGCAGTGCATGTGTCTTGGCATGCTCAGCCAGGCGCTGAGCAGTCCGGAAGATGACTTCGTCAGAGATTGTTTTCGGACGGGTACGCCAGCTCTGATCTGCATGTTCATAGACGTAGCAATGGTCGCAGGCAAGATCGCACCTGCTGTGAACCTTGAGAACGATTTCGCGGAAAGGGACCAGGGGTCCTGTCATTCCACCAGTCTAGCCAGCCCGGAGGGGGTGACTAGAGAGCCGAGTTGAAGGTCGATGCCTGGGTCGGGCGACCGGTGGACGCGGCAAACACCCGCCCGAGCTTGCTGGCGGCTTCCTTGCCACGCGCGTCGATCTCGGCGAGCGGCACACGGCTCTTCTTCGCAACGGCGAAGGAGAGGGAGGATTCAGAGTTCTTCACGGCCGTCCTTGAGGGGATTGTTCCGGACACGGAAACTGCACCGGCCAGCTGCACCATTGCAGTGTCCGGCGGCACGACTTTACTCTCATGGCCTCTGTTGGCAACTGAGGACGCCCTCTTGCAACGCGAGCGTCACGTGAGACTGCCACAGACACAACGGAACCATCCATTCCGCCATATGAGTGAAGACAAAACCGCAGACGGGAGTGAAGATGACGGCGATTCCCGGACCACTGCAGAGCCTGGTCTTCCGGAACGCTGATCTACCGGCGCTCTTTCACCACACGGACGCCATCGCGATCGCACGGCAGCGGGAGGCGGTGAATACCACCCGCTGGCAGCTGATCCTGCTGGTCGCGGGCGCGATACCGGCAGCGCTTCCCTGGCACTGGGAGGTTGCTGACACGTTCCAACTGACTGACTCCGTCGGTGTGTTGGCCTACCTGGGTGTCCTGATCACGACCTACCTCTCGTCCCGTCGCAAAGCAAAGTCGCATTGGCAACTAAACCGCTCCGCGGCAGAGTTCATCAAGTCCATGTGCTGGCGTTACTCGGTGCACGGTTCTCCATTCGACACCGGCACCCAGCACCCCGAAGCAGTGTTCGCAAATCGTCTCGAAGAGGGACTGCAGGAGCTCCGGAAGGTGGGGTGGCCGGACCCTCGCGAGCGCATGACGGATTCGGGCGGACTCATCACGGATTCCATGCGCGAGTTACGGGACAAAGCGTTCACCGTACGCAAGGAGACATATGTGCGGGACCGGCTGATCGAACAGCGCAGTTGGTACCGTCGCCGCCAGGAGGTGTCCCGGCGCGCCACTCTGGTCTGGTCGACCACGATCGCCGCGCTGACCGCCTTCGCCCTGGTCCTCGCCCTGTTGAGGATGTTCTCCGTCGGACAGTCCTTCGCCGCGACCGGGGTGCTGTCCGCGGCTGCCGCGGCCTGTCTGGCCTGGAGCGAGATGCGCCGCCACCATCCGCTGATCTCCGCCCATTCGCTGGTGGAGAAGGATCTGGAGTCGATGCAGGTCGCCATGGAGACCACGCTCACCGAACGGCAGTGGCCCCGGGCGGTGTTCGAGACCGAGCGCATCGTCTCCCCGCAGCACACCGACTGGCTCGCCCGACACCAGACGTGACGGCACCGTCCGTAGTGGCCCGGCCGTATACGAAGCGGCTCGCGACGACCGGTCAGGTGCGCTCCACTCCGTCGCGCCAGATCACCGTCACCGGGCGGCCGAGTGTCCGGGCGTACGTCACGATGTCGCCCGTCCCGCCGAAGCCGCGGGCGGGCCGGCCGTCCCAGACCGCGAGCAGCCGGTCGCAGTGGTCGGCGATGTAGGCGCCCGCCGCGTAGTACGCCTCGTCGGTGGAGTGCGGGAAGTCCAGCCGGACCTCGCGGGCCGCGCGGCCCTTGAGGCTTCGGTAGCGGGCCAGTTCGGGCCCGTCGGCGAAGCAGGCCTCGTAGTCACCGCTGGGGATGACCACGGTCAGTTCCGCCCCGCAGGCGAGTGCCAGGTCGGCGAAGAGCTGGTCCGCTCCCACAGCCAGGCTGGAGAGGGCTTCCAGGGAGCCGTCGAAGCCGCAGAGCACCGCTCGTATCCCGGCCATCACATGGGCGTGCGCTTCCTCGGGGATGCTGCGATGTCCGGTCACTCCGATACGCTTCACGGACTGGAACCCCCTGGGGTGTCTGCCGGGGGTCCCGGAGGGCATCCCTCCGGAAGGCACAGCATCCGCCCCCGTTGTTCCTGCGCGACCGTCCTCCCCCACATCCTCTCAAAAGCCGCGGGGTGAACGGGAGCCCCCGCCCGGAATTCGGGCGGGGGCTCTGGCGTTGCCGAACGCGGTTTCGAGAAGGTGCGCGAGGTGCCGGGCGTCAGTAGACGCTGACGCCGTATGCGCTGAGTGCCTCCGTGACCGGCTGGAAGAACGTCGTACCACCGGAGCTGCAGTTGCCGCTGCCGCCCGAGGTGAGCCCGATCGCCCTGGTGCCGGAGTAGAGCGGGCCACCCGAGTCGCCGGGCTCCGCACACACGTTTGTCTGGATCATGCCGTAGACGATGTCGCCGCCGCCGTAGTTGACCGTGGCGTTGAGGGCGGTGACGGTTCCGCTGTGGATGCCGGTGGTGGAGCCGCGGCGGGTGACGGACATACCGACGGTGGCGTTGGCCGCGCTGGTGATGTCCTGGCTGCCGACGGTGCCCGCGTGGGCGACCGAGGCGTTGTCGTACCGCACGATGCCGTAGTCATTGGTCGGGAAGCTCGATCCGACCGTCGGGCCGATGCTCGTGGAGTTCGACGAGTTGGTGTACCACGGCGGGTTGCCGTCGGTGCAGTGACCGGCGGTCAGGAAGTAGTAGGTGCTGCCGCTGCGGACGTTGAAGCCCAGCGAACAGCGCCAGCCGGGGGCGTAGATGGCGTCGCCGCCGGAGAGCAGCTTGTTGAACGTGCCGGACGTGCGCTCGATCCGCAGGGCGCCGGCGTTGGCTCCCGCGGACTTCTTGATCTGCTTGATCTCGGCCTGCGAGACCGTGCTGTCGACCGTGACCCTCAGGGTCTTGGTCGCCGGGTCGACGTTCCAGGCGGTTCCGGCTATGTCCGCGCCGAGCACGGCGTCGCTCGCGGCGCTGAGCTGGTTGGCGCTGAACGTCCCGGTGGTGTTGGCGTGGGCGCTGGGCACGGCGAGAGCGGCGACAGCGACAAGGCCTGCGGAGATCGCGACGGCCCTGCTTCGTCTCGCCATGCCGCTGAGGGGGGTGGTGCGCTTGATCCTCACTTCTGGTTCCTCCCAAGGGGAAACGGGGGCCCGCCCGTGGGGTGGTCGGACCCGTGAGGCGCAGTCGGGCGCACGACCGTGCTCCGCATTCCGGATACGGCGTGCCCCTGACAAGCGCTGCTCGGGAGTATTCAAGGCGTCAACTTCTGGCGCAAGAGGGCCTTTTGGCCTGAGGTCGTCGCTCTGCGCATACGACCGGCAGGCACCGGACACGCGGCAGGTCCCGGCAGCTCGCGAGCTGCCGGGACCTGCCCGGATGAAATACGTGGGTGCGTCGCCGGTACGTCAGAGGTACGTCAGTTGTCGATCCGGTTCCGCTCCCCCGCCTCGACGGCGACGGCAAGGGTGTTGCCGGGGGGCGGGAAGGGGCAGATGAAGTGGTCGGCGAAGGCGCACGGCGGCAGCACGGCGCGGTTGAGGTCGACCGTCACGCTGCCGTCCTCGGCCGGCGCCGCGGGCCGCAGGAAGCGGAAGCGGAAGCTGCTCTTCCCGCTGGTGGCGTCGGCGAAGACCGCCCAGAGCGAGCCGTCCTGTTCGACCGTCACCTGGAGGGTGTGCTCCGTTCCGTCCACCTCGAAGGCGATCTCGCCGCCCAGGCCGAGTCCGCGCTCGACTCCGTCGGCGTTCTCGACCCGGACCGAGCGGGTGGTGTCGTAGGGACGGAAGGTGCCCGTCAACGCCCAGCGGGCGTCGTACGGCGTCGCTTCGATGGCCCGGAAGGTCTTCCGCGCCGCGGAGTCCGGGTCGAAGTCCCGGACTGCCCACAGCCCTTCGCGGCTCAGCACGACCAACCGCCGCTCACCGTGGGCGACGCGGGAGGTTTCGACCGCGCCGCGGTCCGCGGTGAGCCGCACCTCGCCGGTGAAGGGCTTCCCGTCGACGGTGAGCCCGTCCTCGGCGGTGGCTGTGAGCACGAGCTCGTCGCCGTCCTCCCGCCACTGCCCGGGGACGGCCGGAATTCGACCCTCCGGGTGGTCGGACAGCCAGTGCGTGCCGGTGAGGGAGAGCGGTCCGTACGGTGCCGAGACCGTGGCGGTGCGCTCCTCGTGCCAGCGGATCCATTCCTGCTCCGCCTGCCGCACCTGTTCCACTTGTTGCGCCTTCTGTGTATCCGTGCTCATGCGATCAATCCTTCCCCACCGGGTCGGCCAGCCCGAGATGGGACCGAAGAGTGAGACCGGTGTATTCGGAGCGGAAGGCTCCGCGTTCCTGGAGGAGCGGGACGACCCGGTCCACGAACTCGTCGAGGCCGCCCGGGGTGAGATGCGGTACGAGAATGAAGCCGTCGGCCGCATCGGTCGAGACGAACTCGATGAGCTCCGAGGCGACCGTCTCCGGTCTGCCGATGAACGACTGCCGCCCCGTCGTCTCGATGACCGTCTGCCGGATGGACAGCCCCTTGGCCTCGGACAGCGCGCGCCAACGAGCCGCGACGGCGAGCTGGTGGCCGATCCTGACCCGGCCCTGGACCAGTCCGGAATCGGGGTCCGGATCGATCTCGGGGAGCGGCCCGTCGGGATCGTACGAGGAGAGGTCGCGGCCCCAGACCTGTTCCAGGGCGAGGATCGCGTTCTGCGGGGAGATCTGCTGGCGGCGGATCTCGGCCGCCGACTCCTGGGCCTCGGCGTCACTGTCGCCGAGAACGAAGGTGACCCCGGGCATGATCTTCAGATCTTCGGGTTGCCGGCCGTACTTCGCCAGCCGCGCCTTGACGTCGGTGTAGAAGGTGCGGCCCGCCTCCAGGGTGCCGTGCCGGGTGAAGATGACGTCGGCGGCGGACGCGGCGAACTCGCGGCCCGCCGGGGAGTCCCCGGCCTGGATGACGACCGGGTGACCTTGCGGGGAGCGCGGGACGGTGAACTCGCCCTCGATGGTGAAGTGCTGCCCCTGGTGACGGAAGGGGCGCGGGGTTCCGTCGGGGGTCCAGGTGTCCCACAGCTCGCGGGCGGTGGCGACGAACTCGGCGGCCCGGGTGTACGGGGTCCCCCTTGTTCGAGCGGATCCGAGAGCTCGGGGGAGGTCGGCCCGGTCGAGATAGCCGCCGCGCCGGAAGTTCTCCCCGGTGAAGGCGTCGGAGGAGGTGACGACGTTCCAGGCGGCCCGGCCGTCGCTGAGGTGGTCGAGGGTGGCGAGCCGCCGGGCCAGTTCGTACGGCTCGTTGAAGGTCGCGTTGACGGTGGCGGCGAGGCCGAGCCGGTCGGTGACGGCGGCCAGAGCGCTCAGCACCGTGAGGGACTCGGGTCGGCCGACCACGTCCAGATCGTGGATGCGCCCCTTGTGCTCGCGCAGCCGGAGCCCCTCCGCGAGGAAGAAGAAGTCGAACCTGCCACGCTCCGCCGTGCGGGCGAGGTGCTCGAAGGAGGAGAACTCGATCTGGCTCTTCGAGCGGGGGTCGGTCCAGACGGTGGTGTTGTTCACGCCGGGGAAGTGGGCGGCCAGGTGCATCTGTTTCCGCGTCGGTGCGGTCATGTTCGTGCCTCCGCAAGGGCGTATCGGTTCGCCGGGCGCGCCAGTCCCAGGTGCTCGCGGAGCGTGCCTCCCGGGTAGAAGGTGCGGAACAGACTGCGGTGCTGAAGCAGGGCGACGGTTCCGTTGACGATCCGTTCGAGATCGCGCTCCGGTGTGATGGGCGTGAGGTGGAAGCCGTCGACGGCTCCGGCCCGGTGCCACCGGGCGATCAGTTCGGCGAGGTCGACCGGCCCACCTCGGTAGTACGAGCCTCCGGCGGCGAGCGGCGGTCCGCTCTCCAGACCGGGTTCCGGCGCGGTCTCGGCGTCCCCGAGGTCGACGGTGAGCGCCACCAGCACCCGCAGGGTGTCGGGGTCGCGGCCGTACGCCGCGGCGCGGCGCCGTACGTCCGCCCGGATGCCCGCGGCCTGCTCGGGCGCGGTGGCCCGTACGAGTACGACATCGGCGTGGCGTGCGGCGGCCTCCTGGCTCGGTCCGCCCGTCCCGTCGATCACGGTGACCGGGTGGCCCTGCGGGGGCCTGGGCACGATGGCCGGTCCGCGGACGGTGAACGTCGCGCCCTCGAAGTCGACGTAGTGCAGCTTGTCGCGGTCGATGAAGCGGCCGGTGGCGACATCTCGGATCTCCGCGTCGTCCTCCCAGCTGTCCCACAGCCGGGCGGCGACATCGGCGGTCTCGCCCGCCTCGCGCCACAGCTCGGCGGCGGGCGCGGCGGACCGCCGGCCGAACAGCCGGGCCTCGGCCTCGGTCGTCGACACGTCGGCGCTCCAGCCCGCCCGGCCGCGGCTCACCCAGTCCAGGGTGGCCACCGCGGACGAGACATGGAACGGCTCGGTGTGGGTGGTGGTGACGGTCGGCACCAGCCCGATCCTGCGGGTGGCGGGTGCGACCCGGGAGAGCACGGCGAGCGCGTCGGGCCCGGGGCGGGCGAACGAGTCGCCGAGGGTCACGAAGTCGAGTGCTCCGCGCTCGGCGAGCCGGGCGAGCTCGACGTAGTGCCGGGCGTCGTAGTGGGGCGGGCCGCCGATCTCGGCGGCCAGATGAAGACCGTTGGTGGCAGACATTGCTGTGCGTACCTCTCGGGCTCAGTTCTTGGGCTTGGGAAGGCCGGGCGGGTTGATCTCGGACTTCTCGACGGCCTCGTTGGAGAGCCCCCAGCGCCCCAGCGCCTTGGCGTACGAGCCGTCTTCGATGATGTGGTCGATGGCGGCCGCGTACGCCTCGACCAGGCCGCTGTCCTTCTTCGTGGTGGCCGCGATCTTCCCCTGGAGTCCGTCGCCGCCGCCCGACAGCGTGCCGACGACCTCGGACCGGCCCGCCGACGCCACGTGGTAGTTCACCGACGGGCTGGGGCCGAGATAGCCGTCGATCCGGCCGGACTGCAGGGCCAGGTAGTAGTCGGTGTCCTTCTGGAAGTACTTGATGTCCACCGGCTTGCGTCCGGCCTTGACGTTCTGCTCGCTCCAGTCGACGAGGATCTTCTCCTGGTTGGTGCCGGACGCGACTGCGATGGTCTTGCCCGCCACGTCCTTGGGGCCCTTCACCTTCCAGCCGGAGCCCTTCCTGGCCTCGAAGGCGATGTTGTCGAGCCGGTAGGTCGCGAAGTCGTACTTCTCCTTGCGTTCCTCGGTGACCGTGACGTTCGACAGGACGCCGTCGAACTTGGAGCTGTCGAGGCCGACGAAGAGGTTCTCCCAGGAGACCTCCTCGAACTCGGGCTTCAGCCCGAGCGTGTCGGCGATCAGGGTCGCCAGGTCGATCTCGGAGCCGATCCGGGTCTTGTCGTCGGTGGCGTAGAAGCCGAGCGGCGGCGAGGCGTCGGCGCTCGCGCCCAGCCGCAGCGTGCCGCGTTCACGGATGGCTGCCGGCACCTTCGCCGCGATGGCGTCGACCTTCTTCTCCCGGATCCGGTGCTGGTCGGGGCCGATGTTGATGCCGGTGCCCCGCTGCCCCTTCGGGTTGATCTCGTCGGTGGCGGCGTCGCTCGTTCCGCAGGCCGTGAGGAGTCCGGCGGCGGTGAGGGTGGCGAGCGTGGCGGCGAGGGTACGGCGGACGGGCACGTGGGCGCTCCTTGCAGACGGTGCGGAAGGGGTTGAAAGGGACATGGGAGGTCACAGGACCTTGGAGAGGAAGGCGCGGGTGCGCGGGTGTTCCGGACGGTCGAGTACGTCGGCGGGGGCGCCCTGCTCGACGATCCGTCCCTCGTCCATGAAGACGACGGTGTCGGCGACCTCGCGGGCGAAGCCGATCTCGTGCGTGACGACGATCATCGTGGTGCCGCCGTGCGCCAGGTCCTTGATGACGTCGAGGACTTCGCCGACCAGTTCGGGGTCGAGCGCCGAGGTCGGCTCGTCGAAGAGCAGCAGCTTCGGTTCGAGAGCGAGCGCGCGGGCGATGGCCACGCGCTGCTGTTGCCCGCCGGAGAGCTGCTTCGGGTACGCCCCCGCCTTGTCGGCGAGTCCGACCCGGGCGAGGAGCTTCTCGGCGGCGGCGACCGCCTCCTTGCGGGGGCGGCGCAGGGCGGAGACCGGCGCCTCGATGATGTTCTCCAGCACCGTGAGGTGCGGGAAGAGATTGAAGTTCTGGAAGACGAAGCCGATCCGGGTGCGCTGGCGCAGGACCTCGCGTTCGCGGAGCTCGTGGAGTTTGTTGCCGTCCCTGCGGTAGCCGACCAGGGTGCCGTCGACGCTGATCCAGCCGTTGTCGACCTTCTCCAGGTGGTTGATGGTGCGCAGCAGCGTGGACTTGCCGGACCCGGAAGGGCCGAGGACGACGGTCACCTCTCCGGCGCGTACGGACAGATCGATGCCGCGCAGGACCTCGAGAGTGCCGAAGCTCTTGTGCACGGCGCGGATCTCGACCATGGCGTCCGGGACGGCATCCGTGGAATCGGTGGTGATGGCGCTCATCGCGCGGCCCCCTTGGCGTAGTGACGTTCGACGTAGTACTGGAGGACGGAGAGCACGGTGGTCAGGAGGATGTACCAGACGGTGGCGACCATCAGCAGCGGCACGACCCTGCCGTTGCGTCCGTAGACGACCTGGACCTGGTAGAAGAGTTCGCCGATCGCCATCACGGAGACGATCGAGGTGCCCTTGAAGAGCGAGATGATCTCGTTGGCGGCGTTCGGCAGGATGGAACGCATCGCCTGCGGCAGCACGATCCGCCACAACTGCCGGTGCCGGGGGATACCGAGTGCGGCGGCCGCCTCCAACTGGCCGCTGTCCACGGCGAGTACGCCACCACGGACGATCTCCGCCGCGTAGGCCGCCTGGTGCAGTGCGAGCCCGAGGACGGCCGCGCTCATCGCGCCGACGAGGTTCATCGTGTCGAAGGAGAAGAAGCCGGGCCCGAACGGGATGCCGAACTGCAGCTCCTTGTACAGATAGGCGAGGTTGAACCAGAAGAGCAGCTGGACGATGAGTGGTATGGAGCGGAACGCCCAGATGTACGCATAGGCGACCGCGCCGAGGAACGGGCTGGCCGACAGCCGCATGAAGGCGAGCACTATGCCGAGCGCGAAGCCGAGCACCGTGCCGTAGAAGGTCAGTTGGAGGGTGATCCAGACGGCCTTGAGGATGGTCTCGGCGGTGAAGAAGCGGGCGAAGACGTCCCACTCCCAGCCGGGGTTGGTGACCAGACCGTGCAGGAACTGGGCGAGCAGGACGGCGGTGGCGACGACGGCGGCCCAGCGCCAGGGGTGGCGCACGGGGACGACGGTGAGCGCACCGTAGTCGATGGCGGAAGCGGCTTCGGCCTGGGGCCCGGTCGTTCTGTCCAGAGGTGGATCGCTGGTGAGCGACATGAGGATTCCTTGGGATACGGGCCATGGGGCCAAGGGCGGAGGGGGCTGAGGAGGTGGGACGGCACCGCGGTCAGGCGCTGAGGCGGTCGCCGCCGTCCGTTCCGTCGCTGCGGTCGGCGCCGTCGCTACAGAGCAGGTCGCGGAGGAACGCCAGAGCCGTCCGTGCGGTGGCGTCGTTCTGCCGGAACGCCGGGCCGCCGGTGCGCGGCCGGGTGAAGGCGCCGCTCGCCCGCGCGGTGGTGTGCGGACCCAGGGCGAAGCGCCGGGGGTGCGGGCGGCCGTCGCGGCCCAGGATCCGGCCGTCGTCGGGGTCGACGGAGAGCAGTCCGGTGGCGGTGGCGGCGGCTCCGTCCTCGTACAGCGCCTGGAGGATCGGGCTGCGGGTGCGTTCCAGTGACGGATCAGGCAGCCGGGCCTCGACCAGTGCGCGGGCCTCGATCCACTCCCCCGGAACGGTGGCGCTGCCGGCCCGGAAGACGCCCCGTTCCTCGTCCGCCTCGATGGTCATTCCCGCGCCGAGGAAGCGGACGACCCCGGCCCGGGAGAGGGCGAGCAGCTGGTGCAGCCGGGGTCCCGGCGGGCCGGACGCGAGGTAGCTGAAGAAGCCGTGCCACCAGCCGCCGATGTCACCGAGCCGCATCAACTGCCCGTAGACGGAGAGCAGTCCGAGGAAGACGGCGAGGTCCTCGCTGTGCGCGGGGTCGTGGCGGCGGTCGAGGTCGGCGCTGATGTACTCGCGCAGCCCGACCTGGAGTGCGTCGTACGACGGGTGGCGCACGCCGTCCAGCGGGTGGTCGAGCGATTCGAGGTCGAGCCGGTCGGCCGGGTCGGGCACGGCGGCGACGACGAGGGCGCGCAGCTCCTGGCTGCCCGGGTCGGCGGCCGTGTACTTCTCCTCGAAGACCTGCCAGTCGACGGTCGTGCGCTCGGCATGGGCGGCGAAGAGCCGGTGGTAGTGGGCGTATCCGAGCTCCTTGTCGACAAGTGGCCACACATCGCGCCGGAAGTCGAGCGGGCCGGGCCGGCTCAGCAGCTCTTCGGTCCGGTCCGGGCCGAGGAAGCGCGGCAGCGGCGGCCGTTCGCCCTGCCGGCCGTAGCCGATCTTGGAGTGGTACGGGACACCGCGACGCGATCCGATGTGCAGAACGGGCTCCTTGCCGGAGGGCAGGTACTCGCCGTTCTCGTACCGCCCCCCGCGCCCCTCGGTGAGCAGCACCATCAGATCGATGAAGGCGAGCCCGAAACCCCGGACGATGACCGGTTCACCGGCGGGCAGGGCGGTCAGGTCGCTGTCGGCGGTGAAGTCGGGCGGCAGGTGGACGAGCCCGTGCCGGTCCGCGAACTGCGTCAACTCGACGTGCTCGGGCGCGGGTTCGGCATCGAGGTGACCGATGGTGAGCACGACGAGGTCGGCGGTCAGCGGATCGTCGCGGCCCTCCAGCCAGACGTGCTGACGGCCGTCGCGCTGCCCGGTGACGCGCAGGGCGTGCCCACGGTGCTCATGCACGGTGATGCCCGCCGGAAGTGCGGCCACCGCCTGCTCGTACACCCATCCCAGATAGGCGCTCTGCAGCCGTCTGCTCGGAAAGTCCTGGCCTCCCAGCGCCTGTATCTGTGCGAGGAGTTCCGGTTCGACCCCGAGGGTGACTCTGCCGTCGCGGACGTCGGCCGCCCAGGCGTGCAGTGCGGGCCCCGGACGTATCGGCCCCTCCTGCTGGACCGTGTCGTCGGTGAACATGGTGACGTCCTCGGCCATGGAGTTCATCCAGAGCAGCGGGGACTGGTCGTGCCGCCAGATCCGGCCGCCGCCGGGCGGGTACGGGTCGACGAGATGGATGTCCAGCCGCCGGCCCTCGTACAGCTCGGGGGCGTTGGCGGCGATGCGCTCGATGAGGCCGGTGCCGCGCGGCCCGGCGCCGACGATGACGAGGGCCGGCCCGACGCTCACCGGGCACCCGCCGTGCCACGGGCGTAGTGCCGTTCGATGTAGTGCTGGCCGACGCTGAGCAGCGAGGTGACCACCACGTACCAGAGAGTGGCGACGAGCAGCAGAGGGATCACCTGGTAGGTGCGGTGGTACACGAGCTGCACCGAATAGAGCAGGTCCTGCACGGCGATGATGCTGACGATCGAGGTGCCCTTGAGCGTGCCGATCAGCATGTTCCCTGCGGGCGGGACGATGGAGCGCATCGCCTGCGGCAGCACGATCCGGCGGAACCGGCGCCAGGCGCCGAGGCCCAGCGACTGTGCGGCCTCGATCTGCCCGCGCTCGACGGACAGGATGCCGCCGCGGACCACTTCGGCCGCGTACGCGGCCTCATGCAGGGTGAGGCCGATGACGGCGACCGTGACGGGCCCGAGGAGGTTCACCGTACGGACACCGAGGATCTCCGGGTAGAGCGCTCCGATGTTGAACCAGAAGAGCAGCTGGACCAGGATCGGGGTGGACCTGAAGAGCCAGACGTAGCCCCAACTGACCACCTGAAGGACACGGTTGGTGGAGAGCCTGAGTACGGCCAGCAGTGTGCCGAGGGCGAAGCCGAGCGCCATGACGAGGGCGGTGAGCCAGAGGGTGAGGCCGAGGCCGCGCAGGACGGAGGCGGTGGTGAAGTAGTCGCCGACGACGTCCCACTGGAAGGCGTCGTTGCGGATGACCGAGTTCAGCGCCAGGGCGAGCAGCAGCAGGACCACAACGGCCGCTGCCCACTGCCCTGTTCGGCGCACCGGGACGATCCGCAGGCGGTCGGCGTCATTGTCCTTGCCGCTGTTCTCGGAGAGCGGGGCCGGGCGTGATTGAGGAAAGGCATCTGTCTGCGCAGACATGCGAAGGCTCCGTGGATGCAGAGATCGAACACGGGACGTGCCTTCACGGAAGAACACAACGCGGACCGGCCCCTCAGCGCGGTCCGCTTCCGAGGTAAGCGCTGTTCACAACATATTGTCAAGCCTGTCCACACTGTGAGTCATACGTCTCAGGTCAGTTGACGGACCAGTGGATCGCCTGTTCCACTTGGGCCATGCATTCGCAGCAGTGGCTGGTCAAGCGCTCCCACATCGACTTCGGTCGCGTGTGGTCCTCCTCCTGTTGAGCTGACCCCCTGCGGTTTCTCGCGTCCGTGCCTCGCGCCGTGTCCGGCGCCTGAGCACCGTTCCCTGCGCGTCTTCACGTACACAACATCGCTGCACCCTCCCCTCAGGCTGTTCACCGATCCGAGCTTCCTCCGCTCTTCCTTCGCCCCGCCCGTGGCCGTGCTGCCGTGGCGCGCCGCCCGGCGCTGCCCGGCTGCCCGCGCACGGTCGACGAACCTGGAGAACCACACCTCATGCCCCGTACCCGGCGCACCGCCGCCTTCGCGCTGATCACCGTCGCCGCAGTCGCTCTCACCGCGTGCGGGTCCGGCGATCCGGCAGCCGCTCCGGCCGGCGCGGCCGGCCCGGCCACCTCCGCCAAGGGGAAGATTCCGACACAGGACGTCGTGTCGTCGGTCAGGAAGAACAAGGCCGCGGCCGCGCTGCTGCCCCCCGATGTCCGAGCCTCCGGCACGCTGACCATCGCCTCCAGCGTCGGCACACCGCCCGGCGCCACCTATCTGCCGGACGGGAAGACCGTGGCGGGCACCGACATCGACGTCGCGGACGCCGTGGCCAGGGCGCTGGGGCTGAAGCTGAAGCGCGAGGTGGCCGCCTTCGAGGCGATCCTGCCTGCGCTGGGCAGCGGGAAGTACGACCTGGGGACGGGAAACTTCGGGGTCACCGACGAGCGCCGCCGGACGATCGACTTCGTCACGTACCTCAATGACGGGCAGGGCTTCGCGGTCCGCGACGACAGCAAGCTGTCGAAGGTCACCGATCTCACCCAGCTCTGCGGCCTGACCGTGGGCACCGCCGCGGGCACCACCTTCGAGGTGACGCTGGAGGAGAACAAGCACCGGTGCGCCGAGGCGGGCAGGAAGCCGTACGACGTGAAGACCTACTCCGACCTGGCGGCCGTCTGGGCTTCGCTCCAGCAGGGCCGCAGCGACGTGGTGATGTCGACCATCAACGGGTTGCGCTATGCGGTCGAGCAGCAGGAGGGCGTGCGCTTCCTCAATGAGTTCAAGCGGCTCGATGTCGGCTTCGCGTTCAAGAAGGGCACTCCGCTGGCGCCCGCCTTCCAGTCGGCGGTCAACGGGCTCAAGGCGGACGGGACGTACGACCGCATCCTGAAGAAGTGGGGCATCGGCGCGTCGGCGATCGAGTCCTCCCGGATCTCGCCGCCCGAGATCAATTGACCCCGGGGACGCCGAGCCGGCCCGAGGCGTGGCTCAGCAGTCGCACCCGCAGTCGCAGCAGTCGCAGGAGCTGCAGCAGTCCCCGCAGTTGCTGCAGCAGTCGCACGCATCGCAGCAGTCGCTGCAGTCGCACTGGCTGCACAGACCCTCGCGCCGCTGCCGGCTCCACGGGTCCTCGAAGGTCCCGCAGCACATCTGGCAGGTGCAGGCGAGGCCCGCCCACACCAGACAGCCCGTGATCAGCCCACGCCGGTCGCGCGGCGGCTCCGGCGGGGGCTGCGGCGGGCCGAACGGGCTGCCGGGGTTGTTCGGCGCGTACGGATTGCCCGGCGGCGGCCCGAAGGACCCGGTCTGCCGGAGCCCCGCCGCGTCGCCCTTCGCGGAGGGATCCGTCTGCTGCCTGTCCGTCAGATCCCCGCCGGGGCGCCGCGCATCCGCCTGGTGCGAGCACGTCTGTGTGGCGAAGGCCCGGTCCACCGAACGGCGCAGTTCGTGCACGAGCAGCACATGCGTCAGCTTGTCGCCGGTGAATTCGGCGTCGCGCAGCGCCAGCCGTACACCACGCAGTGCGTCGTCGCACAACCGCCGGGCCTCGGCGCGCGAGGTGCCGGTGGCAGTGAGCGGGTTCCAGGCACCCGACGCGGCGTCAGCTTCCTGGTCCTCCACGGCGTCCAGCAGATGTGCGAGTCGCCCGAAGAGCCGGCCGGCCTCGGCGAGGGGTTCGGCGTTCTGCGGCCGGCCCGCGAGCGCGGCGGTGTGGGCGAAGGCCGCCGCGGTGGCCGTCTCGGTGGGTTCGGTGACCGTCAGCAGCGGAGTGCCCGGTCCGGCGAGCCGCTCGACGCCGGTCTGCCGGTCGACGGCGTCCACGAGAACGGCGGTGTCGAATCCCAGCTCCGCGCCGGCACGCGCCCCGGCCCGGTCCCAGCCCGCGGCGACCCGGCGGGCGGCCGCGGCGACCGGGCGGCGCCTCAACAGCCCGTCCCGGTCCGCTATGTGGTCCCGTACCTTCGCCGAGGCGAGCACCAGTGAAACGGCGGCTGCCAGCCTGGCCCCCTCGCCGCGGGCGACCGGAGCGGTCCGCATGGAGCGCAGCGGACAGGGCCCCGCGGTGCGTCGCCATCCGGTGCTGCGCTCTGCCTGAGCCTCCGTCAGAACCGAGACGATCAGGCCGTCATAGTTCGTGACGATCCGGGCGAACTGCCCGTGGTCCGAGCGAAGTGCGAGGCAGAGCCCGCAGAGATGGGCCATCCACTCGGCCCTGAGGCCCTCCGACAACCGATGGGCGCAGGGCCTGACTATTCCGAACACGACGATCCCCCGAGAGTCGTTCCGTTGTGCGCCGCACTCGTGCGTGTGCGCGACGGGCATCGTATCGAGTGACCCGTTCACCCGTACGCACCCCACGTCACCCGTACGGACCGGGACATCATATTTTCTTTTCACCAGAGGCCCTATGCAGGAGGAACCTTGACGAATCGCCACATCTTCTGCACCAGTAACGTCACGAATCCCCTGCGCGCCGACTATCCACTTGGCGCACGATCCGCATCATGGTCGACCATAGGGATACGAATGAGATGCGGAACACCAAGGAACCGCGGTGAGAGGAGGCGTCCATGGGATCGGTGCGCAAGGCGAGTGCCTGGCTGGGCCTCGTAGAGGACAACGACGAGCGTTACTACGACGACGATGACGAGTACGCCGAGGGTGCACGGACCGGGACCGGCAATGCCTGGGTGACCGACCCACGGGTGCAGGTGGTCTCCGAGGCGGCCGAGGAGACGGGCCGCCGGATCGCCACAGTCACCCCGGACAGCTTCCGGGACGCCCGCGGCATCGGCGAGCTCTTCCGGGACGGCGTCCCGGTGATCATGAACCTCACGGCCATGGACCCCTCGGACGCGAAGCGTGTCGTGGACTTTGCCGCGGGGCTGATCTTCGGACTGCGCGGGTCGATCGACCGCGTCGCCACCCGGGTCTTCCTGCTGACCCCGGCCGACACCCACGTGGTCAGCGGCGAAGCCGCCGGCCGACCGGCCGACGGCTTCTTCAACCAGAGCTGAGCAGGGCGCTCGCCGGATCGGTCCGGCCTGCGTCCCGTTCTACCGGAAAGCGTCCAGACCGGTGAGCGCCTTGCCCAGCACCAGCTGATGCATCTCCACGGTGCCCTCGTAGGTGAGCACCGACTCCAGATTCGTCGCATGCCGCATCACCGGGTATTCGAGCGAGATCCCGTTGGCGCCGAGAATTGTGCGTGAGGTACGGCAGATCTCGATCGCCTCCCGCACATTGTTGAGCTTTCCGAAACTGACCTGTTCGGGGCGGAGCCTGCCCGCGTCCATCCGACGGCCCAGATGGTGGGCGAGCAGGATGCCCTTGTGCAGTTCGACGGCCATGTCCGCGAGCTTGGCCTGAGTGAGCTGGAAGCCGCCGATCGGCCTCCCGAACTGTTCCCGGGTCTTCGCGTAGTCGACCGCTGCCTCGAAGCTGGCCCGTGCGGCCCCCATGGCTCCCCAGACGATGCCGTAGCGGGCGTGGCCGAGGCAGCTGAGCGGGCCGCGCAGACCGGTGACCCCGGGGAGTACGGCATCGGCGGGCAGCCGTACCTCGTCGAGTACCAGCTCGCTGGTGACGGAGGCGCGCAGCGACCACTTGTGCTTGATCTCGGGTGCCGAGAAGCCTGGGGTGTCGGTCGGCACGACGAAGCCGCGGATGCCCTCGTCGGTCTGTGCCCAGACGACGGCCACCCCGGCCACTGAGCCGTTGGTGATCCACATCTTGCGGCCGCTGAGGACCCAGTCCCCCCCGCTTTCGACTTCACCCGAGCGGGAGGTGCCGCCCGGCTCGCGCTTGGCGTACGTCCGCATCCCGGCCGGGTCGGAGCCGTGGTCCGGCTCGGTGAGTCCGAAGCAGCCGATGATCTCGCCGGCCGCCATCCCGGGCAGCCACCGCTCCTTCTGCTCCTCCGAGCCGAAGCGGTGGATGGCGTACATGGCGAGGGAGCCCTGGACGGAGACGAGCGAGCGGATCCCGGAGTCCGCCGCCTCGAGCTCCAGGCAGGCCAGTCCGTACTGGACGGCGGTGGCGCCCGCGCAGCCGTACCCCTGGAGGGACATGCCGAGGGCACCGATCGAACCGAGCTCGCGGGCCAGCTCACGGATGCCGGGCAGCTCGCCGTTCTCGTACCACTCGGCGATGTGCGGCATGACCCGGTCGGTGGCCCAGGCGCGGACGGTGGAGCGGATCGCGAGGTCCTCGGGGCCGAGCAGATCGTCGATGCCGATCGGGTCGGCGGGGTCGAAGGGCGGCAGCTTCGACGGCTTCGCGGACTCAGCGGACTCGGTGGTGGACATGAGAGTGCCTCCGGCGGCTCGCACGGTACTAAAACTAGCAGTGTTAGTTATGGCGTCGTGCTGACGTTACGACTCAGTGTGCCGCTCGTCCAGAGCCGGCGGCCTCGGCGGGTTGCCGCCGGACAGGCAGCGGACGGGGCCGGTTCCGACGGTCCTGCCCAGGGGCTCCCTGGGGACCGTGGAACGCCCGGGCGTCACGGGACTCATGGTCGTCCTGCACATCGCGCGGATCGCAGAGAGCCCGCGGCGGGCACTCCATCACCCGCGGCAGCCGCAGCGCGGCGAGCGCGCCGAGCAGCAGCAGCCCAGCGCTGACCAGCAGCGTGACATGCAGACCGTTGACGAAGGCGTGCCGGGCGGTGCTCCGCAGCACCTCACCCAGTGGACCGCCCAGCCGGGACGCCACCTGATATGCCTCGCCCAGCGAGTGGGAGGCGGCGGTGGAGGCCTCGGCGGGGACGCCCGCCCCGGAGAGTTTGGCCAGCCCGGGGGTGTAGGCGGCGTTCATCACGCTGCCGAGCAGCGCGATTCCCATGCCCGCCCCCAGCTGGTACGAGGTCTCGCCGATGGCCGCCGCACCACCGGCCCGGTCCGCGGGAGCCTCGCTGAGCATCGATTCGTACGCACCGAAGAGCGTGGACTGGAGCCCGAAGCCGAGCACGACGAAGGCAACGGTCAGCAGACCGGGCCGGTCGTGCTGCCCCATCAGGGTCAGGAGCAGCACCGCGGCCGCCGTGAGCACGAAGCCCCAGCCGACCATCCGGCGCGGGCCGATCCGGCGCAGGGTGTACGAGCCGGTGGCGCCCGCCGCCATCGCGGCGAAGGTGAGCGGCAGCAGCCGCAGACCGGTCTCCAGCGGGCTGAGGCCCAGGACCAGCTGGAGGTACTGGACGGCGATCAGTTCGAGACCGACCAGGGCCAGCATGGCGAGGACGATGCAGCCGACCGCGGTGGAGAAGGCGGGTCTGGCGAACATCCCTATGTCGATCAGTGGATGCGTACGGCGCTTCTGCCGGCGTACGAACGCGACGATCAGCGCACCGCCCAGGAACAGCGGTACGAGGGTGGAGAGGACGAAAACGCCCTCGCCGGTGCCCGCGCGCTTCACACCGAGGACCACGCCGAGTACTCCGGCAGCGGCCATCAGTGCGCCGAACACGTCCCAGGGGCCGTCATCGCTGCCCCGCGATTCGGGCAGCAGCAGCCGGCCGAGCGGAAGGATCAGGGCCATCAGCGGGATGTTGATCAGAAAGACCGAGCCCCACCAGAAGTGCTCGACGAGGAAACCGCCGATGACCGGTCCGATGGCCGCGCCGACCGCGGCGACCGCGGTCCACACTCCGATGGCGACGGCCCGCTCACGCCGGTCGGGGAAGACCTGGCGGAGGATCGACAGCGTCGCCGGCATGATCATCGCGCCGCCGACCCCGAGCAGGGCGCGCGCCGCTATGAGGACGCCCGGGCTGTCGGCCATCGCGGCAACCGCGGAGGCGACCGCGAAGAGGGCGTAGCCGAGCAGCAGTATGCGGCGGCGGCCGACCCGGTCACCGAGGGTGCCGAAAAGGATCAACAGTGAGGCACAGACCAGTGGATAGGCGTCCACGATCCACAGCAGACCGACGGCGCTCGGCCGCAGGTCCTCGGTGACGGCCGGGACGGCGACGTGCAGCACGGTGGCATCGAGCGCCACGAGCAACAGGCTGAGGCAGAGGACGACCAGGACGACCCATCGGTTGGCACCGTCGGCGGCTGCGCGCAGCCGGAGTCGGGCTGTGGTCGTCCCGGACATGCATGTACCTCCCAAAAGGCCTCGCGCTCGGCAGGCCAACCGGGGATGCAGCGTCTGCTGCCCCTCCAGGCCCGGCATCGACGGGCGAGTGATCCGTCAGCGTACGCGAGTTCGGCGTGGCCACACGTGGTCCATCTCATACCTCGGCGGACCACGGAGTGTGGCGTACGCCACGCCGGACCCAGCACCCGGCCCCCGTCGGACGGCGCCCGTCACCGCCGTGGACGCACATCGGACCCGCCCCGTGACCGGCCCAACACCGTCCGTTCACCCGGGCGCGACGGCCGCAGAAATGCATACGGCACCGATCTTTGTTATTCACGGATACTCAAACACCCTTCCGAAATGACTGCGGGAAAAACAGATCGGAAGGTCGCCGGGATTCGTCGAACGGTCAGGAAAAGATGCCCGGCTGAGACATAGTCCACATCACATCGTCATCACAAAGCGGCCGGATCGACCGGAACGCGCACTCACTCGCTGTAACGTCGATTGGGTGCGTACCGACATCTTTGCCCGGCTGGACCGGGAGCCGGAACCGCCGAAGATAGAGCCACCGCGGATGAGTCGTCACCGCATCGCTCTCTTCGGCGGGACGTTGGCGTTCTATCTCGCCATCGTCATTGCCGTACTGATCGGCTCCTGGCTGGTGACCCTGGACTGGAAGGTCATGCTGTTCCGGCCCTACCAGCAGTGGCCCGGAATCCATGCCTTCCTCGACTACTACGTCGTGCTGGGCCAGCGAGGCCCCACAGCTGTGATGGTCGCCTGCTGGCTCGGCTGGCGCTCCTGGCGGCAGCACACCCTGCGGCCCCTGCTGACGCTGGGCGCCTCACTGCTGCTGCTCAACCTGACGGTGGGTGCGGTCAAGCTCGGCCTCGGCCGGCTCGGCCCGCACTACGCGACCCAGATCGGCTCCGCGGAGCTCTTCGCCGGCGGCGATATATTCCCGTCCGGGCACACCGCCAACGCGGTCGTGACCTGGGGAATCCTCGCGTACCTGGCCACCACCCCGAGGGCCAGGCGCTATCTGTCGGCCGTATCGGCAGTGGTCTCGCTCGGGGTCGGGCTCACAACCGTCTATCTCGGCACGCACTGGCTCAGCGACGTGCTGCTGGGCTGGGCAGCCGGGCTGCTGATCCTGCTGGGCCTGCCGTGGGTCGAGCCGCTGATCACCCGCGCCGAGGACTGGATCTTCGCGGTGCGCGAGCAGTGGCGCGCGCGGGGCAGGGCAGTGCCTTCGGTGCCTGTCGCGGCCGGCGGCCCCCGGACCGTGCTGCTGCCGCAGCGGGCCGGCGCGGACGCCACGGACGAGGACCCGGCGCTCGAACCGGTCGCCGCGGGAAGCCGCACGGCGGCCGCAGCCGCGGCGGCGGGTACCCGGCCACGGGCCCACGCGGTGCGCTCGGAGCGGACGCCCATCACCCCGGCCGGCAGCCGCCGTCCACCGCACGCGGACCGTACGCCGCGCGGCGGCACCAGCCCGGCCCGCCCGGTGAGCGGCGGCTGACGGACCGCACCCCACTCATCGGGGACGGTACGCACAGGCCTCACCCCGCACGAGCAAGGCCCCGACCGAGGTCGGGGCCTTGCTCGTGTCGCGGGCCCTGTCGCAGCCGTCCGGCGCCGGTGCGGTCTCAGCCCACCCAGCAGCGGGTCACGACGGCGTCGTCGACCTCGAAATTGATCCGTCCGGCTCGGTACTCCATGGTGATGATCGCGCCCGGCGGCAGGGATCTCACGCTGCTCCAGCCACGCGCACGGGCCCTCCGCTCGGCGGCCTCGGCGGCGAGGCCGACGTACGCGCCGGGTGTGTCGTCGGGCTGTACGGGAGGAGTCGGTATAGGTGCCATGTCTCTCACCGTAGGCGGCCCCGGACGGGTACGGAAGCCTGACCCCGGCGGCGGCGCGGCATCCTCATGTACGCCACCGGTCACGCTTGTGTCACAGGATCACCACACGCGTTTACTCGAACTGCTTCACTCGAACGTGCGATCCGTAAGTCGACGCACAGTAATCGAAGGCGCCGAAGAATGATCTCCGAACAGGCGGAGAAACCACGCGGATTACGGCATCCCAGGTAGTCGAAATTCCCCTCCCGGGCGGTTCCCGGAAAATGCACCGGGCACCGGGAATTCACGCTTCCTTATGGCGGCCTTATCTTTTGGACACGATATCCACACCATCGGACCGGGACGGCCGCCCACATCCACCCGTATACCGGACACAGCGAGTTGACAGACGAAAGAGCACGGCACGGTTCAGTCGAGCGCCCGGGACAACCGGTCCCTGGCGGTCCTGATCGCGTCGGTGAGCTCCTGCGGCTCGACGACTTCGAAGTCGAAGCCCATGAGCATCACATGGATCACCAGAACGTCCAGACCGGCCGCCCCCGTGCGCAGCAGGCAACTGTCCGCGTCGATGCGCTCCAGCACACCGGAGGACGGCGAGATCCGCTCGGCCGCCCGCTCGACGGGCACCTTCAGCCGGATCACGGCACGCGCCGCGTACGCGTCGGTGGAGACGCCCCGGGAGACATACGCGGCAAGGTCGTCGGCGGGCGGGCGGCGCGGGACGAAACGGGGGCCGTGCGGTGGCGTGGGGGTGATCCGGTCCGCCCGGAAGGTACGCCAGTCCGCGCGGTCCAGGTCCCAGGCGACGAGGTACCAGCGGCGCTCGGTGCACACCAGCCGGTGGGGTTCGACGATCCGGCGCGATACGGAGCCGTCATGGGCGCGGTACGCGAAGCGCACCCGCTCGCTGTCCCGGCAGGCCCCGGCCAGTTCGGTGAGAACCCCCGGGTCGGCGGTCGACGCGTCGGGTCCGCGCAGCATGGGCACGGTGAAGGCGCCCAGCGCGCTCACCCGCCGGCGCAGCCGGTTCGGCAGTACCTGCTCGAGCTTGGCGAGTGCGCGTACGGAGGTCTCCCCGATGCCCTGCACGCCGTGGCCGGCCGCCGTACGCAGCCCGACCGCGACGGCGACGGCCTCCTCGTCGTCGAGGAGCAACGGCGGCAGCTCGGCCCCGGCACCGAGTTGGTAGCCGCCGCCGGTGCCAGGGCTCGCGTTGACCGGGTAGCCGAGCTCGCGCAGCTTGTCGACGTCGCGCCGGACGGTCCGGGGGGTGACGCCGAGCCGCTCGGCGAGGTCGGCGCCGGACCAGTCCCGGTGGGCCTGCAGCAGTGAGAGCAGGCGCAGCAGTCGTGCCGAGGTCTCCAACATGGGACGAGTCTGCCAGCGGTTGCGGACAGCTACCGTCCGCGATCCGGTTCGGCCCACTGCGGTGCCCGGCTCCGGCCGTGCGCAGAGGTCGTTGCCGGCCGAGCAGGTGCCCCGGCGCGGGATCGTCGCGGTGACGGAAAACCACCGTGGTCCCGTTGACATGGTGCTCCGCCGGCGCACCGGCGAGGTGGAACGTCGTACGGATGACCGCCTGCATGAGCCGCCGTGCCCCCGGTTCGACCGATGTGCTGCGGGTTGCACCTGGCGAAACGGTGAGAACCGGCTGCCGTTCCACTCGACGCATGGACGACTTTCAGCCACTGGATACGTTCCTTGTTTTCCTGATTTGTCGACCTGTCGTCGCACCCTCCCCTCCCTCGCCCGTCTCGCCCATGCGCGTTCGATCAGCGGGTATCGACCGGGAGTAAACGCATCGGTCCCCCTATTCACCCTCTGCGTCGGATGGTTCGATTCCGTTCCCTTTCCCGCGTGACCCCGGCCGCGGCTCACCCGTTGTCTGTTCATGAGCCGGGAACCGCCCGGCGCACGCACCGAGTTCGAGGAGCCACCCGTGCCGCGCATGCTCGACGTCAGCGAGGACGTACGCGCCGAGATCGGCGACGCCGAAGCCGATCGGCTGCTCGTCGGCGACAACGCCCCAGGCAGCTACGACTGCACCTCCTGCCGCACCCCGGGCGACTCGGAGCAGGAGCGCACCAGCACGGTGCTGTTCGTCGGCGACGAGACCGCCGTGCTCGCCTTCGCCCACGCGACCTGCATCCCCTCCCAGGTCGTCCAGGTCTCCGAGGAGCAGCTGCAGGGCGCCGTGCGCAGCATCACCGGCAACGAGCCGGAGACCCCGCAGGGCCTCATGCCCGAGCAGGCCGTTCTGGGCATCACCAGCGGACTCGTCCTGATCGATGACGAGCTCCACCCGGCGCTGGTCGTCGAGCCGACCGGCGCGATCACCCGCCCCGGCACGTACGGCAGCGGGGGCGACGAGTTCCTGCAGCTCCTGCTGGAGCAGGGCTTCCACCCGGTCCACCGGATGGACCAGGTGCCCGCCGTGCTGCACGGCTGGTCGATCCTGCTCGCCATGGGCCAGCTGCACGCCGTGCTCCAGCCGGGGACGGGCGGCGGCGCCCCGGTCGCCTGGTGGCAGGCCCATGCACCGCTGCAGGTCACCGAGGGCTGGCGAGCCGCGGCCAACAAGTCTCGGACCGTGCTCGTCTTCGCCGCTCCGGTCGGTTCGATCGGCCAGCAGCCCCGCGAGGACCTGCTGCGCGACGCCCTGGAGAAGGCCGCGGCGAGCGGCCTCCTGGTCGCGGCCGCGATGCCGCTGGCCGGGACCTGATCATGTCCGTACGCTCCTCGCACCCCCGGCGAACAGCTATTTCTCCGTCGGGCCCGCATCCGTCGGCCGACGGGGTCGTTGGCACATACGTGCACTCATACGACCCCTTCCACCAGCGCCCGAGCCCGATCCCTGCCATGCGTCCGTCGCAGGACCGCTCGGGCGGTCAGACCCACACCCCGATCTACGACGCGCTGTACTCCGAGTACCGCCGGTCGTTCCGGGCGCTGCCAGGTGATCGGAGCGGCGAGGAGAACCTGGGTTTCGTGGCGTTCGGGACCGGCATGTTCGGCAGCCGGGCCCCGCTGAGCGGCCACTCCAGCCACTCCAGCCACTCGGGGCACTCGAGCCACTCCGGCCACTCGAGCCCGGGCACGCACACCGGAAGCCTCGGTTCCTGGCAGCGGGTCGGCCGGCACGCCGGGCGCCCCCAGCCGGTGGCGTTGCCCCCGGGATCCCGGGGAGCCTGACCGCACGGCGAAGCCCTGGCACGACGAAGCCCCGCACCGTTCACAGCAGGGACGGTACGGGGCTTCGTCATCTCCGGCGCCATCGCCGGACGCGGCGGATCAGGCCGGTGTCACTTCTTGCGGCCGCGCTTCTCGCGGACCCGCACCGAGATGTGGATCGGGGTGCCTTCGAAGCCGAACTCCTCGCGCAGCCGGCGCTCGACGAAGCGGCGGTAGCCGTGCTCGAGGAAGCCGGAGGAGAAGAGCACGAACCGCGGCGGCTTGGTGCCGGCCTGGGTGCCGAAGAGGATGCGGGGCTGCTTGCCGCCGCGGACCGGGTGCGGGTGGGAGGCGACGATCTCACCGAGGAAGGCGTTCAGCCGACCGGTCGGGATCCGGGTCTCCCAGCCCTCGATCGCGGTCTCGATCGCCGGGACCAGCTTCTCCATGTGGCGGCCGGTGAGGGCCGAGACATTGACCCGGGGGGCCCACGCGATCTGCGCGAGCTCCGTCTCGATCTCGCGCTCCAGGTAGTAGCGGCGCTCCTCGTCGAGGGTGTCCCACTTGTTGTACGCGACCACGAGCGCACGCCCGGCCTCCACGGCCATGGTGATGATGCGCTGGTCCTGGACGCTGATGGACTCGCTGGCGTCGATCAGGACGACGGCGACCTCGGCCTTCTCGACGGCGGCCGCGGTACGCAGCGAGGCGTAGTAGTCCGCGCCCTCCTGGAGGTGGACGCGGCGGCGGATACCGGCCGTGTCGATGAACTTCCAGGTGATGCCGCCGAGCTGGATCAGCTCGTCGACCGGGTCACGAGTGGTGCCGGCCATTTCGTTGACGACGACCCGGTCCTCGTTCGCCACCTTGTTGAGCAGCGAGGACTTGCCGACGTTCGGACGGCCGATGAGCGCGATGCGGCGCGGGCCGCCGAGCGCGGTGCCGAAGCGCTGGGCCGGGGCCTCGGGCAATGCTTCGAGGACGGCGTCGAGCAGGTCGCCGGTGCCACGGCCGTGCAGCGAGGAGACCGGGTGCGGCTCGCCGAGACCGAGCGACCAGAGCGCGGTGGCGTCGGCCTCACCGCTCTGGCCGTCGACCTTGTTGGCGCACAGCACGACGGGCTTGCCGGCCCGGCGCAGCAGCTTGACGACGGCCTCGTCGGTGTCGGTCGCGCCGACGGTCGAGTCGACGACGAAGACGACCGCGTCGGCGGCCTCGATCGCGTACTCCGCCTGGGCGGCGACGGAGGCGTCGATGCCCAGCACGTCCTGCTCCCAGCCGCCGGTGTCGACGACCTTGAAGCGGCGGCCGGCCCATTCGGCCTCGTACGTGACACGGTCCCGGGTGACGCCGGGCTTGTCCTCGACGACCGCCTCGCGGCGGCCGATGATCCGGTTCACCAGGGTCGACTTGCCGACGTTGGGGCGGCCGACGACGGCAAGGACGGGCAGCGGGCCGTGACCCGCTTCGTCGATCGCGCCCTCGACGTCCTCGACGTCGAAGCCCTCCTGCGCGGCGAGCTCCATGAACTCCGCGTACTCGGCGTCGCCAAGTGCTCCGTGCTCGTGGTCCGAGCCGTCGGAGTGAATCTGGTCGTTCATGAAGTCCGTTCCTCTTTGCATCATCATCGATGGACCACGATCACGCGGCCCACTACTCAAGTCTTACCTAGCGCCCGGTGAAACGCCTGGCGTTCTCCAGGTGCGAGGTCAGCCGTGCCTGGATCCGCACGGTCGCCTCGTCCAGCGCCTTCCGGGTCCGCAGGCCACTTCCGTCGCCCGCGTCGAAGGCATCACCGAAGACGACATCGACCCCGCTGCGCAACGGCGGCAGTGCCGATATCAACCGTCCGCGGCGCTCGGTGCTTCCCATGACGGCCACGGGCACGATCGGCGCCCCGCTGCGTACCGCGAAGTACGCGAGCCCGGCCCGCAGCGAGGCGAAGTCTCCTTCGCCCCGGGTGCCCTCCGGGAAGATCCCGAGCACCCCGCCGTTCTCCAGTACACCGAGGGCCTGGGTGATGGCGGTGCGGTCGGCGCTCTTACGGTCCACCTTCAGCTGACCGATTCCGCGCAGGAACGGGTCGAGGGGGCCGACGAACGCCTCTTTCTTGATCAGGAAGTGGACGGGCCTGGGCGCGGTGCCCATCAGCATCGGCCCGTCGATGTTGTGGGAGTGGTTCACCGCGAGTATGACGGGTCCGGAGGCGGGTACCCGCCATGCACCGAGGACGCGGGGCTTCCACAGCCCGTACATCAGCCCGATGCCGATCCCGCGCCCGACCGCCGCTCCGCGCAGCGTGGGCGTGCCCGAGGCTGCGGTCACTTCGCGGCCCGCTTCTCCTCGACAAGGGTGACGACGCACTCGATGACCTGCTGCAGGGTCAGGTCGGTCGTGTCCACCTCGACCGCGTCGTCCGCCTTGGCGAGCGGCGAGGTCTTGCGGCTGGAGTCCGCAGTGTCCCGCTTTATCAGCGCCTCCTTGGTGGTGGCGAGATCGGAGCCCTTCAGCTCTCCGCTGCGGCGGGCCGCGCGGGCCTCCGGCGAGGCGGTCAGGAAGATCTTGAGGTCGGCGTCGGGCAGCACGGTGGTGCCGATGTCACGGCCCTCGACGACGATGCCGATCTCGGCGGCCGCGGCGATGGACCGCTGCAGCTCGGTGATCCGGGCACGCACCTCGGGGACCGCGCTGACGGCGCTGACCTTCGAGGTGACCTCCTGCGTACGGATCGGGCCCGCGGCATCCTCGCCGTCGACCGTGATCGTCGGGGCGGCCGGGTCAGTGCCGGAGACGATGACCGGCTTCGCCGCGGCGGTCGCGACCTCCACGGCGTCCTGCACGTCGATGCCGTTGTTCAGCATCCACCAGGTGATCGCCCGGTACTGGGCGCCGGTGTCCAGGTAGCTCAGGCCGAGCTTGGCGGCGACGGCCTTCGACGTGCTCGACTTGCCGGTGCCGGAGGGCCCGTCGATGGCGACGATCACTGCGGCCGGGGCCGTCCGGGCTGCGGCGCTTACGGTTTCCACGGTGGTGGACACCTTCCTGGTACACGGGGTGGGCGGGACAAGGGCGCGCGAACCCGCCCCGCACAAGGTTACCGAGTGTCGGGACGGTCCTTTGCACCCCTGTGGACAACTCCCGCGGACCCCGGCCTCCGGGGCCTACTGGCGGATCGACCAGCCCCGCTCGCGAAGCGAAGCGGCGAGTGCCGGGGCCACGCTCGGCTCGACCATCAGCTGCACCAGGCCGGCCTGCTGCCCGGTGGCGTGCTCGATACGGACGTCCTCGACGTTGATCCCGGCCTTGCCCGCGTCCGCGAAGATCCCGGCCAGCTCGCCCGGCCGGTCGCTGATGAGCACAGCCACGATGTCGTACGCCGCCGGGGCCGCCCCGTGTTTGCCGGGGACCCTGACCCGGCCCGCGTTACCGCGGCGCAGGACGTCCTCGATGGAGTCGGTGCCCTCGCGGCGCTTGTCGTCGTCGCCGGACTGGAGGCTGCGCAGCGCCCGGACCGTCTCCTCGAGATCCGCGGCGACCCCGGCGAGCACGTCCGCGACCGGTCCGGGGTTGGCGGAGAGGATCTCCACCCACATCCGGGGATCGGAGGCCGCGATCCGGGTGACGTCCCTGATGCCCTGGCCACAGAGGCGAACGGCGGTCTCGTCGGCCTCCTCCAGGCGGGCGGCGACCATCGACGAGATCAGCTGCGGGGTGTGGGAGACGAGGGCGACGGCCCGGTCGTGGGCGTCGGCGTCCATGACGACCGGAACGGCGCGGCAGAGCGCGACCAGCTCCAGGGCGAGGTTGAGGACCTCGGTGTCGGTGTCCCGGGTCGGCGTGAGGACCCAGGGACGGCCCTCGAAGAGGTCGGCGGTGGCGGCGAGCGGGCCGGAACGCTCCTTGCCCGCCATCGGGTGCGTACCGATGTACGGCGTGAGGTCGACGCCGAGGGCTTCCAGCTCGCGGCGGGGGCCGCCCTTGACGCTGGCGACGTCGAGGTAGCCGCGGGCGATGCCGTCCCGCATGGCGGTGGCGAGCACCGACGCCACGTGCGCGGGCGGTACGGCGACGATCGCGAGGTCGACGCGGCCCGCGGGTGCCTCGTCCGTACCGGCGCCGAGCGCGGCCGCCGTGCGGGCCGACGCCGGGTCGTGGTCGACGAGGTGGACATGGACGCCGCGCCCGGCGAGGGCGAGGGCTGCGGAGGTGCCGACCAGGCCGGTTCCGATGACGACGGCGGTTCTCACTGGGCGATGTCCTTGCGGAGGGCGGCGGTGGCGCCGAGGTAGACATGCTGTATCTCGGACTTGGCAAGGTACGTCTCGACATGGGCGAGGATGCGCACCACGCGGGGCATCGCCCCCACGATGTCGAGCTCCTGGGCGCAGATCAGCGGTACGTCGACGATGCCGATGCCCCGTGCGGCCGCGGCCGGGAAGTCGCTGTGCAGATCGGGGGTGGCGGTGAACCAGATGCTGATCAGGTCGTCGGCAACGAGTCCGTTGCGCTCCAGGACGGCGGTGAGCAGGGCGCTGACCTGCTCGTCCATGTGTCCGGCCTCGTCCCGCTCCAGCTGGACCGCTCCACGGACCGCTCGTACCGCCACGTCTGGCTCCTCACTTCTTCGTGCACTGCTCTACATACCGCTTCGGGCTTGTCGCGCCTGCTCCGTGCCCTCCTGCGCGATTTCAGCCTAGAGGGGTGGGGCGACGGGTGGCCGGGGTGCTCTGTGGGTGAGACGCGAGGTCAGCGGGGAGCGGCGGCGGTGTGCACGGCCAGCAGCATCCGCCAGATCCCGCCCGCCAGCTGAGCCGGTGTGGCGTCGGTCCGGCCGTGCACCCAGTCGGCGAGGACGCCGGTGAACAGTCCGGCGACGGCGCTCGCGATCAGGTCCTCCGCGGAGCCCGGGGGGCGGCGACGGCGCAGTTCGCTGATGCTGCGCTGCCGGAGCTCCTGGTGAAGCAGCTCGCCGAGCGGCCCTCCGCCGCCCGTGCGCAGCAGGCTCCGGTAGACGTCGGCCCGGGCGCGTACCGCCTCCAGCAGGGCGACGAGCTCGGCGGGGGGTGCGTCGGGACCGGGCGGCACCTCGTCCCAGGCGTGCAGGGCGTCGACCGCCTGCCGGACGATCTCCGCGCAGGCGTCCACGGCCAGCGCGCGCAGATCGTCGTAGTGCAGATAGAAGGTGGCCCGGCCGACTCCGGCCCTGCGCACCACGTCGGAGACGCTGACCTGGTCGAGTGGCTGTTCCTCGCAGGCCGCGAGGAGCGCCTCGCGGAGCTTGCCGCGGGTGCGTGCGGTACGGGGGTCTCCGCTGCCTTCCGTCGTCGCGGCGCGCGTCATGGGCTCAGCCCGCGAGCAGGACGAGGAGGAGTGCCGCGGCGGCGGGGACCGCCTGGACGAGCAGGATCTTGCGGTTCACGGTGGCCGCTCCGTACACCCCGGCGACGATCAGGCAGCCGAGGAAGAAGATCTGCGCCTGGTACGCGACAGGGTCGCCCGCGATCAGACTCCAGACGAGTCCGGCGGCCATGAACCCGTTGTACAGGCCCTGGTTCGCGGCGAGCGGGGCGCTCTCACGGGAGAACGCCGGGGTGGTGGCGAAGACCTTCCGGCCGCGCGCGGTGTCCCACAGGAACATTTCGAGCACCAGGAAATAGGCGTGGATCAGCGCGACGAGCGCGACCAGCGACTGGGCTGCGATGTGCATGGCGGACGGCCTCCCGTATCGATTTCCTGGACAACTGTACAGGAAATCGATACGGAGTTCCGCCGGCCATGAGCGCTCAGAGCGCCTGCGCCCGGATCAGGTCCTCGAGCGAGCCGCCCTTCGGGACCTCGCCCGCAGGGGTCAGCTTGTCGACCGCCTCGGGCAGCGACCTGGCGATGTCGTCGGCCGCCTGCTCCGTCGACACCCCCGCGTCCTGGGCGACCTTCTGCAGGGTTTCGTCCGGCAGCGCCTGGGCGATCTGGGCGCCACTCACCGGCTTGTTCTCACCGGTCCCGACCCAGGACTGGGCCTGGTCGAGAAGGCCGGACTTGGCGAGCATCCCGATCAGGCCCTCAAGAGCGTTCGCGCCGCCCCCGCCACCGCCACCGGCGCTCGCGTTGCCACCCAGCGCGCCCAGCAGCGCTCCGAGGATGTTCCCGGCGTTGCCGGAACCCCCGCCCTGGCTTCCGCCGCCCAGCAAGCTGCCCAGCAGACTGCCGAGGTCGTTTCCTGCCATGGTTCTGCCCTTCCGAAGGGGATGGATTATCGACAATGTCGATCAGAACCAGGGCTTCTGCCACTCGGGGCCCAGCCGGCGGATGTCCGTAGCCTTCGGACCGACGGCTACGGACATCCGCCGGCCACGCGGCCTCAGCGGCCTCCGCGTACGCGCCGCCCCGCAGCCCGTGCTGTCCGCTGCCAGGACGACGAGGCACACGAGGCCCCCTCGCGTACCCTCACCCGCATGATCACCCCCGATGCCGAGACTCTCGTACGCGATCACACGGTCTACTCCTGTGTGATGGGCTCACGTGCGTTCGGGCTCGCCACGGACGACAGCGACACCGACCGGCGCGGTGTCTTCCTGGCGCCGACCCCGCTGTTCTGGCGGTTCGACAAGCCGCCCACGCATGTTGAGGGCCCGGCGCAGGAACAGTTCTCCTGGGAGCTGGAGCGCTTCTGCGAACTGGCGCTGCGCGCCAACCCCAATGTGCTGGAGTGCCTCCACTCGCCGCTGGTGGAACAGGCCGACGCGGTCGGCCATGAACTCCTCTCCCTGCGCGGCGCGTTCCTGTCCCGGCTCGCCCACCAGACCTTCGTCCGCTACGCACTGGGGCAGCGCAGGAAGCTGGAGGCGGATGTCCGGCAGTACGGTTCGCCGCGCTGGAAGCACGCCATGCATCTGCTGCGGCTGCTGGCGAGCGGCCGGGATCTGCTGCGAACGGGCCGGCTGACGATCGAGGTGGGCGACGCCAGGGACGAACTGCTCGCGGTGAAGCGGGGCGAGGTCCCGTGGCCGGAGGTGGAGCGCCGCATGACACGGCTGGCCGCGGAGAACGACGAGTCGGCACCGAGCTCCCCGCTCCCACCGGAGCCGGACCGGGCCCGGGTGGAGGACTTCCTGATCCGCACCCGCCGGGCGTCCGTGTCGTGGCCCGGCAAGGGGTGACCGGCCGCCTCGGCCAACGCAGAAATCAAGCCCGTTCGGAGCTCGGGGACAGGAACCCGGGCCCTTTCAGCCGCGCTCGCACCAGGAGCTCGTGCAGCCCGTCGAACCCTCCCGCCCCATCCGGCAGCCCCGACTCCTGCTGCGCCTCGTCCAGCACCCGGTGCAGCGCTTCGACGTCCCGGGACACCGCCGCGCCGTCCACGCCCCCCGCTCCCCCGTGTTCGGCCTCGGCCTTCGCCTCGATCAGCTCCGGCAGATACGCGGGCGCCGCCACCTCGCCCAGGAGCGTCGGCAGATGCGCGAGCACCTCGCCACTGCGCATCAGATGAATGCCGGTCAGCAAAGCCCGGAACGTGTAGAGCAGCGGTTTCAGTTCGCCGGTCTTCTCGAACAGCCGCCACTGCGTGCCGGCGAACCCCCGGTAGTGGTGCGCATGGTTGCGCGTCACCACCGCGGGCGCCAGCGCGACCAGTTCCGCGTGCAGCTCACTCGTGTGCACGACCAGCGGCGACAACAGCTGCTCCAGCACATAGCCGTTCGGCTTCAGCATCAACCGGACGAACTTCCGCAGGTCATGGGTGACGAGGTCCATCTCGACCCCTTCCCGGTCCCACATCCGCGAACGCGTCTCGTCCGGTTCGCGCAGCCCCACCAGGTCCTCGGCGGGCAGGAGGTGGACCCCCCGCAGGTCCACGTCCGAGTCACGCGACGGAAACCCGTACAGATGCGCCCCGGAGACCGTGGCGAACAGCAGCGGGCCCGGCTCTTCGGCGAGGACCGGGCCGAAGTCCGTGACCGGCAGCCCGGCCCCGTGGAGGTGGATCGTTTCCGTACGCATGGGTCAAGAGTCCCAGAGCGCCCCCAGCGACAGCAGATCGCTCCGGTACTCGATCCGCTCCGACCACTCCTTGGGCCATGCCCCGGCCCCGAGATGCGCCCCCGCCAGTGCCCCGGTCAGGCAGCCGATGGAATCCGAGTCGCCGCGGGTGCAGGCGGCCCGGCGCAGCGCGGTGACCGGTTCGTCGGGGAAGAGCAGGAAGCAGTGCAGGGCCGTGGCGAGGGCGTCCTCGGCGATCCAGCCGTCGCCGGTCGCCTCGCACGGGTCGGTCTCCGGTGACGGGTCGCGCAGGGCGTCCTGGACGCGGGCCAATGCGGTCAGGCACTCGTCCCAGCCACGCTGGATGTAGCTCTCGCCCGAGTCGTCACCCGCGTACCGCCACAGGTCGCCGAGCCAGCGTGTGAGGTAGCGGCTGCTGTTCTCGTACGCGTACGAACGCAGCTGCCCGATCAGCCCCGTCGGCTCGGCACCCTGCGCCAGCAGATACACCGCGCGCGCCATCAGGTCGGAGGCCGCGAGCGCCGTGGGATGGCCGTGTGTGAGGGCGGCCTGCAACTGCGCCGCACCGGAGCGCTGTTCCTCGCTCAGCCCCGGTACGAGCCCGACCGGCGCCACCCGCATATTGGCGCCGCAGCCCTTGGAGCCGGTCTGACTGGCCTCCTGCCAGGGCCGGTCGCCGTCGAGCAGCCGGCAGGCGCTCATGCAGGTGCGGCCGGGGGCGCGGTTGTTGTCCGGCGAGTGGTACCAGTCGACGAACTCCTCGCGTACCGGCCGGACCAGCCGCAGCGGGGTGAGCAGTCCGCGGTCCATGGCGGTGCGGATGCCCCGCGCGAGGGCCAGCGTCATCTGGGTGTCGTCGCTGACGAACGCGGGGTTCGGCAGCCGCATCTGCCGCCACGGCCCGCACTTGGCGAGGATCGACGGCACATTGTTGAACTCGGTCGGGAAGCCCAGCGCGTCGCCGAGCGCGAGCCCGGTCAGCGCGCCGGTGGCGGCCTGTTTGGTGATGGTGCGGGTCACGATCATGCGCTTCGTCCTTCCGGTCGCAGAAGTGGAGGGTGCAGGGCGGTCGCGGCACCCGCCCGGTACAGAGCAGCCGGTTTGCCGCGTCCGCCGGTGCGGCGCGGTGATCCCTCCACGGCCTGGACGAAACCGGGCGTGGTGAGGACCTTGCGCCGAAAGTTGGGGCGGTCGAGCTCGACGCCCCAGACCGTCTCGTACACCTGCTGGAGCTCGCCCAGGGTGAATTCGGCCGGGCAGAAGGCCGTCGCCAGGCAGGTGTACTCAAGTTTGGCGCCGATCCGGTCGTGCGCGTCGGTGAGGATGCGGTCGTGGTCGAAGGCGAGCGCGCCGAGTGCTCCGGCGTCCCACCAGCGGGCGTTGGCCGCATCCCCGCCGCCACGCGGCTCGGGCAGATCGGGAACGAGTGCGGTGTACGCGACGGAGACGACCCGCATCCTGGGGTCGCGGTCCGGATCGCTGTAGGTGCGCAGCTGCTCCAGGTGGAGTGCGGAAACGGTTGCCTCGGTCAGCCCGGTCTCCTCGGCGAGCTCCCGGCGGGCGGCGTCCTCGGCGGACTCTCGGGGCAGTACGAAGCCGCCGGGCAGGGCCCAGTGGCCCTTGTACGGGTCTTCACCGCGCTCGACGAGCAGGACGTGCAGCCGGCCGTCCCGGACCGTGAAGACGGCGAGGTCGACGGTGACCGCGAACGGTTCGAAGGCGTACGGGTCGTAGCCCTCGGGGGCGCCGGTGCTCATCGTCGCTCCGGGAGGGGTGCGGCGAAGTCCCAGCCCGTCGCGAGCAGAGCGTCGACGGCGTCGACCGCGGTGTCCAGGCGTTGCCGGTGCGGTCCGGCGAGTTCGACGAACCGCCGCCCGGTGCGGGTGAGTTCGGCCCTGAAGCGGTCGGTCATCCAGGGCCGCAGCTCCTCGCCGTCGCGCAGCCCGTCGTCCTCGAAGGCGACGCCCTCGTGGTCGGTGAGCAGCCACAGGTGGTGGGCGACCCGGTCGGCGGTCTCCTCGACGCGCGGGTTGCGACCGCCGATGTACCGCTCGTGCCAGACGGTGGTGGCGAAGGAGTCGGTGTCGCAGAAGAGCACCGGGGACCCGGTCCGGGCGGCCGCCTCCTCCTTGGCGTTCTGGGCCGCGGCGATCAGCGGGAAGTCGTCGGTGGTGAACGCCACGTCCTCCCACTGGGCCCGGGGCCACCGGGTACGCAGCGCGGCCAGCTTCTGTTCGCTGAACTCCCGCCCGTACTCGGCGACATACCGGGTCTGTGCCCAGACGCCGCCGCGCCGGCGGTAGTGGTCGGCGAGGGCGCGAGCCATCGTGGTGGTGCCGGTGGACTCGGCGCCGAGGACGACGATGCGGCGGGTGAGCGCGGCCCGTACGGGCGGTTCGAGGAAGTCCCAGCAGCCGATCGGATCCTTGCGGACGGCGGTGCCGGAGACCGGGAAGACCGTACGGTCGGGGTCGACGCAGACGGATTCGGCACCGAACCGGCGGGCCAGTTCGTCCCCGTACGGCTCCGAGGTGAAGACGGCATCGACCTTCTCCGGGACGGCCCCTTCGAAGACGGCCATATGGGCATCCCAGATCGCCGGGTCATGGAGATCCATCCGGGTGTCGTCGACGGCGCCGACGACCCGTACGTCCGGGTGCACCTCCCGCATCCAGGCCACCCGGCCAGCGAGGGGGACTGACTCGACGGAGGCCGCGCAGACCAGGACGGTCAGCCGCTCGCAGCGGTCCTGAGCGGTGCGGACAAGGTGGTGATGGCCGGCGTGCGGCGGATAGAACTTACCGAGCACGAGCCCGTGCCTGAACCGCTTCACCCTGTCACCTCCGCCAACTCCCGCTGCGGAACCTGGAGATCACGCTTCCAGTTGCGCAGTCCGACCAGGCACAGCGCCAGGAAGCCGACGTACAGCAGGGAGGTCGGATAGAGCTCCTTGTACGCGTACAGCGGGATGTACACGACATCGGCGGCGATCCACAGCCACCACGACTCGACGAGCTTCCGACACTGCCCGTACGTCGCAGCCAAGGACAGCGCGGTCGTCAGGGCGTCCCAGAACGGCACGGTGGAGTCGGTGGCGTGGTCGAGGAGAACGGTCAGACCGGCGGTCCCCAGCACCCCTGCCGCGCACAGCCGGACCCATTCGGTGCGGCCGGTGTTCCGCACCGGCAGGTCCGGCGAGCCCGGTCCACCCCCGTGGGTCCAGGTCCACCAGCCGTACGCGGCAAGGGTGATGAAGACGATCTGCAGGCCTGCGTCGGCGTACAGACCGGACTGGGTGAACAGCAGGATGAAGAGGAGGTTGTTGGCGATGCCGATCGGCCAGTTGGCAAGATGCTGGCGGGCCACGAGCCAGACGCACAGCGCGCCACTGCCGAAGCCGAGCACCTCGGTCCAGCCGACCGGGGTGTCCAGGACTGTCACCAGAGGTTGCTGCAGGGGATCGATGATGTCCGCGAGACTCACACCCGCCTCCTTAATAGTCACCTTGACTATAAAGGCGATTCGATGGCAGCAAAAGGCCCGCGGCCGGTTTCCTGTTCGAAAATCGAAACCAGGAACCGGCCGCGGGCCGTACAGCGGACGCCGAAGGCGGACTACAGACCGACCTCGCCCATCAGCATGCCCACCTCGGTGTTGGTGAGGCGGCGCAGCCAGCCGGACTTCTGGTCGCCCAGCGGGATCGGCCCGAAGGACGTCCGCACCAGCCGCTCGACCGGGAAGCCGGCCTCGGCCAGCATCCGGCGGACGATGTGCTTGCGGCCCTCGTGGAGGGTCACCTCGACCAGGTAGTTCTTACCGGTGTTCTCGACGACGCGGAAGTGGTCGGCGCGGGCGTACCCGTCCTCCAGCTGGATGCCGTCCTTGAGGTGCTTGCCCAGGTCGCGCGGGAGCGGTCCCTGGATGGCGGCCAGGTAGGTCTTCTTCACGCCGTACTTCGGGTGGGTCAGCCGGTGGGCCAGCTCGCCGTGGTTGGTGAGCAGGATGATGCCCTCGGTCTCGGTGTCCAGCCGGCCGACGTGGAAGAGCCGCGTCTCCCGGTTGGTGACGTAGTCGCCGAGGCACTGGCGGCCGTCCGGGTCCTCCATCGAGGAGACGACACCGGCGGGCTTGTTCAGCGCGAAGAAGAGGTACGACTGGGCGGCGACGGTCAGACCGTCGACCTTGATCTCGTCCTTGTGCACATCGACGCGCATGCCCTGCTCGACGACGATCTCGCCGTTGACCTCGACGCGGGACTGCTCGATCAGCTCCTCGCACGCACGGCGCGAGCCCATGCCGGCCCTGGCCAGGACCTTCTGCAGACGCTCGCCCTCCTGCTCGGCGCCCGGGTGGGTCTTGGGCGTCTTGATGTCGGGCTTGTTCGCGTACCTGTCCCGGTTGCGCTGCTCGATCTTGGCGTCGAGCTCGCGAGAGCGGGACGGGGCACCCTGCGGGCCACGCCGCGGGCCGCCGCTCCTCGCGCCGCCCTGCGGGGGCTTCGGACCGCCCTTGGCGCCACCGCGGGCCGCGGCGCCGCGGCCCTTGCGGGGGCCGTCGCCGCTCTTCTCGCCGGCCCCGGTGCCGCCCACGTCGTAGCGGCGCTCCTCGGGGCGGGGCCTGCGGGGACGCTTGTCCTGCCTGTCGTCGCGCCCGGCGCCGCCACCCCGGGGGTTCCGGTTGCCGCCGCTCTTGCCGCTGCCGCTTCCGCTGTTCCTGCCACTGCTTCGCATCAAAATTCCGTCTTGTCGTCTGCGTGAGTATCCGGGGTGTCCGGTGCGTCCGGATCGAACGACGGCACACCCTCTAGCGTCTCAGCCTCGATCGCGTCCGCCTCGGGGAGGAAGGGCGCGAGCTCCGGGAGCTCATCCAGGCCGCGCAGGCCCATCCGCTCCAGAAAGTAGTTCGTCGTCCTGTACAGGATCGCACCTGTTTCGGGTTCCGCGCCCGCTTCCTCGACCAGGCCCCTCTGCAGGAGCGTCCGCATCACGCCGTCACAGTTCACGCCGCGTACGGCAGAGACCCTCGAGCGGCTGACCGGCTGGCGGTACGCGACCACTGCGAGGGTCTCCAGAGCCGCCTGGGTGAGGCGGGCCTGCTGGCCGTCCAGCACGAAGCCCTCGACGGCCTCCGCGTACTCCGGGCGCGTGTAGAAGCGCCAGCCGCCCGCGACCAGCCGGAGATCGAAACCGCGGCGCTGCACGGTGTACTCGTCGGCCAGCTCCCGCAGCGCGTCGGCGACGGCCCGCCGGGGCCGCTCCAGCACCTTGGCGAGGTGTTCCTCGGTGGCGGGTTCGTCGACGACCATGAGAACGGCCTCGAGGGCGGGCTTGAGCTCAAGATCCGCGACGGTGCTCGCACCGGTGGGGCGCTGCTCGCTCATGCCTGCACATCCTCTTGTACGTCCATGTCCTGCACCTCTTGATCGAACTCGTCCGTCACCGCGGGCTCCGCCCCCTCGCCCCCGGCCCAGCGCACCATGAGCTCGCCGAGCGCCTCCTCCTGGTCGAGGGTGACGGCCTTCTCCCGGTAGAGCTCCAGCAGCGCCAGGAACCGGGCGACGACGGTGAGGGTGTCCGGAGCGTCCTCAGCGAGCTCACGGAATGTGATTCCCCCCGCTTCCCGCACCCGCGCCACGACGATCTCGGCCTGCTCACGCACGCTGACCAGCGGGGCATGGATGTGATCGACGTACACCTGCGGCTTGGGCTTCGGCTGCATCGCCTTCACGGCGAGCCGGGCGAACCCCTCGGCGCCGATGCTGATCACCACCTCGGGCAGCAGCTCGGCATGGTGCGGCTCCAGCCCCACGGTCCGGGGAAAGCGCCGCCCCTCGGACTCCAGCCGGGCGCTGAAGATCTCCGCGATGCGTTTGTACGCGCGGTACTGCAGGAGCCTCGCGAAGAGCAGGTCCCGCGCTTCGAGCAGTGCGAGATCGGCCTCGTCCTCGACCTCGGCGGCGGGCAGCAGCCGGGCGGCCTTGAGATCGAGCAGGGTCGCGGCGACGACGAGGAACTCGGTGGTCTGGTCGAGATCCCAGTCCACCCCCATGGCCCGGATGTGGGCCATGAACTCGTCGGTGACCTTGGAGAGGGCGACCTCGGTCACATCGAGCTTGTGCTTGGAGATGAGCTGCAGAAGAAGATCGAACGGCCCCTCGAAGTTGGCCAGCCGAACGGTGAACCGTCCGTCGTCGGCGGGTGCCCCGGAGGCGGCGGTGTCAGCGGGGGCTGCAGACGCCGCGGCGGCGTCCGTGAGGGCGAGGACCGCAGAACCGGACGAGGCGGCAGAGTCGGTGTCAGCGGCGTCGACGGGCACCGCAGGGCCGGCGGTATCCGCTGGGGCGGCGGCGACGGCATCGGCGGGGGTCGCAAGCGCCGCGGCAGCGTCCGTGATGGCGGTCGAGGGTTCCGGGGGCGCCTCCCCGGTTCCGGGAAGGGGCGGGATGGGGGACACACCGACAGCGGCGCCCTCCACCACCGCGGCCCCGGCCGCGGACGGCGCAGGCCGGCCCCCCGGACCGCGCCCCAGGGGGCGCCGGGGCGTGCGGGCGGGCTCGTCGGTCGTCGGCATGGAGGTCCAGGGTGCGGCGGGGATACGGGCGGGCGGTGTGCCGTACGGAGACGGCCGGGCCGCTCGGCGGCGGCCCCCCGGGCAGGCTACCGGCCCGCCGTACCGGTCAGCGGCCGCGCAGCCGCCGTACGAGGATGCTCGCGTCGCCCCGCGACTCCAGGTCGGCGAGGACCACGGCGACCGCCTCGCGGACGATCCGCCCACGGTCGACGGCGAGCCCGTGCTCGCCGCGCAGGACGAGCCGCGCGTGTTCGAGGTCCATCAGTTCCTCGGCCGAGACATAGACGGTGATCTTCTCGTCGTGGCGTTCCCGGCCGCTCGGCCGCCGGTTCGCCCCGCGTCCGCCTCCGCGCCTGCGCTGCTGCTGGACGGCCGGAGCCGCCTCCTGCTGCGTGCCGGACGGCGTCCCGGACGAGGACTGGGGCCGACGGCCAGCCTGAGCGGCCGCCGCCCGGTCGTTCTCCCCGCCCCGGCTGCGGGAGTCCCCCGCGTCGGCGTCCGCCGTCGAATGTTCCTCGCCGGACGTCAGGGTCCCGGATCCACCGGCCTCGGCCGCCCCGGATCCGTCCGCCGCGGAATCGCTCTCACCGGCCGGAGCCGGAACCCGCGCCTCGCCGTTCGCCTTGCGCCGCCGGTCCGCGGGGGACGAGGACTGCAGCCCCATCCCCCCGGTGGTACGGAACAGTTCGTCGGCCCCGGGCAGACTCACTCGGCGTGACACCGGGCGAGCACCTCCCTGGCGAGCTGGCGATAGGCGGCTGCACCGACCGAGTTGGAGGCGTACGTGGTGATGGGCTCGCCGGCGACCGTGGTCTCCGGGAAGCGCACCGTGCGCCCGATCACCGTGTGGTAGACGTGCTCGTCGAAGGCCTCGACGACCCGCGCGAGGACCTCGCGGCTGTGCACCGTACGGGAGTCGTACATGGTGGCGAGAATGCCGTCGAGCTCCAGCTCCGGGTTGAGCCGCTCCTGAACCTTCTCGATGGTCTCGGTGAGCAGTGCCACACCACGGAGCGCGAAGAACTCGCACTCGAGCGGCACTATCACCTTGTGAGCAGCCGTCAGGGCGTTCACCGTGAGCAGGCCCAACGAGGGCTGACAGTCGATCACGATGTAGTCGTAGTCGGCCATCAGCGGCTTCAGGGCGCGCTGCAGCGTCGACTCCCGGGCCACCTCACTGACCAGCTGCACCTCGGCGGCCGACAGGTCGATGTTGCTCGGCAGCAGGTCCATGTTGGGCACGGCGGTCTTCAGGAGGACCTCGTCGGCCGACATGCCCCGCTCCATGAGCAGGTTGTAGACCGTGAGGTCGAGCTCCATCGGGTTGACGCCGAGGCCGACGGACAGGGCTCCCTGCGGGTCGAAGTCGACGAGCAGGACACGGCGTCCGTACTCCGCGAGCGCGGCACCGAGGTTGATGGTCGACGTGGTCTTGCCGACGCCGCCCTTCTGGTTGCACATCGCGATGATCTTCGCGGGACCGTGGTCGGTCAGCGGGCCCGGGATCGGGAAGTAGGGCAGGGGCCGGCCGGTCGGGCCGATCCGCTCGCGGCGCTGGCGGGCAGCGTCGGGCGCGAGGGTGGCCGCGTACTCCGGATCGGGCTCGTACTCGGCGTCGGGGTCGTAGAAGTGCCCCTGGGGCACCTCGTCGAAGTCGGCGAAGTGGGCGGTCTCTCGGCCACTCTCGTTGCCGGCCATGGCGTTCACGTTTAGGCCGTCCATCATCTGGGGGGCTGTCGTCATGTGCTGGTGGGTGGCGAAGGTGCGGACAGCGACGGAGCCGACAGCCTCCAGCCCGATCGGGCTCTGGCCCCGTGCAGGCATCCCTGGTTGAACACCCCCGGGAGTAAATGTCGACTCATTCACAAGTCGTCTTACCTCCTTGGACGTGACCAGGAAACTTATCGATAGGTCAGCGTGACACCATGCCGACGATTGGCGACTCTATGGCGTGTCACCGGTTCGCAGCAACACAATCCGCCGGACCCGGCCCGATGTGTCGGCAATCGAACACCCCCCTGTCAAGGGTGCACGGTCACTCCGGCGCACAATTCGCCGGTGCGCGAAACGGGTAAAGGGTTACGTTCAAGGCAAGTTGCGCAAGGCTCTCACAGTGGCCCGACATGCGTCCGGCCGGACCTTGCTCGGCAAGGTCCGGCCGGACGCGTGAGGTTGACGAAAGATGTTGACCCGTCAGCCGAGAAGCGTGCTCAGCTCGACGTGCTCCAGACCGTGCGCCTCCGCCACCTCGCGGTAAACGACCTGGCCCTCATGGGTGTTGAGGCCCTTGGCGAGTGCGGCGTCGCGGCGAAGCGCCTCGGTCCAGCCGCGGTTGGCGAGCTCCAGGATGTACGGCAGCGTGGCGTTGGTGAGCGCGTACGTGGAGGTGTTCGGCACCGCGCCCGGCATGTTGGCGACGCAGTAGAAGACCGAGTTGTGGACCATGAAGGTCGGCTCGGCGTGCGTCGTCGGGTGCGAGTCCTCGAAGCAGCCACCCTGATCGATTGCAATGTCGACAAGTACACTTCCGGGCTTCATCTTGGCGACGAGCTCGTTGGTGACCAGCTTCGGGGCCTTCGCGCCGGGGATCAGCACGGCACCGATGACGAGGTCGGCCTCGATGACCGCCTTCTCCAGCTCGAAGGCGTTGGAGACGATCGTCTTCACCTTGGTGCCGAAGACCTTGTCGGCCTCGCGCAGCTTGTTGATGTCCCGGTCGAGCAGCGTGACGTGGAAGCCGAGACCGACGGCGATCTGCGTGGCGTTCCAGCCGGAGACACCGCCACCGATGACGACGGCCTCGGCGGGCGCGGTACCCGGGACGCCGCCCGGCAGCACGCCGCGGCCGCCGACCGAGCGCATCAGGTGGTACGCGCCGACCTGCGGGGCCAGCCGGCCCGCGACCTCGGACATCGGGGCGAGCAGCGGCAGCGCGCGGTTGGCGGTCTCGACGGTCTCGTACGCGATCGCGGTGGTGCCGGACTCCAGCAGCGCGTCCGTGCACTCGCGGGAGGCGGCGAGGTGCAGGTAGGTGAAGAGCGTCTGGTCCTTGCGGAGGCGGTGGTACTCCTCGGCGACCGGCTCCTTGACCTTGAGGAGCAGGTCGGCGGTGGCCCAGACCTCGTCGGCGGTGGGGAGGATCCGCGCCCCCGCGGCGATGTACTCCTCGTCCATGATCGAGGACCCGGCACCGGCGTTCTGCTCGACGACGACCTGGTGGCCGTTGCGGACGAGCTCATGCACACCGGCGGGCGTGATGGCCACGCGGAACTCGTTGTTCTTGACTTCGCGGGGGATGCCGACCTTCACGTCGATCACGGTCCTTGACTCAGAGGGTTACTCCGGGCATAGAGGCGCATACCCGGATACACACAGTGTAAATGGAGACACCGCGAACGTACGCGGCAGAGCCAGTTTAATGAAGGGCTTCTCGCTGTCTAGCCTTACAAAGCCTTAATTTTCAGTCGACCCACTACGGATTTCGCAGGCTGGCTCATCCTTGCCCAGCAGTCTCTGCGCCATTCCGCGGTGCAACCCCGCGGCAGCCGGGTCGCCGAGCCGGTCAAGTGTGTCGGCCAGCCGGAGCTCCAGCGCGGCCTGCAGCCGTACGTCCTTGGTCTGCCGTGCCCACTCGACGGCCTCCTGGCAGGTGCGCAGCGACTCCTGCGGCCGCCCCGCGTACTCCTGCACCCGCGCGGCCTCGCTGAGCGCCCGCGCCTGGGCGGCCAGGTCGCCGAGCCTGCGGTACACGGCCGCCGCGGCCCGCCAGTTCCGCAGCGCCTCGCCGTACTGCCCGGCGTAGGTGTGGACGGAGCCGAGCCGCCCGTACAGCCGCGCCTCGTCGGCGAGCTCGCCGTGGGTGAGCCGCTGCGCGAGCGCCCGGCCGTACCAGTCGGAGGCCCGGTTGAAGTCCCCCAGCTCGGCGTAGGCGCCGCCTACGGATTCCATCGCCCTGCCCGTCGCGTACGGGTCCTTCGCCGCCCGTCCGGCGTCCAGGGCCGCCCGATAGCGGGTCAGCGCCTCCTGCGTACGGCCGGTCCTGGCGTCCAGATCGGCGAGATTGAGCAGTGCGGCGGCACGCTCACGGGGCAGCTCGCGCCGCTCGGCGACGGCCAGGACCAGTCCGTGCAGTCCGTACAGATCGGATGCCGCGGCCTCGGTGCCCTGGTGCACGGCCAGTGCCCGCACCAGTGCGGCCACCAACCTCCGCGCCAGGGTGTCCAGTTCACCGTCCTCCACGGCGATCCGGGCGGAGGCGAGCAGGGCCGGCCGGCGGATCCGCAGCCAGGCGGCGGCCGCTTCGGGGTGCGGAAAGCGCAGCGAGCGCGGCAGTCCGGCGAGCTTCCGGCGGGCCTCGGAACCCTCCGGATCGGTGATCGCCCGGCAGGACTGGAGCTGGCGTACGGTCCGCTCCAGCAACCGGGCCCTGGCGAGCTGGATCTCGGCCGGCCGGTCCCGGTCGGCGAGCAGGGCCTGCAGCAGCGGGGCGAGGCAGCCGGGCACCTCGTACTGCGGCAGCTCCGCGCCGTTGGTACGCAGCAGGCCCAGCCGGACGAAGTCGTCGAGGGTCGACTGGGCGGCCGAGACCGAGCAGCCGGCCAGCGCGGACGCGGCGTGGGCGTCGGCGAGCCCGGCGGGGGCGAGCGCGAGCAGTCGCAGTATCCGGCCGGCGGTCTGCGGCAGGGACTCGTAGACCAGCCGGAAGGCGCGGGCCAGCGGGCGGGCACCGGTGGGCTGCTCGGCGTCGTCCGGCAGCTCGCGCAGCTGCTTGGTGACATCGGCGACCGATGCCATGGGGTGGGCGGCGAGCCAGCCGCCGATCATGACCAGGGCGGCAGGCTGTCCACCGCACTCCTCGGCGAGGCTCTCGGCGGTCAGCGGGTCCACCGTGATCCTGACCTGGCCGATGGCGCCGGCCAGCAGCTGGACGGCGGAGCCCTTGTCGAGGCCGCCGATGGTGCACGGGCGGACGCCGGGGATGCCGGTGAGCGGGCCCTGGGCGGTGGCGACCACCAGGCAGCCGGGGTTGTCCGGCAGCAGCGGGTCGACCTGTTCGGCATCGGCGGCGTCTTCGAGCAGCAGGACGTGCCGGTCGGTGAGGGCCTCACGGAGCAGCTGGGACAGTTCGTCCCCGTCCGCGCCGGGCGGCCCGGCGACCCCCAGCTGGTCGAGGAGGTCCCGGGCGGTGCGTTCGGTGGGGACGGGAGCGCCGCCGAGGTCGGTGAGCCTGACCCGGAGCAGCCCGTCGGGGTAGTCGCCGGTGTCCAGCAGCGCCCGGGTGAGTTCCTCGGCGAGTGCGGTGCGCCCGGAGCCGGGGCGTCCGGCAATCAGCAGGACCCTGGCGCGGGCCGCTTTGCGACCGGCCAGGGTGTCCAGTCCGGCCCGTTCGATGTCGGCCTTCAGTTCCTTCAACTCGCGTTCGCGGCCGAAGAATTGGCGTGGCGCGGCGCCGGACGGCCCCTCGGTCCCCGCCGCCGATGCCGGGCCGCTGGTGTCCACCGCCTGATCCGTCACGGGCCACGCTCCACTTCGCTGCACGCGTTGCCCGCCGGGACTCCGGCCAGGGCATTCCGAGCGTAGTTCAGGCGGGTACGCGAACACGGTGGAGCGCGGCGGGGAGGTCCCCCGATCGGATCAGCATTTTGTCCGATCGGAGGACCCCCTGTTCGCCGCAACAGACCGTCAAGACCGACGAACCGCCGGACCGACGGGACCTCAGACCTCGAACGGCCTGGCCGGCCACGGCGCCTCCGCCGGCCGCAACGAGTCGATCCCGTCGCCGGCGAGCACCGCCGCAAGCGAAAGGACGCCCACCACGAGGCAGTTGTTGTGCAGCTCCCCGGCGAGCACCCCCCGCACGAGCTCCTTGAGCTCCACCCGGGCCAGCTCCATGTCGGCCTCCTCCTCGGAGACCTCGAAGCGCTCGCCGTCGGCCTCGGAGAGATTCCGGGCGAGGAAGATCCGTACCGCTTCGTCGCAGCCGCCGGGCGTGGTGTAGACGTCGGTCAGCACCCGCCAGTCCTCGGCCTTGACGTACGCCTCCTCGTAGAGCTCGCGCTGCGCCGCGTGCAGCGGGTTCTCACCGGGGATGTCGAGCAGGCCTGCCGGGATCTCCCAGAGCTTTTGCCGCACGGGGTGCCGGTACTGCCGCAGCACGAGGACCCGGCCCGCGTCGTCGAGCGCCAGCACGGCGACCGATCCCGGGTGGACCTGGTAGTCGCGGCGCACGACGGAGCCATCGGGCATCACCACGTCGTCGGTGCGGACGCTGGTCTTGTTGCCCGTAAAGGGGGTCTCGGTCGCGGTGACCGGCCACTCCTCGGGCGTGTCCTGGATACCCATCTACGTCCTCCCACAAAAAACAGAAACCGGGGTACGGACCCTCAGTGGATCCGTACCCCGGTCAACGGTAACGCCTGCCTGCCGTCGGGCTACTTGCCCGACGTGGTGCCCTGCTTGCCGGCGGTCTTGCGCTCGACAGCCGCCTTGACCAGGCCCGCGAAGAGCGGGTGCGGGCGGGTCGGCCGGGACCGGAGTTCCGGGTGCGCCTGGGTGGCGACCAGGTAGGGGTGGACCTCGCGCGGGTACTCGACGTACTCGACGAGCTTGTTGTCCGGGGACGTGCCGGAGAAGACCAGACCGGCCTTCTTCTCCAGCTCGGCGCGGTAGGCGTTGTTGACCTCGTAGCGGTGGCGGTGGCGCTCCTCCACGTACGGCTGGTCGTCGTACGCCTCACGGACGAGCGAACCCTCGGCGAGCTTCGCCGGGTACAGGCCGAGCCGCATGGTGCCGCCCAGGTCGCCGGCGCCCTCGACGTACGCGAGCTGCTCCTCCATCGTCGAGATGACGGGGTGCGAGGTGGCGGCGTCGAACTCGGTGGAGTTGGCGTCGGGGATCTCGGCGAGGTTGCGCGCCGCCTCGATCACGATGCACTGCAGGCCGAGACAGAGACCGAGCAGCGGCACCTTGTTCTCGCGGGCGTACTGGATGGCGCCGATCTTGCCGTTGACACCGCGGTCGCCGAACCCGCCGGGGACGCAGATCGCGTCGACGTCGGAGAGCTGCCCGGCGGCGCCGGCCGGGGTCTTGCAGTCGTCGGAGGCGACCCACTTGACCTTGACGCGGGCCTTGTTCGCGAAGCCGCCGGCCCGGATGGCCTCGGTGACCGAGAGATACGCGTCGGGCAGGTCGATGTACTTGCCGACGAGCGCGACGGTGATCTCGTGGTCGGGGTTGTGGACGCGGTCCAGCAGGTCGTCCCAGGTGGTCCAGTCGACGTCACGGAACGGCAGGTCGAGCTTGCGCACGACGTACGCGTCCAGGCCCTCGGTGTGCAGCACCTTCGGGATGTCGTAGATCGACTTGGCGTCCACGCAGGCCACCACGGCGGCCTCGTCCACGTCGCACATCAGCGAGATCTTGCGCTTGATGGCGGTCGGTACGTCACGGTCGGCGCGCAGCACGATCGCGTCCGGCTGAATACCGATGTTCCGCAGCGCCGCGACCGAGTGCTGGGTGGGCTTGGTCTTCAGCTCGCCGGACGGGCCGATGTACGGCAGCAGCGAGATGTGCACGACGAAGACGTTGTCCCGGCCGACCTCGTGGCGGACCTGACGGACGGTCTCCAGGAACGGCAGCGACTCGATGTCGCCGACCGTGCCGCCGACCTCGGTGATGACGACATCGACGTCATCGGTGGCCATGCGGCGGATGCGGTGCTTGATCTCGTTGGTGATGTGCGGGATGACCTGGACGGTGTCACCGAGGTACTCGCCACGCCGCTCCTTGGCGATGACCTGCGAGTACACCTGACCGGTCGTGACGTTGGCGGAGCCGTCGAGGTCGACGTCGAGGAAACGCTCGTAGTGGCCGATGTCCAGGTCGGTCTCGGCCCCGTCGTTGGTGACGAACACCTCGCCGTGCTGGAACGGGTTCATCGTGCCAGGGTCGACATTGAGGTACGGGTCGAGCTTCTGCATCGTGACCCGAAGGCCCCGCGCCTTGAGCAGGGCACCCAGGCTGGAGGCAGTCAGACCCTTGCCGAGGGAAGAGGCGACACCCCCGGTGACGAAGATGTGCTTGGTCGTCGTGGATGTGGGCTGCATAGCCAAAGGGGGCTCCCGTGGTCGCGGATCTTGAGGTGCGTACCGGCGTTGCCATTCGGAGAGTCCGAAGGTGCCGTCGCTGCGGTTCGGGGGCCTCGTCCGCTGTTGCTGACGACCACCGGTCCACGGGCTACCAGGGTATCAGCGACTCGGGGAGCCTGCTTCCGGCCACACCCGGCGCACCAGCCTCGCTAGATCACCACACCGTGTTCGGTCCCCACCCGTTCGGCTCAGATGTGTTACCTGGACCGTCGCGCGGATCATGGACGTGCGTCGTATCCTGCTCGGACACTCGCAGCCGGGCGACCCACACAAGCCCTCGGCTCCCCACAACAACCCCTTGAAACGACCTTTTTACCCGCAGTAAGCGCCCCACGGGGCGACGTGGCCGTTCGACTGGAGATGCACGTGGCCGGGCGCATCGAGGATTACGCACTCATCGGAGACATGCAGACCGCCGCACTGGTCTGCCGGGACGGAACGGCGGACTGGCTGTGCCTGCCCCGCTTCGACTCGCACGCCGTCTTCGCGGGACTGCTGGGTACCGAGGAGCACGGCTTCTGGCGCCTGGGCCCCGCGCACGCGGAAGGATCCGAACCACCCTCCGCGGACCGGCGGCGCTATCGCGGCGACTCCCTGATCCTGGAATCGGAGTGGGACACGCCGCGCGGCACGGTCCGGGTGACCGATTTCATGCCCCCGCGTGACAGCGCACCGCAGCTGATCCGGATCGTGGAAGGGATCAGCGGCCGGGTGTCGATGCGCTCCGAGCTGCGGATGCGGTTCAGCTACGGGCGGGTGATCCCGTGGGTGCACCGGGTCGACAGCCGTACCGTCGCGGTGGCCGGCCCGGACTCCGTCTGGCTTGACACGCCCGCCGACACGTTCGGCGAGGACCTGACGACGTACTCCGACTTCACCGTCGCACCGGGCGACCGGATCGAGTTCACCCTCAGCTGGCAGCCCTCGCACCGGGAGCCGCCCGCGCTGCCGGACCCCGAGGGCGCGCTGGAGGCGACCGAGGACTTCTGGCGCGAGTGGGTCGAGCAGTGCACGTACCACGGCCCCTACCGGGAGGCGGTGGTGCGCTCGCTGATCACGCTGAAGGCCCTGACGTACGCCCCGACCGGCGGCATCGTCGCCGCGCCGACCACCTCGCTCCCGGAGGACATCGGCGGCTCGCGCAACTGGGACTACCGCTACACCTGGCTGCGCGACGCCGCGATCACCCTCTCCTCCCTGCTGCGCACCGGCTACCGCGAGGAGGCCCGCGCGTGGCGTGAGTGGCTGCTGCGGGCGGTCGCGGGCGACCCGGAGAACCTGCAGATCATGTACGGCATCGCGGGCGAGCGCGAACTGGGCGAGGCCGAACTGGACTGGCTGCCCGGCTACGAGAACTCCGGCCCGGTCCGGGTCGGCAACGGCGCGGCGAACCAGCTGCAGCTCGATGTGTACGGCGAGGTCGTCGAGGCGCTGCATCTCGCACACATGACGGGCCTGACCCGCAACGACTACGCGATGGGGCTCCAGCTCAAGCTGATCGAGTACCTGGAGAACCACTGGGACGAGCCGGACGAGGGCATCTGGGAGGTGCGCGGGCCACGCCGCCACTTCGTCCACTCCAAGGTGATGGCCTGGGTCGCTGTCGACCGCACCATCAAGCTGATCGAGTCCGGGGACACCGATGGGCCGTTGGAGCGGTGGCGCGAGCTGCGCGACGACATCCACCGCGATGTCTGCGAGAACGGCTACGACAAGGAACGGAACACCTTCACCCAGTCCTACGGGTCGAAGGAGCTGGACGCGTCACTGCTGCTGATCCCGCAGATGGGCTTCCTGCCGCCGGACGACAAGCGGGTGATCGGCACGATCGAGGCGATCCAGCGGGAGCTGTCCACGGAGGACGGGTTCGTGCTGCGCTACCCGACCACGGGCGAGGCCGCGGGCGTCGACGGCCTGGAGGGCGACGAGGGTGCGTTCCTGGCGTGCTCGTTCTGGCTGGCGGACGACCTGGCGATGATCGGCCGGGTCGACGAGGCGCGCCAGCTGTTCGAGCGGCTGCTGTCGCTGCGAAACGATCTGGGGCTGCTGGCGGAGGAGTGGGATTCGCGGCTGCAGCGTCAGGTGGGAAACTTCCCGCAGGCGTTCAGCCACGTCCCTCTGATCGACACGGCGCTGCGGCTGACCGCGAGCGGGGCGTACGTCGGCTGACCGCCGGATGGCGTGGCAGGACCGTGTCCGACGGCCGGTGCGGGCCGGGCCACCGGTCGGTCCGGGCGAGGCTTCGCGGACCCGGCCTGAGGGACAGCCCTTAGGATGGAGCTGACCTGTCACGCCCTCGGAAGGGGGCATCATGACGCCCCGCACCACCGGCCTCAGCAGTGCGACGGACAGTGCCCTGGACGGTCTGCGCCGGGACTTCACCGGTGTGGTCCTCGCCCCCGGTGACTCCGCATACGACGAGGCGCGCACGGTCTTCAACGGCATGATCGACCGACGGCCCGCGGTGGTCGCCCAGTGTGTGTCGGAGACCGACGTGGCACGGTCCGTGCGCTTTGCACGCGAGCACGGTCTGGAGATCGCGGTCCGTGGCGGCGGCCACAGCGTCGCGGGCATGTCGTCCACCGACGGCGGCCTGGTGGTCGACCTGCGCCGCATGAACGGTGTGACCGTCGCTCCGGCCGACCAGGCGGCACGTATCGGCGGTGGAGCCCTCATCAGGGATCTGGACCGCGCCACCCAGGCGTACGGCCTGGCGACCACCGGTGGCCGGGTCTCCACCACCGGCGTGGGCGGGTTCGTGCTCGGCGGCGGCTCCGGCTGGCTGGAGCGCAGCTTCGGCCTGGCCTGCGACAACCTGGTGGCCGCCGAACTGGTGACGGCGGACGGCAGCACCGTCCACGCGAGCCTCGACGAGAATCCCGAGCTCTTCTGGGCCCTGCACGGCGGCGGCGGAAACTTCGGCGTCGTCACCTCCCTCACACTGAATCTGTACGAGCTGCCCGCCATGTCCTACGTGATGCTGCTGTACAGCCCCGAGGCCGGGCCCGAAGTCATGCGCGCGTACCGGGACTTGATGGCCTCCGCGCCGGACGGGGCGGGCGGCGCCTTCCTCTACTTCACCGCGCCGCCGGAGAACTTCGTACCGAGGCACCTGGTCCTCTCGCTCATCTGCGCGGTCCTGATCACCTGGACGGGCCCTCCGGGCGAGGCCGCCGACGTGGCCCGGCCGGCCCTCGACATCGGCCACGAGGCGGAGGTGATCTCCGGCATTCCCTACACGGAGCTGCAGCGCATGCTCGACGATCCGCCGGGGCTGCGGAACTACTGGTCCGCCGAGTATCTCGACAGTCTCCCCGACGAGGCGGTGGACCTGTTCTGCGCCCGTGCCCCCGACATGCCGGTCCCCTCCAACTCGCAGCTCGTCCTGTTCCCGATGGGCGGCGCGGTGGCCCGGGGCCCCGCCGACCACCCGCTGCCGTGGCGCGCCGCCCCCTGGGCGGTGCACCCCTTCGGCGCCTGGGAGAGCCCGTCCGACGACGAGCGGGGCACGCAGTGGGTGCGCCGGTTGCGCGCCGATGTCCGCCCCTGGTCCGGCGGCGCCGTCTACCTCAACTTCATCGGGCGTGAGGGCGAGGACCGGGTCGTCGCCGGACTCGGCGCCGAGAACTACGCGCGCCTCGCCGCGGTCAAGGCCACGTACGACCCCGACAATGTGTTCCACCTCAACCACAACGTCGAGCCCGCCTCCGTCGCCCGATGAACTCCCCCGACGACGCCCTCCCTTCATCCGGCCGGTACCTTCCTGGTCAGGGCGACAGCCCGCCCCACACGCACGGAAGCACGAGGCCCGAACCAGTGGAGAACCAAGGCGGCATCACCGTGCAGCGCGCCCTTGAGCTGCCGGGGTTGCGCAGCGGACTCCCCGAGGTGGTGGCGGGCGCGGACCGGCTGGGCCGCACGGTGCGCTGGGTGCACGCGGGCGAGGTCCCGAACATCGCCTCGCTGCTCAAAGGCGGTGAACTGCTGCTCACCACCGGCCTGGGGCTCGGCACCCGGCCCGCCGAGCAGCGCGCCTTCGTGCGCAGGCTCGCCGACCGGGGCATCGCCGCCGTGGTGGTGGAGCTCGGGCCGCGGTTCAGCAGGCTGCCCGCCTCGATCGTGGACGCCGCGCGGACCGCCGGTCTGCCGCTCGTGCAGCTGCACCGCGAGGTGCCGTTCGTGACGGTCACCGAGGAGATCCACACCGAGATCGTCAACGGTCACTACGCCCTGCTGCGGCAGGCCGAGGACGTGCACCGGCGGTGTACGGAGGCGCTGCTCGGGGGCGGCGGGATCCCGCAGGTACTCGGCGTCCTGGCGGACTTCACCGCCAACCCGGTCTTCCTGGAGACGGCGGACGGTCAGCTGCTGTACGCGGCGGGCCCCGGCTCCGGCCCGGTCTCCGCCGATCCGCTCCAGGTCTGGGACGGGATGCGCGGCGGCCGGGCGGCCCGCGAGACTCCGCCCACGGGCGCGGTGCTGGTGGATGTGCCGGGCGGCGGTCCGGGATCCGGTGCGGTACGGGCCAGGCTGGTCCTGCTCGCCGTGTCCGGGCCGCTGGTGACCGTGCACCGGATGGCGGCCGAGCGGGCGGCGGGCATTCTCGCCGTGGTGCTGATGCAGGCCCGGCAGGAGGAGGAGCTCGCCGCCCGCGGCCGCGGCGACTTCCTGACGGATCTCGCGGAGGGCCGGATCACGCCGGAGGACGCGCCCGCGCAGGCGCGCGTACTGGGCTTCAGACCGGGCGATGCGCCGTTGCTGCCCGTGGTGATGCGGCTGGCCCCCGAGCTGTCCCCGTCGGGCAACTGGGCGCTGCTGGCGCGCGCGGTCCTGGAGGAGCTGTCATCGGTGGGGGTGCCGGTGCTGCTCGGCGTACGGCCCGTGGAGGGCCGGGTTCCGCTGCTGCTCGGGCTGCGGTCCGAGACGGAGCGCACGGCGGTTGCCGACCGGGTGGCAGCGGCGCTGCGGGCAGGCGTCGAACGGGCCGGTCTGGAACGGGCCGGCTCACATCCACCGGTCGTGGTGGTCGGGGTCGCGGGCGGCTGGGCGGCCGCCGGAGCGGGACTGCGACACGCCGCGGAGACGGCGACCGCCGCGCAGGGCCTCGACGACCGGCCCTGGTACGACGCCCGGCGGCTCGACATCGACCTGCTGCTGTGGCGGCTGCGGAACCATCCGGACCTGGCGGCGTTCGTGGACCGGGCGATCGGCCCGCTGCGCGACCACGACCGCACGTCGCGCCCACCGCTGCTGCCCACCCTGGAGTCGTATCTCGCCCACGCGGGCCGCAAGGCCGAGACGGCGCGCGACCTGCATCTGAACCGCCAGACGCTCTACAACCGTCTGGCCCGCATCGGCGAACTGCTCGGCACGGACCTGGACGACCCCCAGACGGTCCTGGCCCTGAGCCTGGCCCTGAGGGCCCGTCGCCACGCCGCATCGGGCACGTCCGGCAACTGAGAACGGAACGGCGACCGGGACGCCGAATTCGGGCCCGTCCGGCGATCGAGGACGAAGCGGCCACCGGACGCCCCCGGTAGCACCCCCACGTCACCGCCCCCGCGGCCCCGCCGACGGATGAGCCAACTCGTCGTAGACGCTCAGTACTTGCGCGATCGTGTCGTCCTCCGTGGGCCAACTCGCCGCCTGCACCCGCCCCGCAGCAGCCATCCGCTCCCGCGCCGCCGGATCTCCCAGCAGCCGTGCAACGACCCGCGCCAGCGCCTCCGCGTTCCCGTACGGCACAAGTTCCGCAGCGTTCCCCACGAGTTCGGGCACTCCGCCCACCGCGGTGGCGACCAGCGGCACCCCCAGCCGCAGCGCCTCCTGCGCCAGCACCGACCGCGCCTCCCAGCGGCTCGGCAGCACGGCCAGATCCGCGGCGGCGAGGAGTTCGGCGATGTCGCCCCGGCTGCCGATCAGCCTGGCGGGCAGATCCTCGTTCCGGATCCGCCGCTGCAGAGCACTCCGCTCGCGCCCCTCCCCCGCGATGACCAGCAGGGGTACCGGGTCGAGTTGGCGCCACATCCGTGCCGCGTCGAGCAGCGTGCCGTACCCGCGATGCGGTACGAGGCTGCCTACCGAGATCAGTAACGGCCTTCCCACCGCACCGAGTTCGGCGCGCACCTTGCCGCCGTGGAGCGGAGCGGGACCGCGCGGCACGGGAACGGCGACCGGAGCGAGACGGGCGTCACGCGCCCCTCGGTGCCGTGCCCGGTCGACCAGATCCGACGACGTGCCGAGCACAACGGCCGCAGCCCGGGCGGCCCTTCGCTCCAGCAGGTGGAGCAACCGGCTGCGGGCACCTTGGGCATACGCCCGGGTGTGCCAGGTCAGGACCAGCGGTGTGCGCCGTCCACCGAGCGCAAGACCGGCGCGTACGGCGGCGTGCAGCCCGTGCGCATGGACCACGTCCGCCCCCGCGCATCCCGCCCGCAGCGCGGCGACGGCGGCCGGGTCACTGCGTCGCGGTACGGGGACGAAGCGGGCCCCGGTACCGGAGAAGTCGTAGGCGCGGTCCAGTTCGGCCGGTGCGCAGACGGTGACCTGCACACCTCTCGCCACCAGCCCTGCGGCCAGCGAGCCGACGTGAGCGCTGCTGCCGGCACTGCCGCCGCCCAGGACTTGGACCGTACGCAGCTGTGACACGTTGAATGGCTCCCGGAGCTCCCGAGTCGGCGGTATGTGCACCGCCAAGGATGCCAGTCCGTACGCACGTTCCGGGACCGTCGAGCCGCCGTTCCGGCGTGCGCGGCGACAACCGGGCATGCGTTACCACCCGGACGGGTGAGTACAGCGGTGCGATATTGCCGCGTCAGCGACCCGACAGTACCTCGGCGAGCCCGCTGATCCGGCCCCCGTACACAGCCGCTGTCACAACCCCCGCCGCGTGGGCGGCGAGCCCGGCCCGGCCGCTGCCCGCGACGATCGCGACGCCGACGGCCGCGCCCAGGGCGTGCGCCCCGGTGTCGCCGATCATGGTGCGTTCCGCCCGCTCGTCCGCGGCGACGGCCGCCACAGCCCCCATCGGCGCGGCGGCGAGTCCACCCCGGACCAGTCCCGGGGCCCCCAGTGCGAGCACGGTGGCGGTCGCGGCTCCGGGCCGTACGTCGGTGAGGTTGACGAGATGAGCGGCTCCCGCGATCACGACGCCGGCGAGGATCCGGTCGACGGGCCGGTCCTTGAGCAGCGCACCGGCGGCGAGCCCGGCAGCCCCGATCCCGAAGAGCTTCACGGCGCCGCTGGTGACCTCGCCGTGCCGCAACGCGGTCAGATGGGCGCGGAACCCGCGGCGTGGATCGTCGGCCCCGGCGAGGTCGTCGTACGCACCGCATCCCCCGGCGGCCAGCACGGCAAGCACGGCGGCGGTCCGGGCGCGGGGCGGCAGCGGAAGGACGGCGGCTCCGGCGGCGGCGCCGAGCGCGGTGGCCGGCCCCGCGTACAGATCGACGGCGCGGCCCGCGTAGTTGGTGCGCTGCCACCGCTGGTGCGGCCGGGCCCGTAGCGCCCGGTGGACCCCACCGGCGACCCCGGCGGCGACGGCAGCGGCGACGGTCCCGCTGATCATTGCTCCCATAGGGGCCAGGCTACGAACCCGGCCCCGGACCGAATCACCGGGGCACCGGGGCACCGGGACCCAGCGCTCCAGGGCGTCGCGCCGCCCCTACCCGTCCGCCCGCGCCGCGGCCAGCAGTTCTTCGGCGTGCGCCCGGGCCGTCTCCGAGTCCTCCTGCCCCGCAAGCATCCGGGACAGTTCCCGTACCCGCTCCTCGCCTTCCAGGACCTTGACACCACTGCTGGTCACCGAGCCGTCGACCGTCTTCTCGACCAGCAGTTGGCGGTCGGCGAAAGCCGCCACCTGCGGCAGGTGCGTGACGACGACCACCTGTGCGGACCTGGCGAGCTTCGCCAGCCGCCGCCCCACCTCGACGGCCGCCTTGCCGCCGACACCCGCGTCGACCTCGTCGAAGAGATACGTGGGTACGGGGTCGGAGCCCGCGAAGACCACCTCGACGGCCAGCATCACCCGGGACAGCTCACCGCCCGAAGCCCCCTTGGCGATCGGCCGGGGCTGGGCACCGGGGTGCGGTGCCAGCAGCAGCTCGACGTCGTCGGCGCCGGACGGACCGTAGACGACGCTCCGGCCGCCGATCTCGATGCCGGACGCCTCGTCCGCCGCGTCGGTCTGCCGGATGTCGAAGGAGACCCGGGCGTGCGGCATGGCGAGCGAGGCCAGCTCCGCGGTCACCGCTTCGGCGAAGAGTGCCGCCGCCGCAGTCCGTGCATCGGTCAACGCCTGTCCGAGGTCGGAGAGTTCGGCCCGCAGTGCGTCCCGTTCCGCGGTCAGCTCGCCGATCCGGTCGTCGTCGCCCTCCAGCTCGGTGAGCCGGTCGGCACCGTCCTCGGCCCAGGCGAGGACGGCGGCGATGTCCTCGCCGTACTTGCGGGTGAGCCCGGTGAGCGCGGCGCGCCGCTCCTCCACCGCGGCGAGCCGCAGCGGGTCGGCGTCCAGCTGATCGGCGTATCCAGCCAGTTCGCCCGCCACATCCGCGAGCAGGATGGAGATCTCACCGATCCGGTCGGCGAGCGCGGCCAGCGCCGGGTCGTGGGCGCGGACGGCGTCCAGCGACCGTCCGGCGGCCGCGACGACGGTCGTCGCGTCGACGGCCTCCTGGTCCTCCGGGTTGCCCGCGAGCGCGGCGTGCGCGAGGGCCGCGGCGGAGGCGAGCGCTTCGGCGTGGCCGAGCCGCTCGGCTTCGGCGGCCAGGTCGGTGTCCTCGCCGGGGAGCGGTTCGACCCCGGCGATCTCACCGAGCCCGAAGCGCAGCAGATCCGCTTCCTGGGCGCGTTCGCGAGCGCGCGTGGTCAGCTCGTCGAGCTCCGTGACCACGGCCCGCAGCCGCCGGTACGCCGCCGCGTACTTGGCGTGCGGCACGGCGACTCCGTCGCCCGCGTACCGGTCCAGGGCCTGCCGCTGCCGGGCGGGCTTGAGCAGCCCCTGCTGGTCGGTCTGGCCGTGCACGGCCACGAGTTCGTCCGCGAGTTCGGCGAGCACACCCACCGGCACGGACCTGCCGCCGAGATGGGCGCGCGAGCGCCCCTCAGCGGAAACGGTACGGCTGATCAGCAGCGCACCGTCGTCGAGTTCGGCTCCCGCCTCCTCGGCCCGCACCGCGGCCGTGTCACCGGCGGACACCGTGATCCGTCCTTCGACGACAGCAGCTTTGGCTCCGACCCGCACCAGGGCGGGGTCGGCGCGCCCGCCGAGCAGCAGTCCCAGGCTGGTGACGACCATGGTCTTGCCCGCGCCGGTCTCACCCGTCACCGCGGTGAAACCGGGTGACAGCTCCACCACCGCGTCGTCGATGACCCCGAGCGACCGTATCCGCATCTCCTCCAACACGGACACGACCTTACGAGGTCCGGGCCCCGCTGTGCGACGGGCCCCGGCCGCGGATTCACTCTCCCGTGCGCCGTGCGGCCACGACCTGCGGTTCCGGAGCCGTCATCCGGCACACCACGAGCGATCAGTGGGGGGCGCCCCGCCACCCCGAGACCGGCAGCGCGAACTTCGCCACCAGCCGGTCCGTGAACGAGGCATGGTGCAGCCGCGCCAGCCGTACGGGCACCGTGCCGCGCCGGACCTCGACGCGCGCACCGGCCGGCAGTTCCACGGTCCTGCGTCCGTCGCACCACAGCACCCCGTGCGGCGTGTGCGGCTGGACCTCGACGGCGAGCACCGAGGTCGGCGACGTCACCAGCGGCTTCGCGAACAGGGCATGGGCGCTGATCGGCACCATCAGCAGCGCCTCGACCTCCGGCCACACCACCGGTCCGCCGGCCGAGAACGCGTACGCCGTCGACCCGGTCGGCGTCGCACAGACGATCCCGTCACAGCCGAATCCGGTGACCGGCCGGCCGTCGATCTCCAGGACGACTTCGAGCATCCGCTCGGGCGACACCTTCTGCACGGCCGCTTCGTTGAGCGCCCAGTCGGTGTGGACGATGTCCCCGTTGCTGTGCACCAGGACATCGATCGTCATGCGCTCCTCGACCGTGTACGCGCGGGTGACGACCCGGTCGACCACCTTGTCCAGGTCGTCGCGCTCGGCCTCGGCGAGGAAGCCGACCCGGCCGAGGTTGACGCCGAGCATCGGCACCCCGGAGGCCCGGGAGATCTCCGCGCCACGCAGCAGCGTGCCGTCCCCGCCGAGCACGACCAGCAGCTCACAGCCGTCCACGGCCCCGGGCGTGGCGTCCTCGACCGTCTCCACGGACGGTGGGAGCGGCAGATCGGCGGCCTCTGCGGCAAGGACCCTTACCCCGAGTCCACTGCGCAGCAGCCCTTGTACGACGAGCTCGGCGCTTCGGATCGCGGCCGGCCTGCCGGTGTGTGCCAAAAGAAAGACAGTTCGTGCCGCATTCGTCGTCAACGAGGCCCCTCCGCCACTGCACGGTCGACATCCGCGGGATCCAGTTCCGGTGCTCCGGCCCGCAGCCACAGAAAGTACTCGACATTGCCGGACGGCCCGGGCAGCGGGCTCGCGGTCACCCCGCGCACTCCGAGCCCCAGCGCCCAGGCCCGGCGCGCCACCTCCCGTACCGCTTCGGCCCGCAGCTCCGGGCTGCGCACCACACCACCGCTGCCGAGCCGCTCCTTGCCGACCTCGAACTGCGGCTTGACCATCAGGACCAGGTCCGCGTCGGGGGCGGCGCAGCGCGCCAGAGCGGGCAGTACGAGCCCCAGCGGGATGAACGACAGATCGCCGACCACCAGGTCCACCGCCTTCCCGTCGATCGCCTCCAGCGTCAGTTCCCGCACGTTGGTACGGTCCTTGACGGTGACGCGTTCATCGGACTGCAGCGACCAGGCGAGCTGTCCGTAGCCGACGTCGACGGCGACGACATGGCCGACTCCGGCCCGCAGCAGTACGTCGGTGAAGCCGCCGGTCGACGCCCCGGCGTCCAGCGCCCGCCGCCCCTCGATCTTCAGCCCGAGGGGTACGAAGGCGGCGAGGGCGCCCGCGAGCTTGTGCCCGCCGCGCGAGACGTACTCGGGGTCGCTGTCGTCCTTGGTGACGACGACCGCGGCGCTGGTCTCGACCTGGGTGGCGGGTTTGGTCGCGGTGTTGCCGCCGACGGTCACCCGCCCTGCGGCGATCAGCTGGCTCGCGTGCTCCCGAGAGCGGGCGAGATTACGGCGTACCAGCTCGGCGTCGAGGCGGCGACGTGCCACTCCTGCCACGTTCGGTTCAGCTCCTGTTGTTGTACGAGGGCATCGGTGCGGGTACCGGTGCGGGTGCGGGCCGGGCGTCCAGCGCGGTCAGCGCATCGCGCAGCCCACTGTGTACATCCTCGTACACCTCGATGTGTCCGTCCGCCGGGAGGTGGTCCGCATCCGCCAGCCGCTCCAGCCGCGCGTCCACCTCGGCGTTTCCGGTGGGCGTGCGCACGACGCCGAGGGGCCCGGGGGCGGCGGGGTCGGGAGCGGGCCCGGCCGTCCCATCCTGCTCCCCGGGCACCGCTGCGGGCTCCGGCATCAAGTCGCTCATGCGGAAACGCTACCGCGAAGGGCGGAAACGCTACCGCGAAGGGCTGAGGTACCGTCGATCACGATGGCGACCATGGCGGAGTGCCGCAGCGCACTCGACAGACTTTCCGACAACCTCACGACGGCCGAGGGCGACGTGCGCAGCGCGGCCGCCCTGGACCGCTCGCTGAGCTGTCACATCAAGGACCTCGCAATCACCTTCACCGGCCGTCTCAAGGATGGCCGGATCGAGGTACTGGACACGATCGAGGGCCCACCGGTGGAGAAGGCCGAGATCCGTCTCACGATGACCGGCGACGACCTGGTGGCCATGGTGAACGGCGAACTGAACTTCGCGCGGGCCTGGGGCTCGGGCAGAGTCCGCCTGGAAGCAGGCTTCCGAGACCTTCTGCGCCTCAGAACACTGCTGTGACCCCGGCGCCGGCGGTCGAGGGCAGAAGGCCCCCGCCCGCATCGGCCCCACCCCGCTCCAACGGCGCACGCCGGGCGGCCTCAAGCCCGTCCGGCGCTCGACGACGAAGCACGCCCGCGGGTCGCGCGAACCACCGCAGCACCACACCCGCCGCCGTTCAGGCGCCCACCGAATCGACCACCCGCGCGCGCCGCGCGCTGCGCGCGGCCGGGACCACCAAGGGCGTCCCCGTCTCCGGATCATCGATCACCTGGCACCGCAGCCCGAACACCCGCTCCACGAGCTCCGCCGTGACCACGTCCCCCGGCGCCCCCTCGGCGATGATCTCGCCCTGGCGCATGGCGATCAGATGCGTGGCATAGCGCGCGGCGTGGTTCAGATCGTGCAGCACGGCGACCAGCGTGCGCCCCCGCGTCTCGTGCAGTTCCGCGCACAGGTCGAGGACATCGATCTGGTGCTGGATGTCGAGGTACGTAGTCGGCTCGTCCAGCAGCAGCAGCGGCGTCTCCTGAGCGAGCGCCATCGCGATCCAGACCCGCTGTCGCTGCCCGCCGGACAATTCGTCGACATAGCGATCCGCAAGCTCGGCGACACCGGTGGACATCATCGATTCCTCGACAATGCGTTCGTCCTCCGGTGACCACTGCCGCAGCAGCCCCTGATGCGGATACCGGCCGCGCGCAACCAGGTCGGCGACGGTGATGCCGTCCGGCGCGATCGAGGACTGCGGCAGCAGCCCCAGAGTCTTCGCGACCTTCTTCGCCGGCATGCCATGGATCGTCCTGCCGTCCAGCAGCACCTGTCCCCGGCTCGGCTTGAGCATCCGGGACAGCGCCCGCAACAGTGTGGACTTCCCACAGGCGTTGGGGCCGACGATCACGGTGAACGAGTTGTCGGGGATCTCGACCGAGAGGTTCTCCGCGATGACCCGCTGGTCGTAGCCGAGGGTCACCGAGTCCGCGGTGAGGCGCTGCATGGTCGTACTCCCGGAGTCGGTGGGAAGGGTCGTCGATGTACTGGCGTCACGGGGCGGATTCACTGTCCGGCGGGCCCTCATATCCGCCCCGCCTTGCGCTCGGAGACGAGCAGCCACAGCAGGTAGCAGCCACCGAGCACCCCGGTGACGACGCCGACCGGCAGTTGCCGGTCGCCGAAGGCGTCCATCGCGATCCAGTCGGCGACAAGCAGAAGTGCGGCGCCCATGAAGGCGGCGGGCGCCAGATTGGGTCCGGGCGAGCGAGTGAGCCGACGGGCCAGCTGCGGGGCGCTCAGCGAAACGAAGGTGATCGGGCCGGCCGCGGCGGTGGCGACGGCGACGAGCAGTACGGCGCAGCCCATCAGGACGAGCCGGGTGCGTTCCACCCGTACACCCAGGGCGTACGCGGCGTCGTCGCCCATCTCCATCATGCGCAGCGCCCGCCCGTGCCCGAGCACCAGTGGAATGAGCAGGCCGCACACCACCAGCAGCGGCCAGACCTGCGCCCAGTCGCGCCCGTCGAGCGAGCCGGTCATCCAGACGACGGCACGGGTCGCGTCGACCAGGTTGGCCTTGGTGATCAGATACTGGGCGGCAGCGGTGAGCATCGCGGCCGAGCCGATGCCGACGAGCACCAGCCGGTAGCCGTGCATCCCGCGCTTCCAGGCGAGCAGGTAGACGACGACCCCGGTGACCAGCCCGCCGACCACGGCGCCGCCCGCGACCACGGCAGCGCCGCCCTGGAAGAGGACGATCACCGCCAGCGCCCCGACCGTGGCGCCCTGACCGAAGCCGAGTACGTCGGGGCTGCCGAGCGGATTGCGGGAGATGGTCTGGAACACGGCTCCGCCGACCCCCAGGGCCGCGCCGACCAGCAGCCCGACGAGGACCCGTGGCAGCCGCAGGTCGGTGACGATGAACTCCTGCTGGAAGGTGCCGTGCCCGAACAGCGTGCTCACGACCTCGCCGGGCGTCATGGCGTAGTCGCCGCTGCCGATCAGCACGATCCCGGCTCCGGCCGCCACCACGGCGAGCACCACGATCACCACGAGCGCCCGGACGTCCACCCGGAAGGAGAACCCCCCGCGGGTCCGCACGGCCCGCATCGACCGGACCGCGCCGGTTCCATCCTTCGTACGGGTCTTCATAGCCTTCACAGCTGGGCCATCCTCTTGCGACGTACGAGATGGATGAAGACGGGCCCGCCGAGCAGTGCGGTCACGATGCCGACCTGCAGCTCGGACGGCCGGGCGATCACCCGCCCCACCACGTCCGCGCCGAGCAGCAGCGCCGGCGAGAGCACGGCCGCGTACGGCAGGATCCACCGCATGTCGGGCCCGGTGATGGCGCGCACCAGGTGCGGGATCATCAGCCCGATGAAGACGATCGGCCCGCAGGCGGCGGTCGCGGCCCCGCAGAGCAGAGTGACGGCGAGCATCGCGAGGACGCGGGTGCGGACCAGATGGGCGCCGAGCGCCCTGGCGGTGTCGTCGCCCATCTCCAGGGCGTTCAGCGGCCGGGCGATGAGCAGCGAGAGGACGACGCCGACCGCTATGAACGGCCATACCTTGCCGACGGTCTCCATGTTCGCCGAGGCCAGCGACCCGACCGTCCAGAACCGCAGCCGGTCGAGCGCCGCCGCGTCCAGCAGCTGTACGGCGTTGACGTAGCCGAACAGTGCGGCGCTGGCCGCGGTACCGGCGAGCGCGAGTCGTACAGGGGTCGCGGACCGGCTGCCGCCGAGGAGGTACACCACCGCCGACACGATCGCGGCACCGAGGAACGCGAACCAGACGTATCCGGTCAGCGAGGTGACACCGAAGAAGGTGATGGCGGATACGACGGCTGCCGACGCGCCCGCGTTGACCCCCAGCAGTCCGGGCTCGGCCAGCGGATTACGGGTCAGGGCCTGCATCACCGCACCGGCGAGGCCGAGCGCGGTACCGACGATCAGCCCGAGCACGGTCCGCGGGATGCGCACGTCACGTACGAGGACATCGCCATGGGTTCCGGAGGCGTGGAACAGACCGTGCCAGACATCGCCGAGCGGCAGCGCCTTGGCGCCGATCGCGATACTCGCGAGGCATACCAGCACCAGCGCGACCACGGCGAGCAGCAGTCCCACGGCACGTATCGCAGGGCGCCCTGGGGACGCGGATGTCACCGGCGCGGCTATCGGACCTGCGCTCGGCTCTGGGGGGCTCTCGACCAACACGAGGTTAGGTTAGCCTACCCTCCAAAGCCGGCGAGCCGCGTGGCTTCCCGCGCACACAACGCGTCGCCGGTTACGCCCGATTCATCCCGCAAGGATCGGCCACCCGGCGAACTCCCGGACGCGCCCGCCGAGTAGCGGATCCCAAACGACGCCCTACAGCCCGAGCCTGGCGACGGCCTTCCCCGCGTCCAGCCCGCAGGCACCCTCACCCGCGTACGTCCAGGCAGCCCCGCACAGCGCCCGCAGCCCGTCGAGCACCTCCCCGTCGCCCTCCAGCACCAGATCGTCGCCGCGCACCGCGGCCGTCCAGCCACCGCAGCCGAACCCGCCGGCGGTCTCGGTCACCTCGGGCTGCCCGGTCAGCAGCCCCCGCAGGTCCGCATCGACATATGTCGGCCGGTGCCTGGGCTCGGCCGCCACCAGCTGCCTCGCGTCCGTGACCCCGGTGAGCACGAGGAGCGAGTCCACACCGCCGTTGAACGCACCCTCGATGTCCGTGTCCAGCCGGTCCCCGACCACCAGCGGCCGCTTCGCCCCGGTCCGCAGCACCGTCTCCCGGTGCATCGGAGGCAACGGCTTCCCGGCCACCTGCGGCTCGGCACCGGTGGCGATCCGTACGACCTCGACCGCCGCACCATTGCCCGGCGCGATCCCCCGCGCACTCGGAATCGTCAGATCGGTGTTGGACGCGAACCACGGCACCCCCCGGGCAATCGCGTACGCAGCCTCAGCGAACCGCCCCCACGTCATATCGGGGCCCCCGTATCCCTGCGCCACCGCCACCGGATCGTCGTCCGCCGACTCCACCGGCACCAGACCGCGCTCGAGCAGCGCGGCCCTCAGACCCTCTCCCCCGACCACGAGCACCCGAGCCCCGGCCGGCAGCTGATCTGCCATCAGCCGGGCCACCGCCTGCGCCGAGGTGATCACATCGGCGGACTCCGCCGGTACCCCGAGTTCGGTCAGATGCTCCGCCACCGCGGCCGGTGTGCGCAGCGCGTTGTTGGTGACGTACGCGAGATGCATCCCGCCGTCCCGCGCGGCACCCAGCGAGTCGACGGCATGGGCGATCGCAGCGCCGCCCGCGTACACCACCCCGTCAAGATCGAGCAGAGCCGTGTCGTACGCCTCGCTCAGCGCGGTGCTGCTCCCGCTCGGCCGGGTCCTGCTCGCCTGACTCATATTTCTACGCTCCTCATTGCATGCTTCTCCCCCGATCATCGCTCATCCCCGCAACGCACATACGATGCAGAAATGAACACACCAGGTCCCGCCGACCAGGGACTGCGCCTGATCCCGTTCCGTGGACTGCGCTACGTCCCCGAGCGGGTAGGCAGTCTCGCCGCGGTGACCTCACCGCCGTACGACGTCGTCGTGCGCCCCGACGGGCTGCACCACCTGGAATCCGCGGACCCGTACAACATCGTCCGGCTGATACTGCCGCAGGCCGACACGGCCGCCGCACGCAATGAGCAGGCTGCCGAGACCCTGAACCGCTGGCTCGACGAGGGCATACTCGCCCCCGAGCCCGAGCCCGCGCTCTATGTCTACGAGCAGCACAACGGCGAGATCCTGCAACGCGGCATCGTCGGGGCACTGGCGCTCTCCGCCCCCGCCGACGGCATCGTGCTGCCGCACGAGGACGTGATGGCCCATGTCGTCGAGGACCGGGCCGACCTGATGCGGACCACAGCCGCCCACCTCGAACCGCTCCTGCTGACCTACCGCAGCGAGGGTCACCCGACCGGCGCGACCGCCGTCATCGAGCGCACCATCCACCGGCCGCCGCTGCTCGCCACCACCACGGAGGACGGCTACTGCCACCGGCTCTGGGCGGTCACCGACCCGGCCGACCGGTCCGAGATCGAAACCGATCTCGCCCGACACCAGGCGCTCATCGCCGACGGCCACCACCGCTGGGCCACGTACCTCCGTCTCCAGCAGGAACACACGGTTCCCGGCCCCTGGGACTTCGGCCTGGTCCTCCTGGTCGACACGGCCCGCTACCCGCTGCGGGTCCGCGCCATCCACCGACTGCTGCACCGCCTCCCGGTCGCCGACGCGCTGGCCGCTCTGAACGGCGCCTTCCGCATCCGGGACATCGAGGGGCCGCTCCCCGTGGCCCTCGACGCCCTCGCCGAGGCGGCCGCCGAAGGCAACGCCTTCCTGCTCGCCGGTGACGGCCGCTTCCACCTCGTCGACCGCCCGGACAAGGAGCTGCTGACCCGCACCGTCCCGGCCGACCGCCCACCCGCCTGGCGCGCCCTCGACGCGACGGTGCTGCACGCGACCCTTCTCGACCATGTGTGGCAGATCCCGGACACCCCGGAACACATCGCGTACATACACGACACCGAGGCGGCCGTGGACCAGGCCGAGCGCCACAACGCCACCGCTGTCCTGATGCATCCGGTACGGGAGGAAGTCGTCCGGGACCTGGCCCGGCAGGGCGTCACCATGCCGCGCAAGTCCACCTCGTTCGGCCCCAAGCCGGCCTCGGGCCTGGTCCTGCGCAGCCTCACCCTCGACTGAGGCCGGAGACAAAAAGGAGGGCGGCACCCCTGTCGGGATGCCGCCCTCTTCTCATGTCCTAGGCCTTGTCCGCCGAGCCTTCATCATCGGCATCGAGACCGGCCGTCCCATCGGCGTCGTCGGCGTCGTGGTCCTCGCCGAGAGCATCGACGAACTCGACACCGTCCAGCTCGGCGAGCCGGTCCGACGCATCGGTGGAGCCGTCCTTGTCGGCCTCCACGGTCTTCGCGAACCACTCACGAGCCTCGTCCTCGCGCCCCGCGGCCAGCAGCGCATCCGCGTACGCATAGCGCAGCCGCGGCGTCCACGGGTGCACGGCGTTCGAGGCCAGCTCGGAGCTCTGCAGGGTGACGATGGCGGCATCGATCTGCCCCATGTCCCTACGGGCCCCGGCCGCCACCAGACGCATCTCGACCTGCCCGGCCTTGTCCAGCTTCTGCACCTCGGGCTCGCCGGCCATGGCCATCGCCCGCTCGGGCCGCCCGAGTCCACGCTCGCAGTCGGCCATGACGGGCCACAGTTCCACGGAACCGGTCATCCGCTTCGCCGCCCGGAACTCGGCCAGCGCCTCCGCGTACTTCTGCGTCGCGTACGCGGCAAAGCCGGCCGCCTCACGCACAGCAGCCACCCGCGAGGCCAGCCGCAGCGCGATACGCGAGTACGCATAGGCCTGCTCGGGGTCCTCGTCGATGAGCCGGGCAACCATGACGAGGTTCCTGGCAACATCCTCGGCCAGGGTCTTCGGCAGGCTCAGCAGCTCCTGACGCACGTCCTTGTCGATCTCGTCACCGGTGACGTCGTCAGGAATCGGAATCCGCTTGATCGGCTCCCGGTCGCGGTCGTCGCGCCGGTCGAAGCCACCACGGTCGTCGCGCCGGTCGAAGCCACCTCGGTCGTCACGGCCGCGGGAACCACTCCGGTCACGGTCGTCCCGCTGCCCGCGGTATCCACCGCCACCACGGCTGTCGTCTCGGCGGAACCCGCCTCGGTCACCGCCACTCGAGGGCCGACTGTCATCGCGGCGGAAACCACCGCTGCGGCTGTCGTCGTCGCGACGGGGCCCACGCGGCCGGTCGTCACGGCGCTCGAAGCCACCACCGGGACGCCCACCACGCTCATCATCACGCCGCGGCCCACGGTACCCACCACGGTCGTCGTCACGCCGCGGCGCACGATCATCACGAGGGAACCTGCCGGCACCGCCACCGCGGCTGTCGTCACGACGGAAGCCACCGCCGGAACCGCCACGGCTGTCATCGCGACGGAACCCGCCACCGGCGCCGCCACCGCGGCTGTCGTCACGGCGGAACCCGCCTCGGTCGCCGCCACTCGAGGGCCGACTGTCGTCGCGGCGGAAGCCGCCGCTGCGGCTGTCGTCGTCCCGGCGGGGCCCACGCGGCCGGTCGTCACGGCGCTCGAAGCCACCACCGGGACGCCCACCACGCTCATCGTCACGCCGCGGCGCACGATCATCCCGACGGAACCCACCACCGGCGGAGCCACCACGGCTGTCGTCACGACGGAACCCGCCACCGGAACCGCCACGGCTGTCATCGCGACGGAAACCACCGCCGGCGCCGCCACCGCGGCTGTCGTCACGGCGGAACCCGCCTCGGTCGCCGCCACTCGAGGGCCGACTGTCGTCGCGGCGGAAGCCGCCGCTGCGGCTGTCGTCGTCCCGGCGGGGCCCACGCGGCCGGTCGTCACGGCGCTCGAAGCCACCACCGGGACGCCCACCACGGTCGTCATCACGCCGCGGCGCACGATCATCCCGACGGAACCCGCCACCGGCGGAGCCACCACGGCTGTCATCGCGACGGAACCCACCACCGGAACCGCCACCACGGTCGTCCCGAGGGAACCTGCCACCGGTACCGCCACCACGGCTGTCATCGCGACGGAACCCACCACCGGAGCCACCGCCACGGCTGTCATCACGACGCGGCCCGCGATCACGGTCATCGCGACGGAAGCCACCACCGGCACCACCGGCACCGCCGCTCGTCGGCCGGCCGTCGTCACGGCGGTTGCCACCACGGTCGTTGTCCCGACGCGGGCTGCCGGACCGGTCGTCGCGACCACCCCGGAAGCCGCCCCGGTCACCACCGTCCCGGCGACGCGGCTCGCGCTCCGAACGATCGTCGGGAGAGTTGGTGGACATGGGTGGAACTCCTGTCTTCGGGTACTACACACATTCTCGCGCAGTCGGCCACCCGACGCGCTTCGACAAAACAAAAAGGACCCTTGGTCCCAGCATGAACGCTGGGACCAAGGGTCCTTGAAAGATTGTTCGGCGGCGTCCTACTCTCCCACAGGGTCCCCCCTGCAGTACCATCGGCGCTGAAAGGCTTAGCTTCCGGGTTCGGAATGTAACCGGGCGTTTCCCTAACGCAATGACCACCGAAACCCTATCGGGTTCTAGCGAACAAGCACACTTTTCAATTAAGTAGTGAAGCTGTTCAACCGGTGCGACTGTTCGCAACCCGGGAACAACACAGTGGACGCGAGCAACTGAGGACAAGCCCTCGGCCTATTAGTACCAGTCAGCTCCACCCGTTGCCGGGCTTCCACATCTGGCCTATCAACCCAGTCGTCTACTGGGAGCCTTAACCCCTCAAAGGGGGTGGGAACACTCATCTCGAAGCAGGCTTCCCGCTTAGATGCTTTCAGCGGTTATCCTTTCCGAACGTAGCCAACCAGCCATGCCCTTGGCAGGACAACTGGCACACCAGAGGTTCGTCCGTCCCGGTCCTCTCGTACTAGGGACAGCCCTTCTCAATATTCCTACGCGCGCAGCGGATAGGGACCGAACTGTCTCACGACGTTCTAAACCCAGCTCGCGTACCGCTTTAATGGGCGAACAGCCCAACCCTTGGGACCGACTCCAGCCCCAGGATGCGACGAGCCGACATCGAGGTGCCAAACCATCCCGTCGATATGGACTCTTGGGGAAGATCAGCCTGTTATCCCCGGGGTACCTTTTATCCGTTGAGCGACAGCGCTTCCACAAGCCACTGCCGGATCACTAGTCCCGACTTTCGTCCCTGCTCGACCCGTCGGTCTCACAGTCAAGCTCCCTTGTGCACTTACACTCAACACCTGATTGCCAACCAGGCTGAGGGAACCTTTGGGCGCCTCCGTTACTCTTTAGGAGGCAACCGCCCCAGTTAAACTACCCATCAGACACTGTCCCTGATCCGGATCACGGACCCAGGTTAGACATCCAGCACGACCAGAGTGGTATTTCAACGGCGACTCCACAACCACTGGCGTGGCTGCTTCAAAGTCTCCCACCTATCCTACACAAGCCGAACCGAACACCAATATCAAACTGTAGTAAAGGTCCCGGGGTCTTTCCGTCCTGCTGCGCGAAACGAGCATCTTTACTCGTAGTGCAATTTCACCGGGCCTATGGTTGAGACAGTCGAGAAGTCGTTACGCCATTCGTGCAGGTCGGAACTTACCCGACAAGGAATTTCGCTACCTTAGGATGGTTATAGTTACCACCGCCGTTTACTGGCGCTTAAGTTCTCAGCTTCGCCGACCCGAAAGTCAGCTAACCGGTCCCCTTAACGTTCCAGCACCGGGCAGGCGTCAGTCCGTATACATCGCCTTACGGCTTCGCACGGACCTGTGTTTTTAGTAAACAGTCGCTTCTCGCTGGTCTCTGCGGCCACCCCCAGCTCATGGAGTAAATCCAATCACCAGTGATGGCCCCCTTCTCCCGAAGTTACGGGGGCATTTTGCCGAGTTCCTTAACCATAGTTCACCCGAACGCCTCGGTATTCTCTACCTGACCACCTGAGTCGGTTTAGGGTACGGGCCGCCATGAAACTCGCTAGAGGCTTTTCTCGACAGCATAGGATCATCCACTTCACCACAATCGGCTCGGCATCAGGTCTCAGGCTCATGTGTGACGGATTTGCCTATCACACGCCCTACACCCTTACCCCGGGACTACCACCGCCCGGGCTGGACTACCTTCCTGCGTCACCCCATCGCTTACCTAGTACAAGTCTGGTTCGTCGGCTCCACCACTACCCTCAACTCCGAAGAGATCGGGCCGGCTTCACGGACTTAGCATCGCCTGATTCAGTATTGGGCGTTTCAAAGCGGGTACCGGAATATCAACCGGTTGTCCATCGACTACGCCTGTCGGCCTCGCCTTAGGTCCCGACTTACCCTGGGCAGATCAGCTTGACCCAGGAACCCTTAGTCAATCGGCGCACACGTTTCTCACGTGTGTATCGCTACTCATGCCTGCATTCTCACTCGTGAACCGTCCACAACTCGCTTCCGCGGCTGCTTCACCCGGCACACGACGCTCCCCTACCCATCCCAGCAGGCGTTGGCCCTTAATGCTGGAATGACACGACTTCGGCGGTACGCTTGAGCCCCGCTACATTGTCGGCGCGGAATCACTTGACCAGTGAGCTATTACGCACTCTTTCAAGGGTGGCTGCTTCTAAGCCAACCTCCTGGTTGTCTCTGCGACTCCACATCCTTTCCCACTTAGCGTACGCTTAGGGGCCTTAGTCGATGCTCTGGGCTGTTTCCCTCTCGACCATGGAGCTTATCCCCCACAGTCTCACTGCCGTGCTCTCACTTACCGGCATTCGGAGTTTGGCTAAGGTCAGTAACCCGGTAGGGCCCATCGCCTATCCAGTGCTCTACCTCCGGCAAGAAACACACGACGCTGCACCTAAATGCATTTCGGGGAGAACCAGCTATCACGGAGTTTGATTGGCCTTTCACCCCTAACCACAGGTCATCCCCCAGGTTTTCAACCCTGGTGGGTTCGGTCCTCCACGAAGTCTTACCTCCGCTTCAACCTGCCCATGGCTAGATCACTCCGCTTCGGGTCTTGAGCGTGCTACTAAAACGCCCTATTCGGACTCGCTTTCGCTACGGCTTCCCCACACGGGTTAACCTCGCAACACACCGCAAACTCGCAGGCTCATTCTTCAAAAGGCACGCAGTCACGACTGTCGCTCCGAAGAACAACAGCGACGCTCCCACGGCTTGTAGGCACACGGTTTCAGGTACTATTTCACTCCGCTCCCGCGGTACTTTTCACCATTCCCTCACGGTACTATCCGCTATCGGTCACCAGGGAATATTTAGGCTTAGCGGGTGGTCCCGCCAGATTCACACGGGATTTCTCGGGCCCCGTGCTACTTGGGTGTCTCTTAAACGAGCCGTTAATGTTTCAGCTACGGGGGTCTTACCCTCTACGCCGGACCTTTCGCATGTCCTTCGCCTACATCAACGGTTTCTGACTCGCCTCACAGCCGGCAGACTGTGAAAAAGAGATCCCACAACCCCGCATGCGCAACCCCTGCCGGGTATCACACGCATACGGTTTGGCCTCATCCAGTTTCGCTCGCCACTACTCCCGGAATCACGGTTGTTTTC